>NZ_CP016027.1:1200000-1500000 GCF_001663815.1 Halothiobacillus diazotrophicus
CATAGCTACCTGCCGGCAACTCCGCCAACAACTTGGGGCCATTCGTCGTCGTCTTCAGCACGGTCTTGCCCTGCCCGGCCGTAATCAATACCTGGACATCGGAGACAAAAGCCCCGCCAGGCTCCACCGCAAAGGTCAATCGCGTATTGAACTGGGACTCATGTGCAGCCAGCCAGGCGCGTTCCTCGACGCCAACGCCGCCGGACACATAGCGAACGCCCTCGTGACCCTGTTCGATGGTCAGGGCACCGGACTGAACCTCCGCTGGCGTCAGGGAATGGATGCTGGGCTCTTCGGGCGTACCCGCCAGGGCCACGCCAGCAGGCATTGCGGACGACACCAGCACGGCGCCCGCAAACAGAACCAGGGAACGCGATTTGATCAAGGACGAAGCAATCATCATCAACACCTCCGGTATTTGCTTGAGAGAAAGAACACGATCTTAGGCAAAAAAAACCGACGAAAAGTTTCGCACGGTACCATCAGGGAATCGGAAGGCGGCGTCCACCGAATAAAGGACATTTGGGCTCACCCGGAACTATTGCCGTCCAACAGCAACCTTACTCACGTCATTCTTTAAATACTTCAGGAGTCAATTCATGTATGTCGTTGCAAACCGCGTACCCATCGCCGAAGGATGGCAAGAGGCTTTCGAGGCGCGATTTCGCGCCCGGGCCGGACAGGTGGACAAGCAACCCGGGTTCGTCCGAATGGAAATCCTCCGTCCCGATCCGGAGTCCGGCGCCGGTGTGT
Source organism: Halothiobacillus diazotrophicus (assembly GCF_001663815.1). Taxonomy (NCBI): domain Bacteria; kingdom Pseudomonadati; phylum Pseudomonadota; class Gammaproteobacteria; order Chromatiales; family Halothiobacillaceae; genus Halothiobacillus; species Halothiobacillus diazotrophicus. The sequence continues at coordinate 1,200,754 of NZ_CP016027.1, forward strand.
ATATCGTACTCACGCACTGGCAGGACAAGCAGGCCTTCGAGAACTGGGTCGGCAGCCCCGACTTCCGTGCCGCACACCAGAATCCGCTCCCGAAGGAAGCCTTCAGCGGCGAAGGCAAGCTGGAGCGTCATGACGTGATCATCCATAGCGAAGTGGGTCACTGATCACAGATCGCACGCTGGCGATCGCTTTAGGGTCCACGGCGTTGTTGGCCCATAATTAAAAAGCCCCCGCAGCCAGGCGGCGCGGGGGCTTATTTCCGGGGCGGATCCGAAGATCGGCTTATTCTTCGCCGACCACGATCACCTTGACGCTCGCATCGACGTCGGTGTGCAGGTGGATCGCCACATCGAACTCGCCGATCGAACGCAACGGACCTTCCGGCATACGCACGTGACGCTTCTCGAGTGCCACGCCATAGGCGTTGGCAACCGCTTCGGCAATTTCCGTCGTGCCGACGGAACCGAACAGCTTGCCTTCGCTACCAGCCTTGACGGGGATGGTGACTGTGGCTTCGCTCAGCTTCTCGGCTTCGGCACGCGCAACGGCCAATTCCTCGGCGGCAATACGCTCCAGTTCGGCACGACGGGCTTCGAACTCGGCCAGATTGACTTTGGTGGCGGCCTTGGCCTTGCCATAGGGGATCAGAAAGTTGCGCGCATAGCCTGCACGGACGTTCACGACATCACCCAGGGCGCCCAGATTTTCTACTTTGTTCAACAAAATGACTTGCATGATTTAACTCCTGAACGTTGTAACCGAGGCGATCAGTGACGATCGGTGTACGGCAGCAACGCGAGAAAACGGGCGCGCTTGATGGCGGTCTGCAGCTGACGCTGATAGCGAGCAGCGGTACCGGTAACACGGCTGGGTACGATCTTGCCGGTTTCGGTGAGGTACTGCTTCAAGGTGTCGATATCCTTGTAATCGATCTGCTTGACGTTCTCAGCGGTAAAACGGCAGAAACGCTTGCGGCGGAAAAAACGTGACATGATGAGTTCCCCTGACTGTTATTCGTTGACTTCGGCGCTTTCGTCTTTTTCGACCGACTCGTCCTCGTCGCGATCGAAACGGCTACCTTCCTGATCGTCGTCACGACGACGCGGACGACGCTCGTTGTCCCGTTCGCGCATGATGACGGACGGTTCGGTCTCGGCCGCATCCATCCGGGAAGTCAGGTGACGCAGAACGGCGTCGTTGAAGCGGAAGGCTTCTTCGAGCTCTGCCAGAGCAGCCTGGTCGGATTCGACGTTCATCATGACGTAATGCGCCTTGACGAGCTTGTTGATCGGATAGGCCAGCTGACGACGGCCCCAGTCTTCCAGACGGTGAACCTTGCCGCCGGAATTCTCGATAATGCCGCGGTAACGCTCGATCATGGCGGGAACTTGTTCACTCTGGTCCGGATGGACCATGAACACGATTTCGTAATGTCGCATAGTGTGCTCCTGTGGATTGATAAAGCAGCCTGCCGTATGCGCCACGGTCAGGCAGGAGAAATGAGGCGCGGATTCTACGCGATTTTCCCTTTGGGAACAAGAGTGGCTGGCGTCGTCAGCAGCGCTCGATCACCACGAACGCCAGAGCGTACTGCCGCTCGTCGCTCAGGCTGAGATGAACCCGCGTGGCGCCCAGGGCATTAAGCCGCTGAAGCGCTCTCCCGCTGAACTGAAGACTCGGTGCGCCGAGGGGGTCGTGCACGGTCTGGATATCCTGCAGGCAGATGCCATCACGAAACCCGGTACCCAATGCCTTGACGGCGGCCTCCTTGGCGGCGAACCGCTTGGCGACCCAGGCAGCAAAGCGCGCCGAATCCGGCAGCGGACAGTTCACCAGCTCCACATCACCCAGCACCCGGCCGAGGAATTTATCTCCGTATCGGCCATGACCCTGCGCAATCCGCGCAATCTCGACAAGATCGGTACCGATACCCACGATCACGCGATGACACCCAAGATCATTCAATGAACGCCAGAATCAGCGCTGACGTGCCGACAGCATCAGCTGCTTCATTTCCTGCACGGCCTGGGGCAATCCGCAGAATACGGCCCGGGCGATGATGGCATGGCCGATGTTGAGCTCCTCGATCTGTGGGATGGCGGCGACGGCTTGCACGTTGTGATAGTGCAGCCCGTGCCCGGCGTTGACCTGCAGGCCCACGTCCGCTGCATCGCGCGCCACGCGGATGATTTCGTTCAGAATCTGTTTTTGCTGCGCATCTTCCTGGGCATCGGCATAGTGCCCGGTATGCAGTTCGATGACGGGTGCCTCGCAGGCCACCGCCGCATCGATCTGGCGTGGGTCGGGCGCGATGAACAGCGACACGCGAATGCCGGCGTCCGCCAGCCGCTCACAGGCCGCGTGTACCCGATCGATCTGGCTGGCGACATCCAGCCCCCCTTCTGTCGTCAATTCCTCGCGCCGCTCCGGAACGAGGCAGCAATCGTGCGGTTTCACGCGACAGGCGAAATCGATCATCTCGTCCGTCACCGCCATCTCCAGATTCATCCGGGTCTGCAGCATGTCGCGCAGACGCAGCACGTCGCGATCCTGGATATGCCGTCTGTCCTCACGCAGGTGCAAGGTAATACTGTCGGCCCCGGCCTGCTCAGCCATCAGGGCGGCAAGCACGGGATCGGGGTACAGCGTGCCCCGCGCCTGGCGCAAGGTGGCCACATGGTCAATGTTCAGGCCCAGCAACGGTGCATGGGCGGTGACGCGATTCGTCATGATGTCTATTCCTGTCTTATGAATCAGCGATAGCACGATCGGGGCTGGGCACGGACTGCCACAGTTCCCGGCTACGAAACGGGGCCGAGCCCACGTGCGGACGCAACAAATATTGCATCAGATCCCGCGCCAGGCGCTGATCCGAATTCGAGTCGGGCAGTTTATCTCCTGCTATTGCCTGGAGCACGCGTCCCGGCAACGAAAGCCCGCCCGGGGCCGGTCGCGAGAGAATACCGACCTCGGCATCGACCCAGTAGGTCGCGTCGGCCTCAAGGGTCTCAGCCAAGTCTGCCGTATGGGTCCAGTCGATGCCGAATCCGAGTTCATCGAGCAGGTCACGTTCGAACCCCCGGATAACGATACCCAGTTGAAGAGCCTGGCACGACAACTGAGCCAGCGCCTCGCCATAACGACAAAACAGCCCAGGCATCGGCTCCTGTCGCTCCAGGGTGCGCATCAACAATTCGTTGAAATAAAAGCCTACGGCCAAGGACTGCCCGGACAGGATACGCGGCGGTTCCGTCAGGTCGATCTGAGTCGCGGTCTTCATGTCGCCCCGACCGGCGAGCACCATCTGTACCCCCTGAAAAGGCAATGGCCGCCCCGTGGACTTTCGTCCCGACTGACGCGCGCCGCGCTGCCGGGTCATCAATCGCCCATGATCTTCCGTGAACCAGTCAACCAGCAGGCTCGTTTCGCGCCAGGGCCGCGTGTGGAGCACATAAGCGCGGGTCACGACGGCTCCGGCGGTTATTCGGGCAACTGATAGCCAAGCGACTGCACGGCGCGCTCGTCATCGGCCCAGTCTTCGCGGACGCGCACCCAGAGCTGCAGCATGACGCGGGTTTCCAGCATCTGCTCAAGATCGTGCCGGGCCTGGCTGCCCACTTCCTTGAGCTTGCTGCCGCCCTTGCCGATCACGATCCCCTTCTGACTTTCCCGAGCAACGTAGATGACGGCATCGATTTCCGTGACCGTCGGCGCACTGGCAAATCGCTCGATCATCACCGTAGTCTTGTAGGGCAACTCGTCATGCAACAGACGGGCAAGCTTTTCGCGGATGATTTCTGCAGCCATGAACCGGGTGGTGATCGTCGTCACCTCATCCGGATCGTACATGGGTTCACCCACGGGCAGATGCGTGAACAACAGATCGATGAGACCTTCAAAACCCCGGTCACGGCGGGCGGATATCGGGTACAGCGCGGTGAAGTCGAAGCGCCCCTGCATCTCCATCAGAAAGGGCAGCAGCGCCGCCTTGTCCTTGACGAGATCGATCTTGTTGACGAGCAGAATCGTCGGCAGATTTGCCTGACGAACCAGCGCCAGCACGGCGGCATCCTCCTCGGTAAAACGACCGGCCTGAACCACGAACAGGATCATATCCACATCGTCAAAACCGCTCCGCGCCGTCCGGTTGAGTTGACGATTCAGGGCATCGCTGCCGCCCTGGTGAATGCCGGGCGTATCGACAAAGACGATCTGACCCCTATCCTCGCTCAAGATCCCGGTGATCCGGTGACGGGTCGTCTGCGGCTTAGGCGCGGTGATGCTGATCTTCTGACCGACCAGGCGATTGAGCAGGCTGGACTTGCCGACGTTCGGACGGCCGACGATCGCGATCTGCCCGAAACGCAGGGTTGTCCCCGCCTCACCGGGCGCAGCGGCATCAACCGGCCTCATGACCACCCTGCCGGGGCGATGACCCCGTTGCCGCCGTCAGTTGCACCAGCATCCGCTCTGCCGCCGCCTGCTCCGCCTTGCGGCGCGAACTCCCCCGCCCCACGCTGGTCAGTTGGTTGTGCGTCAAGCGGCAGGTCACCTCGAACACCTGCTTGTGCGCCTGTCCACGCACGTCGGTGACTTCGTAGGTCGGCAGATCGAGCTTGCCGCTCTGAAGAAATTCTTGAAGACGCGTCTTGGGATCCTTCAGGCTGGCCGCATCAGGCAGATTTTCCAGCAACGCGGCAAAAAGGCGCTCGACCATGGCCTTGGCCACGGCAAAACCCTGATCGAGATATACGGCGCCGATGGTGGCTTCCAGCGCATCGGCCAGGATGGAGTCGCGACGAAACCCTCCGCTTTTCAGCTCACCGGAACCCAGGACCAGATAATCCCCCAGGTTCAGACCCCGCGCGACCGTGGCCAGCGTCTCCTCGCGCACGACACTGGCCCGCCAGCGGGACAGAGCGCCCTCTGCAGCATCGGGATGCAGCGCGTAGAGTCGGTCGGCAATCACGAGGTTCAGGATGGCATCGCCCAGAAACTCGAGCCGCTCGTTGTTGAGGTTGCCGGCGGATCGATGTCGCAGGGCCATGACCAGAAGGTCGGACTCGGCGAATTCGATGCCCAGCAACTGAGCCAGACGCTCCGGTTCGCCCACCAGGGGGCTGGTTGACTTCAAACTGGACTTAGGGACTGACATTCACTTGATGTTCGAAAGACGCCACGATGGCCAGATTGCCGACGATGTCCGCGCGCCCCTCGTAGTTGTATTGCACCTTGAAGCCATTGCCAAAGGGCGTGATCTTGAAATCCTTCGCCGTAATGTTGTCGACCTCGTTCACATCCAGCTGCTTATCGATCGTCGAACGGATTTCCTGCGGCCCGCCATGAAAGTTCTTCAATTGCGTGAAGATACTGGTGATCTTCTGGTCGGTGAGGTAGAGCGGCACGATCTTCATCAGCAAAATCGCGACAAAGAACGCGATGAACGCGTACAGGATCAATCCGATCAGCGTCATGCCGGCCTGGCGCTTGGGTCCCTGCGTGAACGACAGGGTTGAATGATGGGGCATCATGCTCGTTTCCTCTTCCTTAAACTGACGGTGATCAAACAATTAGTGGACGCTCTTGCCGATGCGACTGGCATCAAATTTGCCGTCTTTCCAGTCCCAATGCAACCAAATAATAAAGGCCTTGCCCACCAGATTGGCTTCGGGGACAAACCCCCAATAGCGACTGTCGTTGCTGTTGTCGCGATTGTCGCCCATGGCGAAATAATGATGGGGCGGCACGACCCATTCGCCGTCGCGGCGATAGCCATCTTTCTCGAACAGAACCTTGTGCTGGATTCCGGTGAGATTTTCCTCATAGACGTCCGTGCCGGCCATACGCATCGCGTCATCCCCGGGATAGACGCCCACGAGTTTTTCCGGTTGCAGCACATCGTTGACCCACAGTTTGTTGCCGACCACGCGAATATGGTCGCCTGGCAACCCGATGATCCGCTTGATGTAATCCACCTTGGGATCCTTGGGGTAACGGAACACGACCACATCCCCGCGCTTCGGTTCGCCGATCGGCAGGATCTTGGTATCGAGCACCGGCAGGCGCAGGCCATAGCTGAACTTGTTCACCAAAATGAAATCACCCACCAGCAGGGTCGGCATCATCGAACCGGAGGGGATGCGGAAGGGCTCGGCGATGAACGACCGAACCACCAGGACGATCAGCAGGACCGGAAAGAACGACCGGGCATAATCGACCAACAGCGGCTCGTGGATCTCGACAGGCTTGTCCGAGACCTCGCCAGTCCCCGCCCTGCGCGTGCGGGCCGGTTTGAACAGCAGGGAATCGGTCAGCCAGATCAGCCCCGTCAACAACGTGCCCAGCACGAGAATCAGCGTAAAGTCCAAAGTCGTTTTCTCCGTCAGTCAATGCGCGATCAGCACGATCACTTGTTCGAATCCATTTGCAGCACGGCCAGGAATGCCTCCTGCGGCACTTCCACCTGCCCCACCTGTTTCATGCGTTTCTTGCCCTTTTTCTGCTTTTCGAGCAGCTTTTTCTTGCGGGAAACATCGCCGCCGTAACATTTGGCCAACACGTTCTTGCGCATGGCCTTGACCGTCGTCCGGGCAATGATCTTCGCCCCGATAGCCGCCTGCACAGCCACTTCGAACATCTGGGAGGGAATGAGTTCCTTCAATTTTTCGGCCAGACTGCGCCCGCGGGACTGGGCGACGCTGCGATGCACGATCAGGGAGAGTGCATCGACCACCTCGCCGTTGATCAGCATGTCCATCTTCACGAGATCCGCCGCCTGGAAGCGGACGAACTTGTAGTCGAACGAGGCATATCCGCGACTCACCGATTTGAGCCGGTCGAAGAAATCCAGCACGACCTCGCCCAACGGCAGTTCGAAAATCAGGGTGACCTGCTTGCCGGCATAACTCATGTTCTTCTGCACGCCGCGCTTCTCGATGCAGAGACCGATCACGGCACCCACGTACTCGTCAGGGCAGAAAATGCTCGCCTCGATGATGGGCTCGCGCATTTCCTTGATATTGCTGACATTGGGCAACTGGGCCGGATTGTGGATCTGATTGACGGTACCGTCCGTCTCTTCGATCTCATAGACAACGGTCGGCGCCGTCGTGATCAGATCGAGATCGTATTCGCGCTCCAGGCGTTCCTGGACAATCTCCATGTGGAGCAACCCCAGAAAGCCGCAGCGGAATCCGAAACCCAAGGCCTGGGACACCTCCGGCTCGAAGTGCAGCGCCGCATCGTTCAGCCGCAGCTTGCGCAGGGCCTCGCGGAGATCCTCGTAATCCTCACCCTCGACCGGATACAGCCCGGAGAAGACCCGCGGCTGCATTTCCTTGAAGCCGGGCAAGGCCTGGGTCGCGCCGTTTTCCGCATCAGTCAGGGTATCGCCGACCTTGGCCGAATCGATATCCTTGATCCCGGCAATCACGAAGCCCACGTCGCCGGCATACAAACCCTCGCGGGGCAGGGTCTTGGGCGTGAATACCCCCACCTTGTCGACGAGGAAGACATCCCCGGTGCCCATGGCCTTGATCTTCCGCTTGGGCAGGATGCAGCCATCAATCACGCGGACGAGGGCGACGACCCCCACGTAATTATCGAACCAGGAGTCGATGATCAGCGCCTTCAGCGGCCCTTCCTCGTTGCCGACCGGCGGCGGGATTTCCTCGATCAAACGCTCGATGACATCCTGTACGCCCACACCGGTCTTGGCGGAGGTGAGGACGGCATCCCGGGCATCGATGCCGATCACGTCCTCGATTTCCCCTTTCACGCGATCCGGTTCGGCGGCGGGCAGATCGATCTTGTTCAACACGGGTACGACCGTCAGACCAAGATCGATGGCCGTATAACAGTTGGCCACCGACTGCGCCTCGACCCCCTGGGATGCGTCCACGACCAGCAATGCCCCCTCGCAGGCGGCCAGCGAACGAGACACCTCGTAGGAAAAATCCACATGGCCCGGCGTGTCGATGAAATTGAGGCGATAGGTCTTGCCGTTCCTTGCGGCGTAATCAAGGGAAACGCTCTGTGCCTTGATGGTGATGCCGCGTTCGCGCTCGATATCCATCGAATCGAGCACCTGGGCATCCATTTCGCGGTCGGAAAGACCGCCGCACAGTTGAATGATACGGTCGGACAGGGTCGACTTGCCGTGGTCGATATGGGCAATAATCGAAAAATTGCGAATCAGCGAGAGCCGTTCGGACATAAATTTACTCGGTAATAGGTCAATTGATCATCGGGAAAACGTGCCCGGCCAACGGGACCGCGCCCGCTAAGAGCTTTCGCGCGACCTACTATCGCGCAACGCAAAGCGCGGCAGTATAACCGATTCACCGGCCTGACGAGGTTGACTCAATCCGGCTGGGCCGACAACGCCAGGAAATGCTGCTGGTCGCCACGGCGGATCAGCACGGCGTTGGGCGCATCCTTCCGCGCCGCATTGAATGCGGCCTCCGCTGCCGCCAGGGAGTCCAGCGGGCGCTGATTGAACGTCAAAAGAATATCCTGGGCGCTCAGGCCCGCCTTGGCGGCCGGACCATTTGGCGCCACCGCCTTGATCCGAATCTGATGCGCCTCTTCGGTCAACAGCAAGCCGTAGTCGTTGATGATCAGATCATGGGACTTCATGGATTGCACCTGGGCCGGCGCATCCGTCGGCAAGGTACCGAGCCGGACAACCACCGTGTGCTGTTTGCCCTGAGTCAGGACACGCAACTTGACATCGGAATCCGGGGGCAAGACACCGATCACCTGAGGCAGATCGCTGGATTCGGTAATGGGTTCGCCATTGGCGGATAGGATGACATCACCAGGCTGCAGGTCGGACTTCTCGGCCGGGGACGCCGCAATGAAACCGGTAATCAGCGCACCGGTCGGACGATCCAGACCCAGCGCGGAGGCCATGGCGCGATCCACGGACTGGATCTGCACGCCGAGGAACCCCCGCTCGACCTTGCCGAAACGCTTGAGCTGATCGACGACCTGCATGGCGTAATTGATTGGAATCGCGAAGGAGAGACCGTTATACCCGCCCGACTCGGTGAAAATCTGCGAATTGATGCCGACCACCGCGCCATTCACGTTGAAGAGCGGGCCGCCCGAACTGCCGGGATTGATCGCTACATCCGTCTGCAGGAACGGCACATAACGCTGGTCAGCCTCGTCGGGGAGCGACCGCCCCTTCGCGCTGATCACCCCCGCCGTGACGGAGTGATCGAACCCGAAGGGCGAGCCGATCGCCACTGCCCACTGACCGGGCTTGACGAGGTCCGAATTCCCCAGTTTGACCGGGCGCAGGCCCTTCGCGTCGATCTTGAGCAGGGCAATATCACCGGGCACGTCGATCCCCCGTACCTTGGCCCGAAACTCTCGACCATCCAGCAACCGCACGAAGACCTCACTGGCGCCATCCACCACATGCTCGTTCGTCAGAATGTATCCATCGGAACTCAGGACAAACCCGGACCCGCTGCTGGATTCCGGCTTGGGCGGTGCGGGTGGCGCAGTTTGGCCTGAGCCGCCATCCGCGGGCGGCGTTTGCCCATTGAACCCGAAAAACTGCCGGAAAAACTCATCCAGATTCTTGTCGTCTTTGGATGGGGCCTTATCACTCTGGGCATCATCGGACATGGCCGGCAACGGCACGATGGCCCGGACATTGACGACTGAATCGTTGTTTGCAGCGACGAGCGCGGAAAAATCGGGGAGCCCGCGAACCTGCGCCGTGGGCGCCTGCTCATTGCAGCCGACAACGAGACCGGTCAAGGGCACGAGCAAGGCAAGCACAAACGCGGCACGATTGCCGGCAGGTCGCCGCGACGCCAAACGACGTCGAAAAAAAGCGGAAAGCGCGAAGGGATGTGGCATGAGGTGGATCACGTCCTGGAGGGCAAATATCGACTGTTCGCGACCAGTTTACCGCAAAAACAACGAGCACCCAGCGGAATCCACGCCGATGCCCAACCCGCTTTGCTCAGTCTGCCGCCCGGAAAAGCACCTGCTCGACCCGGGGCGCAAAACGGCCCTGACGATGGGTTGCGGATTGCAGCCGAGCGACAAGGACGAGGGAAAGAACGAAGCCGGATGCACTACCCAGAATGGCGGCCCCGTTTGTATGGAATACGATCTGGCCGATCACGGCGCCCACCACCAGCGCCACCAGCGGCAGCAGGTACATCAGGAGGGCTGCGTGCACCAGGGCCGATGCCGGCAACACCAATTCCACACGATCGCCGATCCGCAGCGGAAGGGTCGTCTGAGCCGTGACGCGATGACGACGACCGCCGAATACGCCCTGTAAAACGCGTACGCCACAGCCCTTCTGCGAGGAACAGGAGGCGCAGCCGCTCGCGCGCTGGGTTTCGACCAGCACACCGCCCGGCACCAAAGCCACCACTTCCCCCTGTTCACGGATCATCTCGGTGGATGCGATCTCGCCGGTGGCTGTATCTGCCGTCGCAAATTGCTGCGTCGCATGCGCCAACGAGCCCGTCACGGGCTCCGCGCGGGACGAGGAAACATCGAGGGAATGCTTCATGGATTTACCGCACCTCACTGCCGGGTGCATGCAGGGGATTCCCCTCAGCCTCACGCCCTGCAGCCATCTTGGCCGGGACCGTGTACTGACAGATCTGCTTGATTGCAGCCATGGGCAAGTCGCCGATCACGGTAATCCGCATCGAGCCGGACTGACGCACGTAAATATTCATGCCGTATTTGGCCGCATCGGGATCAAGGCGCTGCTTTTCCGGAATATCTTCAACAAAAACCGATGCCGTTGACAGCCCGTCCGTCACGATCATGTGTTCGAAGCGATGGTGTGTTACCGGGTTTTCGCGCCAGACGCGGCTTTTGACGTGATACCCCGGAAGATCGGGAGACACGGTCCAGCCCTCATCGGCAGCCAGAGGCTTCGGCGGCTCGACATGCCGATCCTCGACCACCTTGAACCCCGGCGGGATGGTCTTGGGCGAGCCCAACGGAATCGGATCGGCCCCGGACGCCCCCCCAGACGCCGCAGGGATGGTGACCGGTTCGGCCATCTGCGTGAAAAAATCATGCTCGATCGGCAACCCGTCCTCGTTGTAGATGCTCATGCGGAGCAACAGATGGTCCGCATCTCCGATACAGAGCTTGTAGCCGTAACGCAACGCATCGCGGGGAATCAAACCAACCACGTGACAGGCGCGGTCGGCGACGCGCGAAACCCCCAACCCGACGATGCGATAGTTGGGCGTCAGTTGCTCTGGTTGGGCGAATCGCTCCCCCGACAACCGGGACCGCACGCCGGGGAAATCGCCGAAAACCACCTCCTTGCGGCTCGGCCACTGGCATTCACAGTGTGCGCCATGCCGGACGATTTCCCGGGGTTCGCCATTGAGCGTCACCAAACGCTCCTGCGGGCCATGTTCGGTCAGCAAATGCTCGATACGCGTCGTGTCGATCTGGTCACCACGTACATGGACATACGTACCAACATAGTTTCGTTGGCGCATCGCTTCGGTCATCGCCGCCAAACGGGCGACCGCATCCGGCTCGGAGGCCATCGCGTCGGCAGCGGGCACATCCGAAATCGTGTGCAGATATTCGATCTGAAAGACGTTTACGGACTGCGCCCATGCGGCCGGACCGACGAGCAACGCCGTCATCATCCACGCACCGATCATGCAGCGTCCGACATTCCCTCGCGCCATCGATTACTCCGGATGAAAATTGATCATGCGCAATGTGGGCATCACTTCGGACAGATCCGGGGAAGCGGATTCGAAATGCGTCATCAGGTACGGGTTCATCGGCGCCTTGCGTGCAGATGACGCCTGAGCCCACGCCGGCAGGACGCTGCCAGGCGCGACCTGCATCGCGACCGGCTCAAGCCCCGGGGACTTGGGCATCGTGCCCGGACTGACAGAAGCCTGAAGGGCGTTGCCGGTACCGACAGGTGCCGACGGCAGCTCGGTGCCCTGCTGCGGCATCATCCAGACACCGATGCCCACAAGCGCTGCCACGAAGGAAGCCGCAATCCCGCCGCGCCAGGCATTGATCGAGCGCCGCACCCGCGACTGCGGAAATGGCAGCACGGCGGGTGCCGGTGACTGCGCGGCATGAACAACCTCGTCGGCCCGTGCAGCATCCTGAGCCAGTCGCGCGGAAACCAGCAGGGAAATGTCCCGCATATCCAGCGGCTCATGCCGCAGCGCAGCACCGATCAGCGAATAGCTCCGGAGACTCTGGCGGGCATCACCCGTCGCCATGGCCAGGAAGCGATCGACGCACGGTACATGCTGATCGGCACACTCGCCATCCCACCATGCCGACAACGCTTCTTCAGCGGTCATCGTGGACACGGGATGAGCATTCTGTTGATGTTGCGTAGTCATTCAATCGTCCCCCAAGTTCACAGCGGGTTCCAAACAGGTCAGTTTCCAAGGCTTGCTCAACGCCCTCATGCATTGAGCAGAGGCCGTATCCGTTCTTCCACCGCCTCGCGTGCACGGAAAATGCGCGAACGCACGGTACCGATCGGGCAGTTCATCACCACCGCGATCTCCTCGTAGCTCAATCCTTCCATTTCCCGCAAGGTGAGTGCCGTACGCAAGTCTTCCGGCAATGCCTTGATCGCCGCGCGGATTTCCGCCTCCAACTCGTTCGTGGCGGCCATATCCTCGGGGCTTGCATAATCGCGCAACGCCTCTGGCTCTGGTAATGACTCTTCAGACTCGTCTCCGCCACCAGAGTTCAGTGACACGGAATAACCTTCGCGGGCATGAGCAGCCAACTGGTTTTTGGCCGTGTTGACGGCGATCCGGTACAACCAGGTATAGAAGGCGCTTTCCCCGCGAAAATTCCCGAGCGCACGATAGGCCTTGATGAACGCTTCCTGGGCGAGATCGAACGCCTGATCCGGATCACGGACGAAACGCCCGACCAGACGCAGCACGCGATGCTGGTATTTCACCACCAGCAGATCGAATGCCCGTCGGTCGCCCTGCTGGGCGCGCAACACCAATTCCTGATCAGTCGGTTCAGTGGCCATAAAGCCTCATGCTCATCAACCCGCCCCTCTCGCGTTACCGATACCCCGCCGCTGCGCTTCGTGTCGGGAACGTCAAAAAATCTCATCCATCCAGGAACAGAGGGCGCTTTACGACCAACTCCGCCAGCATGAAACGTCTTAGTATAGCCCGATCCCTCCCCGGCAATCGACTACCAATCGACCCCAGCGGCAGTGCACCGGTACTCCGGTTGCCCCATAGCACCGCCTGTGCTTAAGTAGGGGAACGAACCGGCTTTCCTTCAAGCCGTCTGCTCCACTACAAAGGCAACGTATGTCGTCGACCTGGACCCAGTACCTCGAAGATGCCACGCAGCTGCGGCGCGCCCTGCATCGGGCACCCGAACTCACCTGGCAGGAGCATGCGACAGCACGAACGATCCGTGACGCGCTGACGCACCACGACATCCCCTGGCGATCATGTGCCGGCACAGGCACCGTGGCCACGCTTGCCCCGACCGCAACGGGGCGCCACATTGCGCTACGCGGCGATATCGACGCCCTGCCCATTACCGAACAAACCGGCGCGGAATGGGCCTCCCTTACCCCAGGCATCATGCATGCCTGTGGTCATGACGGACACACCGCGGTCTTGATGGCCGTGGCCCGCTGGCTCAAATCCCGCGAACACGAATTGCCCGGTCCGGTCAGCCTCCTTTTCCAGCCCGCGGAGGAAGGTGGACACGGCGCACGCGCCATGATCGAGGACGGCGCCCTCGAGGGTGTGGACTGGATCTTCGGCTGGCACAACTGGCCAGCCATTCCGTTCGGCCGGGCCATTTGCCCAGACGGCCCGATCATGGCCGCCAACGCGGTGTTCGAGATCGAGCTCACCGGCAGCGGCGGGCATGCCAGCCAGCCCGAACTGTGCCGCGACCCGGTTCTGGCCGCTGCCGCCATTACCCTGAACCTCCAGCAGATCGTTTCGCGGCGTCTGCCACCCCAGACGGCTGCGGTCGTCAGCGTCACCTCAATCAATGCCCCAAGCGGCATTACCGTGATTCCGGAAACTGCCCGTCTGGCTGGTAGCGTCCGGGTCGCCGACACCAACACGCGCGCACTGATCGGCCACCTGATCACAGAAATCGCTGAGTGGACGGCACACAGTTACGGAGTCCGGGCACACGTCGTGTTCACGCCACGCTATCAAGCCACCGTCAACCATCCCGAACCGGCTTTGCACTATAGAGGTGCGATTGAATTTACCCTTGGCGCTGATTGGTGCAACAGCGAATTGCCTGTCCCGATCATGGCTTCGGAAGATTTCAGCTATTACCTGGAGGCGATTCCAGGGGCATTTGCACTGATTGGTGCCAACGATGGCGCGGGTCACGACGAGCCTTGCCACAGCCCACGCTACGACTTCAATGATCGGCTGCTCGACCCAGTTGGCCGAATTCTTGCCTCTTTGATTGGTGTGTCGCCACCCTGATCGCTCGGCGCTCCGCCGCGCCCGCATCGACACGCCCTGCCACTGACCGCGGACGCAGCGGTCGAGGGCAATCTCGTGGTCAGTACCGCTATCTCCCGGCATCTGATCGACATTCACCCCTTCAGGAGAGTCGTATGCAGATTTTTGAGCAATGGGAATCGGAAATTCGCGCCTACTGCCGGGTCGTTCCCACCGTATTCAAGACCGCCAGCAATGCCCGTCAGACCGACGAAACCGGAAAAAGCTTCATCGATTTCTATGCCGGAGCCGGGGTACTGAATTTCGGTCATAACAACCCCCGAATGAAATCGGCCCTGATCGACTACATCCAGAACGATGGCGTCGCCCACAGTCTCGACATGTTCACGACGGCGAAACGCGATTTCGTCGAGAAATTCGTCGAAACCATCTTGAAACCCCGCCAGATGGATTACCGGTTGCAGTTCGTCGGGCCCACGGGAACCAATGCCGTCGAGGCCGCCCTCAAGCTGGCCCGACGGGTGACCGGCCGCACGGAGGTGGTTGCCTTTCATCACGCCTTCCACGGCATGACCCTGGGCGCACTCGGGGCCACGACCAATGCGCACTTCCGCAATGCCGCAGGCGTCCCGCTCAACCATGTCACCCATCAGGCGTTCGGTTGCGAAACGCCCTGCCCCGGTTGCCAGCTCGGCTGCGGGCTGCCCTCGCTCGACCGCATGCGAGCCCTGTACAACAACCCCTCCAGCGGTCTGGCAAAGCCAGCCGCATTCCTGGTCGAGACGATCCAGGCCGAGGGGGGCGTGCGCGTGGCCAGCAAGGAATGGCTGCAAGGCATTCAGCAACTGGCGCGGGAGCTCGGCGCCCTGTTCATCGTCGACGACATCCAGGCCGGCTGCGGCCGGACCGGCAGCTACTTCAGCTTCGAGGAATTCGGCCTGGATCCGGACATCATCACGCTGGCCAAGGGCATCGGCGGTTTCGGCACACCGATGGCCATGAACCTGAACAAGCCGGAGCATGACAGGCACTGGTTGCCGGGCGAGCACACCGGCACCTTCCGGGGCCAGAACCTGTCCTTCGTGGCGGGCCGCGTGGCACTGGAATATTTCGACGACCCGGCCTTCATGGCCGACACCCGGCGCAAGGGTCAGATCATGGCCGATGCCCTGAACGCACTCGCCGCCCGTTACCCCGACTTCGCGGTGCGGGGACGCGGCATGATGCAGGCGATCGACTTCATCGACGGCGACCTGTCCAAGCGCATCGCCAAAGCCTGTTTCGATCGCGGTCTGTTGGCTGCCGTCTGCGGCGCCCGCGGACAGGTCATCAAGCTCATCCCGCCCCTGACCATTCCCGACGACGACCTCAACGAAGGACTGGCGCTGTTCGCCGACGCCGTAACCAGCCAAATGGAGACGATCTCATGAGACAACGTGACGACATGACCTTTCCCATGGACGAGTACGCCCGCCGCCTCGGCGAACTGCGGACCCGGATGCAGGAACGGCTGCTGGATGCGGTGATCATCACCGACCCCGAAAATCTGATGTATCTGACGGACTACCAGACCACGGGCTACTCGTTCTTCCAGGCGCTGGTGGTGCCCGTCAACGACGAACCGTTCATGATCACCCGGAACATGGAGGAGTCCAACGTCCATGCCCGCACCTGGGTCGAGCTGACCCGCCCCTATCCCGACGGCGGCGATGCGATCCAGATGCTCGTGTCCAGCCTCAAGGAGTTCGGCCTGTCCCACAAGACCCTCGGCTACGAGCGCAACAGCTACTTCTTCTCCGCCTACCAGCAGGACTCACTGCGCACCAGTCTGACCGATGCACGCCTGCTGGATTGCTTCGGTATCGTCGAATGCGGACGGCGCACCAAGTCCCCGGTGGAGATTGACATCATGCGCAAGGCGGCGATTGCCACCGAGGCAGGCATGAAGGCCGGGCTGGCCGCGTGCCGTGCCGGTGTCACAGAAAACGAGATCGCGGCGGAAATCTCCGCGGCCATGTTCAAGGCCGGCGGTGAGGCGCCGGCGGTGATGCCCTACGTGACTTCCGGTCCGCGGACCATGATCGGCCACGCCACCTGGGAAGGCCGGGTGGTGAAGCCGGGCGAGCACGTCTTCATGGAGGTGGGCGGCTGCTACCGCCGCTATCACACTGCCATGATGCGCACCTGCGTGCTCGGTGAACCCACCGAGTACATGCTGCAGGCCCAGGAACGCATGAAGACCGCGCTGGCCCAGGTGAAGGCGCTGATCCGTCCGGGTGTGACCGTCTCCGATGCGGACAACCTGGTGCGCAGCATCATGACCGTGGACGACAAGCACGGGAAGCTGATCACCCGGTCCGGCTACTCCATCGGCATCGCCTTTCCGCCCAGCTGGGACGAAGGCTACATCCTCAGTCTGATGCACGGCGACAAGACGGTACTGCGCGAGGGCATGACCTTCCACATCATCCCCTGGGCCTGGGGTGTGGACGGCGACAAGACCTGCGGTATCTCCGACACGATCTATATCACCAAGGACAGCTGCGAGTCGTTCTTCACCCTGGATCAGGACTTCGTGATCAAACCCGAGGAAGGGAAGCGCAAGATCGACGACACGGTCATCGATCTCGCCACCGCCAAGTCGGAAGGCAAGAAGCACAAGTCGAAAACCGACAAGGGAGACAAAAAGGTGGAGGCCGTATGACGCTCTTTGCCATCAATCCCACGACGGGCAAGGCGTTACCCGGCAGCCCTTCGCTCGATGCCGCCGGACGCGGGGCGGCGATCGAGCGGGCGCAGCAGGCGTATCTGAAATGGCGCAAGACGTCGTTCGCCGAGCGGGCGGCGTTATTGAACCGCGTCGCTGAAATCATGCGCGAGGACGTCGAGGCGCTGGCCAAACCCATGGTCGAGGAGATGGGGAAACCCATCCGCGAGGCCCGGGGTGAGGTCATGAAATCCGCCTGGTGTGCCGAGCATTACGCCAGCAATGCGGCCAACTACCTCGCGCCGGACATGCTCGATTCCGACGCCACGGTCAGTTACGTCCAGTACCTGCCCATCGGCCCGGTGCTGGGCATCCTGCCCTGGAACGCGCCGTTCTGGCTTGCCTTCCGATTTGCCGCCCCGGCACTGATGGCCGGCAACACCTGCCTGATGAAGCATGACGCCCACGTCCCGGCCTGCGCCGAGGCGATCGCCGATGTCTTCAAGCGGGCCGGTGCGCCGGACGGCGTGTTCGTCAACTTGCCGCTGGAGACCCCGGACGTGGCCGCCGCCATCGAGGACGAGCGGGTCCGGGCGGTGTCGTTCACCGGCTCGGATCGTGCCGGCGCCATTGTCGCGGCCACCGCTGCCGCGCAGATCAAGCCAGCGGTGCTGGAGCTGGGCGGCTCCGACCCGGTGATCGTCCTGGCCGATGCGGACCTCGACAAGGCGGCGGATGTCGTCGTGCTCTCGCGGATCATCAACGCGGGCCAGTCCTGCATTGCCGCCAAGCGGATCATTGTCGAGGAACCGGTCTACGCGCCGTTCCTGGAGAAACTGCAGACGCGACTGGCGAAGCTGAAGATGGGCGATCCGGCGCTGGAAACCACCGACGTCGGTCCCATCGCTCGCGAAGACCTGCGCGAGAACCTGCATCGACAGGTGACCGCGACGGTCGCTGCCGGGGCGCGTTGCCTGATCGGCGGCGAGATGCCGGACGGGCCGGGGTATTTCTACCCCGTCACCCTGTTGGCGGACGTCGGCGAGGGCATGGTCGCGAGCTGCGAGGAGACGTTCGGGCCCATCGCGGTGGCCATGTCCGCCAAGGACGTCGACGACGCCCTGCGCATCGCCAACGACACGCCCTACGGCCTCGGCGCGGCGATCTGGACGGCCGACACCGCCCGCGCCATCGCCATGGCCGCCGAGATCGACACCGGCCAGGTCGCCATCAACGGCATCGTCAAGACCGACCCGCGCCTGCCCAGCGGCGGCACCAAGCGCTCCGGCTACGGCCGCGAACTCGGTCCGCACGGCATCAAGATGTTCGTCAACGCCCAGCAGGTCTGGGTGGGGCCGGCACGAAGCTGATCGACACGAACTGGGACATCCCCCAGGGGGCTCTGACCGCAGCTGCCCTTCCGGCACCTGCGGCAAAGGAGCATGGGCGGCACGCCTTTGCACAGGTATACTCGGCCTCTCATGATTTCCAGAGCCAGCACGACTTCAATGTCCCAATCCGCAATCCCTGCCCCGTCCATCGACGTCCTGATCATCGGTTCGGGCGCGGCCGGGCTCTCTGCCGCATTGCACCTGCCGCCAGAACTCAACGTGACCATTCTGAGCAAGGGGCCGATCAGTGCGGGCAGCACACCTTGGGCCCAGGGCGGCATTGCCGCGGCACTCGGCGGCATCGAGGATATCGAGCAGCATATTGCGGACACCTGCCGCGCCGGTAGTGGGCTCCCCAAGGCGGATACCGTTCGCCGCGTGGTGGAGGCCGGATCCAGACAGATCGATTGGTTGCTCGAACTGGGCATGCCCTTCTCCAGTGATGACGGTGAATCGAGTCACCTGCATCTCACCCGAGAGGGGGGTCATGGCGCCCGGCGTGTGGCCCATGCGGCCGATCACACCGGCAGAACCCTGATGGAAACGCTGCTGGACGCCGTCCGGGCAAGACCGAACATCAGTCTGGTGGAATACCAGCTGGCGATCGACCTGATCACGACCCAGCGGCTCGGACTCACCGAAGAATCCAACTGCTGCATCGGCGCCTACGTACTCGACCTGCAGGCGGATCGGGTCCACACGCTCCGTGCACGGCACGTCATCCTCGCCACCGGGGGCGCCGCCAAGGCCTACCTGTATTCCACCAATCCCGACAGCTCCACCGGCGACGGCATCGCCATGGGCTGGCGAGCGGGCTGCCGTGTCGCCAACATGGAGTTCATGCAATTCCACCCGACCTGCCTGTTCGAGCCCCGCGCCAAATCCTTCCTGATCAGCGAGGCGGTACGCGGCGAGGGCGGCGTCCTGCTCCTGCCCGACGGCACCCGCTTCATGCCAAACTACCACCCCGATGCCGAACTCGCGCCCCGCGACGTCGTGGCACGTGCCATCGATGCCGAGATGAAACGGCTGGGGATCGACTGCGTGTACCTCGACATCAGTTTCAAGGGCAAGGCATTCATCGAGCAGCACTTCCCGATGATTCACCAGCGCTGCCTGGAATACGGGTACGACATGACGCGCCAGCCCCTGCCCGTCGTACCGGCCGCCCACTACACCTGCGGCGGCATCGACGTCGACGAACAGGGACAAACGGATATTGCCGGCCTGTATGCCATCGGCGAAACCAGTCATACCGGTCTGCACGGTGCCAACCGGTTGGCCAGCAATTCCCTGCTCGAATGCCTCGTCTACGGCGAAGCGGCGGCGCAGCATATCGCCTCGAACCATGCCGAGGCCTGCAGCCGCAACTGGCCGGTACCGGACTGGGATGAAAGTCAGGTCACCGATGCCGACGAAGCGGTCGTGGTCACGCACAACTGGGACGAACTTCGGCGTGCCATGTGGGATTACGTGGGCATCGTCCGGACCACGAAACGACTGGAGCGTGCCCAGCACCGTATCGCGCTGCTGCGCCGAGAAATTCACGACTATTACGCGCACTTCCGGATCACCAACAATCTCATCGAACTGAGGAACCTCGTCGAAGTGGCTGATCTGATCGTACGTTCCGCCCTAGCCCGTCACGAGAGCCGAGGCTTGCACTTCATTCGCGACTACCCCGAAGCCAATCCGGATTGTGCACAGCACAACACGGTCCTGACCCCGATCAATCGCAGCGTGCGCCGGGCCTGCGACGCCTGACGCCACGCCCCCCTGATCCCGCCCGCCATCCCACGCCGTTCACGCCGACACCATTGGCAGACAGGCCAAAGAGCCTCGGTACCCACAAACACGCCGGACCGCCATCCCCCCAGGCAATCCGACGAAGCGCGGTCAACACGGCAGAGCGTGAAGGCGGCAAATCCACATAACGCCCGCCAAATCGGAATCGTCACAAATATTTAGCTCATGAAATAGTTTTTAAAGATTTTAGAAATATATGACAGTCATCATGCCTGCCTCCGTGTTCTACTTTCGTTCAACCTGACCAGCAACTTAGGAGCCACGCATGTTCACTGTACGTAAAACAGCATTTGCCGTTGCTGCCACCGCACTCGGCCTGTCCCTGGCCGCCTGCAACAGCAGCAACGCCCCTGCCCCAACGGCAAGCACGACCACCACGACCACCACGCAACCGAGCGGTTCCACGGTGGGTTCCACCGCGGTCGCGGACAACCTGACCACCGCCACGCCGATCAAGCACGTCGTGGTGATCTACAACGAGAACGTCTCCTTCGATCACTACTTCGGCACCTATCCGAATGCGACGAACCCGACCGGCGAGCCGATGTTCCAGGCCGCTGCCGGCACCCCGTCGGTCAATGGCCTGACCCCTGCCCTGCTGAGCAACAACCCGAATTACACCAACACCGCCAATGGCACCGACGCCGCCAACCCATTCCGCCTCGACCGCAGCCAAGCGGCAACCGCCGATCAGAACCACGCGTATACGGCAGAAGAACTGGCCTATAACAATGGCGCAGCCGACCTGTTCCCGCTGTACACCGGCATCGCCGGTTCCGGCGGCACCGGGGCCTTCAATACCAAGGGCCTGGTCATGGGGTATTACGACGGGAACACCGTCACCGCCATGTGGAACTACGCGCAGAACTTCGCCATGAGCGACAACGCCTACACCGACACCTACGGCCCCTCGACGCCGGGTGCCCTGGAAGCCGTATCCGGCCAGACCAATGGCATGCAGATCGTCGCCACCACCAAGCAGCCGTTCACCTACGCACCGTCGACGAGCAACCCCTACTGGGCGTATGGCTCCTACTACATCAACGACGGCCAGGGCGGCTACACCATGATCAACGACGTGGATCCGGGCCACGACACCTGCTCCAAGGCCTCCGACCAAGCCATGATGAGCGGCAAGAACATCGGCGACCTGCTGAATGCCGCCGACATCACCTGGGGCAGCTTCATGGCCGGTTTCAACCTGCAGACCGTCAATGCCAACGGCACCACCGGCTGTAAGCGCAGCACCTATTCCGCCACCGTGGGCGCCACCGTCACGGATTACATCCCGCACCACGCCTGGTTCCAGTACTATGCATCCACCGCGAACCCGACCCATGCGCGTCCGAGCTCCGTGGCAGCCATCGGCTACACCTACGAAGCCGACGGCAAGACCAAGGATCCGGCCAACCACGAGTACGGCTATCAGGACTTCGTGAATGCCGTCAGTGCGGGCAACTTCCCGGCTGTTTCCTACGTCAAGGCACCGGCTTATCAGGATGGCCACGCCGGCTACTCCGACCCGCTGGACGAACAGGCCTTCACGACCAAGGTGGTCAACTTCCTCATGCAGCAGCCGGACTGGAAGAACACGGCCGTGATCGTCGCCTGGGATGACTCCGACGGCTGGTACGACCATGCCTATGCCAACCCGACCAGCGCCTCCTTCGATTCGCAGGCCGACCAGCTCAATGGCGTTGGCACCTGCGGCACCGGCACGGCACCGGACGGTGTAAACGGCAAGCCGGTCAACGGTCGTTGCGGCCCGGGCACGCGCATTCCGTTCCTGGTGATTTCACCCTATGCCAAGGTGAACTACGTCAGCCACACCCGTATTTCCCAGGCGTCCATCGTCAAATTCATCGAAGACAACTGGCTCGGCGGCCAGCGTATCGGTGGCGGCTCGTTTGACGCGACTGCCGGCTCGATCAACGACCTGTTCGACTTCACGGCACAACCGCACACCACACCGGTTCTGCTGAATCCGACGACCGGTACGACCCTCTAATCGGGTGACGACACACGACGCTCGCGTCGACTGTCGACTCGAATGATCCCGACATCCTGGCCGCGGCCAGGATGTCTTCTTTAATCGCCGAGATCCCATCGATGACAACCGAACGTTCGCTCAAGCGACGCACCAAACTCAGCCTGATTTTGTTTGCAGGGGTTTTGACCGCCTCGGGTATCGGTCTTGCGCATGCAAACCAAATCACGCAGTGGTTCTCCACCCAGTACGAACTGGTCACTGGCGAGAACCCCCATCCGGTAACCCTTATTCGTCCCAAGCAGGCGCCACTGTCCGCCATGGCCCTACTCGGAAAACAGATCTTTTTCGACAAGACCCTGTCCGGATCGGGACAGCTGTCCTGCGCCAGCTGTCATAGCCCGCAGCATGCCTACGGACCGCCAAACCATGATTCGGTGATGCTGGGCGGCCCCGGTCTTCGGCTTCAGGGCGCGCGTGCCGTACCGAGTCTGATGTACCTGGAACGTCAGCCGAATTTCAGCATCGGACCAGACAATGCGGAACAGGAAAACGTCAATCTGAATCAGCTGGCGCGCGATGGGCAATCCGCGCCACGCGCGCAGAAAAACGCTCGAAACGATGCATCGGCGAACAATGTGGTCCCGCAGGGCGGGCTGTTCTGGGATGGTCGGGTCAACACCCTGCAAGCGCAGGCGAGCGGCCCGCTGTACAACCCGGTCGAAATGGATGGGGGCACCCCGGCCATCGTGGCCCAGAAATTAGCCCAGGCGCCCTACGCGAAGGTGTTCACGCAATTGTTCGGCCCCGCGATCTTTCGGGATCCGAAACAGGCTGTCGCCGAAGCCCTGTTCGCCGTCGCCCGCTATCAGATCGAGGATCCTAGCTTCCATCCCTACAGCAGCAAGTTCGATGCCTGGCTGGAAGGCAAAACCACGTTGAGCCGCCGGGAGATGCGGGGTTATCTGCTGTTCAACGATCCCCAGAAAGGGAACTGCGCAGCCTGTCACCGCGACCAGCCGACCCGAGATCACTTGCCGCCCCTCTTCACCGACCACCAGTACGAGGCCCTTGGCGTCCCCCGCAATCCGGCCATCAAGGCCAACAGCAATCCGGCCTATCATGACCTGGGACTCTGCGGGCCCTTCCGAGATGATCTGACGAAACAGACCCAGTACTGCGGCATGTTCCTCACGCCGACGCTGCGGAACGTGGCAACCCGCCATGTGTTCTTCCACAACGGGGTCTACCACACGCTCGACGAGGTGCTGGATTTCTATGACTTCCGAGACACGGAGCCGGGCAAAATCTACCCGCGTGGCGCGAATGGGGCCGTAGAGAAATTCAATGACCTGCCGGCAGCAGACCGGGCAAATGTGGATACGGCCGATGCGCCCTTCGATCGGCATGCGGGGGAAAAGCCCGCGTTGACCGCCGACGAACGCGCGGACCTGATCGCCTTCCTCAAGACCTTGACGGACGGCTGGCAACCGGACTGACCGAGCACCACCACAGCGGTGGTCAATGGATGCCAAGGCCCTGCAGCAGTCGCTGTACGTCCACCCCCTGGGTGGGCAAGTCGAGATCGGCGGCGGCCGGGGGATTGGCGGACAAGGAAACCAGGCGGTAGTCCCGGCCATAACTCAGCACACCCAGACCGCGACGGATGACCTCGGCGCTCCGGGCATCGCCCCCCTTGTTCGCTGCTGCCCCCAGATTCTGCAGAGCGCGGGTCAATTCGACGACTGTCGGATTAGTGGTTAATACCGCCTGATCCGTATGCTCTTTGCCCTGCGCATCCTGCCAAACGACGCGATAGACCTCGCCCCGAATGCCCGCAACGACCTCATGCTGCCCCGTCGCCTTGAACGACGCCACCGAACGGGCCAGCTTTCGATCGATCTGCCCGTGAAGCCGGTTGCCCTGCCCCAGGATCTGCGCCATCTGATCGAGATTGCCGACATTGGCGACGACCGGCACCCCACCCACTTGGGTAATGGCATAAAGATGCCCCGAACGAAGCAGGATTTCGGCGGGCGGATGCGTGATGTCCATCCGCAAATGTTCGTCATCCAACCAAGCAAGCTGGGCTTGCTCAGCCTGACTGCCTTGACCGGATTGCAACACCGCCTGCCCCCCCGCCCATACGGGAACGCTGAAGAAAAACAGGACCGCAGCCTGAAAATAACGTCGCATGGCACACCTTCTCATGTTGAATCCCATACCTCGAGTCCCCGGGAACGCACGATTCAGGACGCCACAGGCCGCATCAGAACCAGAGCATCCTCCCGACCCGCCTTGGCCGGGTAGTAGCCCTTACGCAACCCAACCTGCTCAAACCCCAACGTTTCGTACAATTGTCGTGCGGCAGCATTGCCGATCCGCACTTCGAGCCAAAGACTGGCGATATCCGACTTGACCGCCTGATCGAGCACATAGTTCATCAGATACCGACCGACACCGCGCCGATGTACGGCGGGATCGACACAGAGATTCAGAATGTGCCATTCGTTCAGAATCGGCATGACCACGGCGAATCCGAGCAGACGATCGTCCTGCATGGCCCCATCCAGGTAATAGCCCGAACGGATGCAGTCCATGAATACCCGTTCGGACCACGGATAGAGGTGACCCGCCCGTTCGATCCGATGCATGGCCGGCAGGTCTGTTTCGTCCAGGGACACAAGTCCCAACGTGTCACTCAGGCCGGTCATGGCATCGTCCGGTCAAAACCCGGCCTGATCCGTTCATTCGACCTGCTGTCCCGGTAGACACAAGGCCCGCCACAAACGACGTTTCAGGCCCGAATCCTGCCTGAGATCAGACAACCGCCAATCGACGCCCTGCCAATGTAACGACGGAGTATCCGCGGCGTCAGCCGAAACAGGACGCACCAAGAGGTCGCGCGGCAAGATTTGCGCGATACGGGCAAAAAGCATCGGCGGCGTATCAGGATCATGAATCTTCAGCACCACTACGCGCGCCAATGCCTCCGAATCGAGGTTCTCCCGGCTCTCCGAAGCGCCAGCCACAGCAGCTTGTTCCTCGTCCAGCGAACGATGCGGTGTCACCATAGCCGCCAACTGATCCGTGACGAGCTCCTCGGACAACTGCTCGGTCCGTCCAAGCGCCTCATGCGCGATGCCTGCCGAGGCGGCCGATTGCCCCGTAGATGTGACCGAAGCCGTGAACAGGGGCGGCGTGACGCGCGGCCGCCATACCTCGATCCCAAGCCACTCAAGTATCGTCGCCTGGTTCATGAAACCGGACTCAGACATCGCCCATCTGGGGATGCGCGCGCATCGCGGGGTTCTGCAAGCGATCCAGTGCGCTCAGATACGCCTTGGCGGATGCCACGACGATGTCCGTATCCGCACCCTGTCCGGTCACGATCCGTCCCGCCAGTTCCAGACGCACGTTCACCTCGCCCTGCGCATCCGTCCCGCTCGTGATGTTGTTGACCGAGTAGAGCTGCAGGGTGGCGCCGGACTGCATCATCGATTCGATGCAGACGAAGGCCGCGTCCACAGGGCCGGCGCCATGGGCGGTCGCCGACTTTTCCATGCCGTCGACCGCGATGACCAGGGTGGCGGTCGGAATCTCGCCGGTTTCCGAACAGACCTTGAGGGAAACGAGCTTGACGTGCTCGACCTGCTCCTCATGAACTTCGGACACCAGGGCCTGGATGTCTTCATCGAAGATCTCGCGCTTCTTGTCGGCCAGATCCTTGAAACGTCGGAAGGCGTCGTTCAGCGCCTCCTCGCTGGCCAACTCGATACCCAGTTCCGTCAGGCGCGTGCGGAAGGCGTTCCGACCGGACAGCTTGCCCAACGACAGCTTGTTGGTCGTCCAGCCCACATCCTCGGCCCGCATGATCTCGTAGGTCTCGCGATGCTTGAGCACCCCGTCCTGGTGAATGCCGGACTCATGCGCGAAGGCGTTGGCGCCGACGATCGCCTTGTTCGGCTGCACGGGATACCCCGTGATGGTGGAGACGAGCTTGGACGCCGGCACGATCTGGGTGGTATCGATCCGGGTATCGAGCCCGAACACGTCCCGACGGGTCCGCACCGCCATCACCACCTCCTCGAGCGAGGCATTCCCGGCACGCTCGCCCAGGCCGTTGATGGTACATTCCACCTGACGCGCCCCGGCCAGCACGGCGGAGAGCGAGTTGGCCACGGCCATGCCCAGATCGTTGTGGCAGTGGGTCGACCAGATTACCTTGTCTGCCCCGCGCGTCCGTTCGATCAGCTGAGCCATGCGCGAACCCCATTCGGCCGGCGTGGAGTAACCCACCGTATCCGGCACGTTCAGGGTGGTGGCGCCCGCCTCGATCGCCGCCTCGAATACCCGAACGAGAAAATCCATGTCCGACCGCACCGCATCCTCGGCGGAAAACTCGACATCGTCCGTATAGCTGCGCGCCAGGCGCACGGCGTTCACCGCATGCTCGACCACCTGATCCGGGGTCATGCGCAGCTTTTTCTCCATATGAATGGGACTGGTCGCAATGAAGGTGTGGATGCGACGACGAGCCGCCGGCGCAATGGCCTCGCCTGCCCGACGCACGTCGCGTTCGTTGGCACGCGCCAGAGAACAGACCGTGGACTGCTCAATGGTCTCCGCGATCGCGCGAATGGCCTGGAAATCGCCCTCGCTGGCCGCCGCGAATCCCGACTCGATGACATCGACACCCAAGCGCTCGAGCTGACGGGCGATCCGCAACTTGTCCTCACGGGTCATCGCCGCGCCCGGACTCTGCTCGCCGTCCCGCAGGGTCGTATCGAAAATGATCAGGGATGATTGGCTTTGCTCACTCATGGTCTTGCTCCACACCCGCCACGGCGGCGGGCTTCAAAATCTTGCTGTGCACTATACGGTATTCGCCGGACGGTTTGACCTCGTGGGGCGGGAATTACCCGTCACTGGGGCGCATTTCTCAAACACAAGTCCGAGGCGGTCAGGATGAGTGATGGCTCGCTCATCCGTCGGATAACACTTCGTTGGACCCCACGCACGCAAGTCACCTTTGACGACACCTGCCGGTAAGCGACCGCCGAAAATAACGACCCGCAAGAATCGGGTCAAGCCGTCCCGACATCTCACGACGTGCCAGCGTCCAGGCCTGTCGGCCAGGAAAATCGCACCACAACGGCTTTTCTGCCCCGATGCATCCCGGCTAAAAAGCCTGCTACACTCCTGATACAAGAATTATACAAACCCGCCTTGGCAGACGCCGCACAGCATGAACGAGACGAAACAGAACGCATCGATGCCCGATGAGCCCCCCCTGGGGAACAACGGACTGTTCCCGATTCGTACGGTGGCACGTCTCACCGGCATCAATCCGATCACACTGAGAGCTTGGGAGCGTCGACATAATCTGATTCGCCCGATCCGGACACCCTCGGGTCATCGACTCTACAGCACCGCCGACATCGAATTGATCCGACGCATCCAATCGCTCTCGGAGCAAGGCATGGGATTCAGCCAAATCGGCATTGTGCTGAAGCGAGAAGCCCGTCTGGCCGAACGGATGCAAAACAACAAGAGCGGCGCCTCGGAGGAACGATTCGCAGCACCGCCCCCTGCCCGCTCCACGCCAGTTTCAGGTGGCATTCGCCGGAGCGCCGCAGCGGCTGTCGAGGCACCATCCGATACCCCGCCAACACTGGATGCCCTTCGGGCACATGTCCGGCAGGCCGCCATCGCGCTGGATGCTGATGCGCTGCAACAAATCGAGCGCAAGCTGCTGCTCTGGTATCCGCCGGAAACCATGATCCGTCTCTTTCTGATCGACGCCCTTCACGAGCTGGAACGACGGGAAATCTGGCCCGACCAGAACCTGGTCCTCCGTTGGCTGAGTGCGGAGATCCTGCGCCGGATCGATGGACTGCTTCACCTGCAGCCCACGTCTTCCGGCCAAATCATTGCCGTCGATGCCATCGATACGGACGGCTTTCTGCGGGCCGTCGAATTCGGGTTGATTCTCGCGCTCGCCGAACGCTTCACGATCCACCTGATCCCACAAACGTTCCCCGACGCCCTACGGGTGCGCCTGATTGCGCGCTGGAACATCACCCACTGGATCCGTTTGCAGCGAATGGACAGTCACGCCTACCAGACGCCCGCCACGCCAAACACGATTCGAATCCACCGCTGCCTGCTGATGGAAGGGGAAACCCCGGTCGAGATTACGGAAACGGGGCTGTTTCGGGGTAGCGCGCATCACTGCCTCAGCCATTTGACCGAACAACTACACCCCTAACGGAACCTCCCGTCGCCGAAAGTTCCTGATATGATCGGCCAAGACCCATTGATTCAGAGAGCGATTGCCGACGATGCTGGATCCGAAGTTACTGCTCAAGGCGGTGGAAGCGTCCCATGATGGAATAGTGATTGCGGAACGCGAGGGCGAGGACAATATCCTCATCTTTGCCAACGCAGCCTTCGAGCGACTGACGGGTTACCGTAACGACGAAATCCTGTACCAGGACTGCCGGTTTCTTCAGCTGGACGACCGCGACCAGGAAGCACGCGCCGAAATTCGCGCGGCAATTCTCGGACACCGCCCCACCCGGGTAACGGTTCGCAATTATCGCAAGGATGGTACCCTGTTCTGGAACGAGCTCTCCATCACGCCCGTTTTCAATGAAACGGACCAACTGACCTATTTTATTGGCGTGCAGCG
This sequence comes from Halothiobacillus diazotrophicus, assembly GCF_001663815.1. Taxonomy (NCBI): domain Bacteria; kingdom Pseudomonadati; phylum Pseudomonadota; class Gammaproteobacteria; order Chromatiales; family Halothiobacillaceae; genus Halothiobacillus; species Halothiobacillus diazotrophicus. Next base: position 1,229,810 of record NZ_CP016027.1, read on the forward strand.
GGATGTTACCGATCTCGTCGCCATGAAGGCTGAAAACCTTCGGCTCAAGCAACGGTTGGCCGAACTCGAAAGCGGTATCTCGGAGACGTCCGAGCCTGACCAAGGATAAATATATTGTGCAGACCTATCTGATTTTAAATATATTATGCGTTCAATGCCCATAAACGGAATTATCGGTTAGCCAAGACTCATGACCCACCCGCCCATTACCGGCCTTCTGGCAGCCCTGGTGAAAACCGGTGTTATCGATGCCCCGCGCGCCACGGAAATTCAGGAAAAGGCCAAAGCCAGCAAGGAATCCACCATCCAGGCCCTGATGGGCAACGGGATTTCGGCCGCCCAGATCGCCCGCGCCGCTTCGCGAAATTTCGGTCTACCCCTTGTTGACCTCGAGGCATTCGATACCTCCGAACTGCCCATCAAGCTCGTTCCGGCAAAACTGCTGGAAAACGGCAACGCGCTGCCTTTGCGTCAACGCGGACGTCGTCTGACCGTCGCACTGGCCGACCCGTCGGACCTCGGCATCATCGAAAGCTTCCGCTTCAGCACCAACCTGACCATCGACACGGTCGTCGCCGAAGCGCCGAAAATCGGTCGTCTGCTTGAAGAGGCCGCCAATCATTCGATGGATGCCCTAACGGCAGATCTCGATGATGATCTGGCCAACATCCAGATCGAAGGCGGCGAGGACAGCGCTGCAGCCGAACAGAGCGACGATCCGCTTCAGGACGACGTGGTGGTCAAGTTCGTGACCAAGGTCCTGACCGACGCCATTCGGCGGAAGGCCTCGGACATTCATATCGAACCTTACGAAAAGCAGTTTCGGATCCGTTTTCGGATCGACGGCATCCTGACGGAAATGCCTGCCCCACCGCGCACGCTGGCCGACCGGATCGTCTCCCGGGTCAAGGTCATGAGCCGCATGGACATTTCCGAGCGCCGCATTCCACAGGATGGCCGGATCAAGCTGAAGCTGTCCGCCGGTCGTTCGATCGACTTCCGGGTCAACTCCTGCCCCACGCTGTTCGGCGAAAAGATCGTTCTTCGTATCCTCGATCCCAGCAGCGCGCAACTCGGAATCGATTCCCTGGGTTACGAAGCGGAGCAGAAGGAACTCTATCTCAAGGCACTCAATCGCCCCTACGGGATGATTCTCGTCACCGGCCCGACCGGTTCCGGTAAGACCGTCTCGCTCTATACCGGCCTGAACATCCTGAACACCATGGACCGGAACATTTCGACCGCGGAAGATCCTGCAGAAATCGTGGTACCCGGCATCAACCAGGTCAACGTCAACGCCCGGGTGGGACTGACCTTCGCCTCGGCCCTTCGCGCCTTTCTGCGTCAGGATCCGGACGTCATCATGGTGGGCGAGATCCGGGATCTGGAAACGGCCGAAATCGCCATCAAGGCGGCACAGACCGGTCACCTCGTGCTTTCGACCCTACACACCAACGATGCGCCGCAAACCCTCACCCGCCTGCTCAACATGGGGGTTCCCGGTTACAACATCGCCTCATCGGTGAACCTGATCATCGCACAGCGCTTGGCGCGGCGTCTGTGCAATGCCTGCAAGAAGGTCGACCAGGTCCCCGAGGAAGAGTTGATTCGGGAAGGATTCAAACCCGAGGATGTCCACAACGGCCTGAAGCTGTTCAAGGCCGTCGGCTGCGACCAGTGCACCAATGGCTACAAGGGCCGCGTGGGCATCTATCAGGTCATGCCCGTTTCCGAGGAAATGGGGCGCATCATCATGCGTGGCGGCAACTCGATGGAGCTGGCCGAACAGGCGCGCAAAGAAAACATTCCCGACCTGAGAAGCTCAGGACTTCGTAAGGTTCAGGCCGGGGTGACCAGCCTCGAAGAAATCAACCGGGTGACCAAGGATTAAGGGAGAACACCATGGCAGTCGCGACCTCCGCAAAGAAAGCCAAACCGGACGAAAAGACGATTTTCGTCTATGACGCGAAGAACAAGGACGGAAAACTCGTCAAGGGCGAAATGGCGGCACACAACGAGATGGTCGTCCGCGCCGAAGTGCGCCGCCTCGGGCTCACCGTCGTGCGGGTCAAGAAAAAGCCCAAACCGCTCTTTTCGAACTCCAAAGGCATCGTCCCCCGCGATATCGCGGTCTTCGCCCGCCAGCTCGCCACCATGATGACCGCGGGCCTGCCCATCGTTCAGGCGTTGGACATCATGGCGCAGAGTGCGGAAAAGGTATCGATGAAGGAACTGGTCACCACGGTCAAGAATGATGTGGAAAGTGGCCAGACCCTGGCCAACGCCATGGACAAGCACCGCAAGTATTTCGACGAACTGTTCGTCAACCTGGTCCGGGCTGGCGAAGATTCCGGCTCGCTGGAACTCGTGCTGGATCGGGTCGCCGTCTATAAGGAAAAGACCGAAAGCCTGAAAGGCAAGATCAAAAAAGCCCTGTTTTACCCGATCGCCGTTGTGGTTGTCGCCTTCATCGTGACTGCCATCCTGCTGATTTTCGTGATCCCGCAATTCAAACAGCTCTTTGACGGATTCGGTGCGACCCTGCCGGCATTCACCCTGTTCGTGATCGGCTTGTCCGAAACATTCCAGAAGTACTGGTATTTCATTTTCGGTGGCATCGGGGTGGCCATTTTCCTGTTTACCTACGTCAAGCAGCGATCGGATCGTTTCAACCACTTCCTCGACCGCATGATCCTCAAGATGCCGATCTTCGGCCCCCTGACGGAAAAAGCCGCCATTGCGCGATTCTCACGCACCCTTGCCACCATGTTCTCGGCCGGTGTACCCCTCGTCGAAGCCATGCCGCCGACCGCCGGCTCCACCGGCAACGCCGTCTTCAAGGATGCGGTCATGAACATGCGCGACATCATTGCGGCGGGCTCGCCCCTGAAGGTCGGGATGCAGCAGTCCAAGCTGTTCCCCGTGATGGTCGTTCAGATGGTCGCCATCGGTGAAGAGACCGGCGCACTGGACACCATGCTGGGCAAGGTCGCCGACATGTACGAGGAAGAGGTCGACAACATGGTCGACGCCATGTCCAGTTTGATGGAACCGATGATCATGGCATTCCTCGGCGTCGTTGTCGGCGGCCTCGTCATTGCCATGTACCTGCCGATTTTCAAACTCGGATCCGTGGTCTAACCAAAACAACCCCCTCGGCTCAAAAGCCATCGATATCATGACGCTACTTGCCACGTGGGCTGCCTTTTTCACCGAATATCCAGCCGTGTGGCTGGGGTTCGCATTCATTCTCGGACTGCTGATCGGCAGCTTTCTCAACGTCGTGATTCACCGCCTGCCCCGCATGATGCAGGCAGAGTGGCACCGGGATTGCCGGGAACTGCTCGAACTGCCCCCCGAGCCCGATACGGCTTCTCCATTCAATCTCCTGCATCCGCGCTCGGCCTGCCCTCATTGCCAGACACCCATCAAAAGCTGGCAGAACATCCCGCTCATCAGCTGGTTGCTGCTGCGCGGGAAATGCGCCCAATGCGGCCATGCCATCAGCATGCAGTACCCCCTGATCGAGCTGCTGAGCGGTGGACTGACCCTATTGGCGGCCTGGCAATTCGGCCCCGGTGCCACGGCGGTCGCCGTCTGGGTACTCGGGTGGGTACTGATCGCAGCAGCGATCATCGACCTGAAAACCACGCTCCTGCCGGACGTACTCACCCTTCCGCTGCTCTGGCTGGGGCTTTTGCTGGCGCTTACCGGGATCGGTACAACCGTCACCCTCAAGGATGCCGTCCTGGGTGCCATGGTCGGCTATCTGTCGCTCTGGTCGATCTACTGGCTGTTCAAGCTGACCACCGGTCGCGAGGGCATGGGATATGGAGACTTCAAATTGCTGGCGGCCCTGGGCGCCTGGCTGGGCTGGCACCAGCTTCCGCTCGTATTACTGCTTTCCGCAGGCGTTGGTGCCGTCATCGGCATCGGGATGATTCTCTTCCTGAAGCACGACAAGCGTATTCCCATCCCCTTCGGCCCCTATCTGGCCAGCGCGGGCCTCCTGGCCTACTACCTGGGGATGCCCATCCTGGATTTGTATCTCGGCGCGCATCGGTTTTAGCGGATGAGCGAAGGTAAAGCCCTCTATCCCGTCGTCGGAGCCAATGTCTGAGATGGGCCTCCTGATCGGCCTCACTGGCGGAATTGCCAGCGGCAAAAGTACCGTGGCAGGGCTACTGTCCGATGCGCAAATCCCGATTGTCGACACGGACCAATTGAGCCGGGAACTGGTCGAACCCGGTACCCCCGCACTCATGGCCATCGTCGACGCCTTCGGGCCATCCATCCTGCAACCGGACCATCAGCTGGATCGCGGCGCATTACGCAAGCGAATCCTCGCGGATCCACACGCACGCAGGCTGCTGGAGGAAATCCTGCACCCACCGATTCGCCAGCTCGCCCAGGCGCGCGCCCGTCATTTGGCCGAAACCCATCCGATCGTGGTCATTGTCATCCCCCTGCTGGCCGAAGAGAGCGTCTACCCCCATTACCGATGGCTGGACCATATCGTCGCGGTGACCACGACCCCGGCATTACAACACGCCAGACTGCTGACCCGTCCTGGCATCGATGGGCAACAGGCCGATCAACTGCTGCAGGCGCAGGTTCGGGACGACCGGCGTCGTGCGATCGCGGATTTCTGTCTCGACAATTCAGGCGACCTTGCACATCTCCAGCGTCAGGTCGGGGCGTTACTGCGGGAACTGCAGAAACGCATTACCGATTAGCCCCTTCAGGGAAGTTCACTGATTCAGGTAGAGCCAGCGCTGGAGTTGCCACCAGGCAACATCGCCCACGCGCCGCCGGGTGACCCAGATATCGATCCGCCCCGCTGGCCCCGACAGGGAAAGCCCGACCAGAGCCACGCCCCGCCAGTTCACGGTCAGCGAGCCCTCTACCCAGGCACCGTCGGCAGTCTGCGCCTGCCACCGCATACGATCGCCGACCAGAGCCAATTGCCCCGACGCGAACCAAGCCGATGGTCGCCAACGAAAGGCGGAAGCGAGCACTACGCCGCCAGCCACCAGCAGCACCAAGGCAAGCAAGGGCAAGGACAACCCCATCAAGAGCGTCGTCGCCATCAACGAAACCGACACCAGCGCATGCATGGCGAACCAGACAGCGGTCAGGCGATGGTCCTCACGCAAGGCTCCCTGCCATCCCTGCTCCTTCATGACATCCTCCCTGCATCGAGATTTCCGTGCATTCGGCCCGTAAATGCTATTCTTGATAGCCTACCGAATCATGCAAGATACCCAATCATGAATACCGAGTGGACCACATTTCTGCAGCAACAATCCGTCAACACCGCACCGAGTTGCGCGCAGGCTCCGGTTCGCATGGTGCTGCCGAATCGCGCCAGCATCAGCATCGTCGGTGCCGAAGCGGGGGCGTTTCTGCAAGCCATGCTCACCCAGGAAATCCTGACGCGCACACCGGATCAGGCTGTTTTCGCCGCCCTGTGCAATGCCAAGGGCAGAACCCTCGGCACCCTGCTGGTTCATCCGGTCCAAACGGATCCCGATCAGCAGGCGTATCGGCTGACCATTCCCGCCGATCTGGCACCTGAACTGATCAAGACCTTACGGCTCTACCTGCTGCGGCGCAAACTGCAACTGGATGTGGACACGAATTGGGGTTTTCTCGGGCTCATCAACCCCTCCGAGTCGATTCTGACCGATATGGGCTTCACATCGAACACCCATTCGTCCCTGGAACAGCACGTCCTGCCCAACGGCCTGATCGCAACCTGGGAGCAGCGCAGCGAAATCGCTCGATTGTCGATACAGGGCCCGACGACCGAGCTGGTCAGCGTGTGGAACCGTCTTGCCCCATCGGAGACCGTCGATCCACAAACCTGGAATCATGCGGAAATCCTGGACGGCATCGCACAGATCGCGCCCGAAACCTACCAGCATTTCGTCCCCCAATGGCTGAATCTCGATCTGAAGGATGGCATCAGCTTCAAGAAGGGCTGCTATCCCGGCCAGGAAGTCATCGCACGACTGCACTACTTGGGGAAACCCAACCGGCGCCTTCTGATCGGGCAATGCAGTCACCCCGACATGCTCCGGCCGGGCACCCCCATCTCTCTTCGAAACGATGCGGCGACGGAAGCGGGTGAAATCGTCAGCAGCGCACCACAACCCGCCTACGCTGGCACCGGGCAGATATTTCTTGCCGTCGTTCGTCTCAAACACATACATGATCAACTGGCGATCAACGGCACGCCCTGCAGCCTGCACACCCGCTCACTGACGTTCGAAACCTCATCAGAAGAAGAGGAAGCGCAGACCCACTGATCGACGCAGCACCCTCAACCCGACATGCCGGACGCAACGAATGAACGGCTCAGTTGAAAGCCGTACGCCAGCGGCGTAAGGTGACCGCCGTCACAAAGCATCCGGCGCAAAATACCGCCCATCCCGAACCGTAGAACGAATCGATGAACCAGACCCAAAACGACCTTTTGACCATCGGCAAACGCCAATTCCACTCCCGCCTGCTGACCGGCACCGGAAAATTCAAGGATCTCGACGAAACCCAGGCCGCCACACAGGCTGCCGGATCGCAAATCGTCACGGTCGCCATCCGCCGCAGCAACATTGGCCAGAATCCGGGCGAACCGAACCTCCTCGACGTACTGCCGCCCGAGCAGTACACCATTCTGCCGAATACCGCCGGCTGCTATACCGCCGAGGATGCCGTACGCACCTGCCGCCTCGCCCGCGAACTGCTGGATGGACACAATCTGGTGAAGCTCGAGGTACTCGGTGATCAGAAGACCCTTTACCCCGACGTGGTGGCGACCCTGAAGGCCGCCGAGCAACTGGTCGCCGATGGCTTCGACGTCATGGTCTACACCTCCGACGACCCCATTCTCTGCCAGCGCCTCGAGGAAATCGGCTGTGTCGCGGTGATGCCGCTGGCCGCCCCGATCGGCTCGGGCCTGGGCATCCAAAACAAGTACAACCTGCTGACGATCATCGAGAACGCAAACGTCCCGATCATCGTCGACGCCGGTGTCGGCACCGCCTCCGATGCCGCGATCGCCATGGAACTAGGTTGCGACGGCGTCCTGATGAACACGGCGATCGCTGCGGCCAAAAACCCGGTGCTGATGGCTTCGGCCATGAAAAAGGCCATTGAGGCCGGACGTGAAGCCTTCCTGGCCGGACGCATGCCTCGCAAGCGTTACGCCAGCGCCTCCTCGCCGGTCGACGGCCTGTTTTTCTGATCCCGACGCCTATTCGAACCGCCATAATCATCATGACGACCGAACCCTTGTTGACCGACACATCGACCCCGGAATCCTTCAGCCGCCGGATTCGTTCCTTCATCCGCCGGGAAGGACGACTCACCGTGGCACAAACCCGTGCACTGGCCGAATTGATGCCGCGCTTCGGCCTGGCGGCGCAGGGGCCGATCATCGATCAATCCGCCCTCTTCGGCCGCACGGCCCCGCTGACACTGGAGATCGGCTTCGGAAACGGGGAAAGCCTGTTGGACATGGCCCAGGCGGCACCGGACCAGGACTTCATCGGCATCGAAGTCCATCGCCCAGGCGTGGGCCATCTCCTGCTCGGCATCGAACAGCGGGGTCTGACGAACATCCGCGTGATGAACGACGATGCCGTCCCGTTCATCCAGCAACGCATCGGTCCGGCCCAGCTCGATCGGCTCCTGCTGTACTTCCCCGATCCCTGGCACAAGGCCCGCCATCACAAGCGCCGAATCGTACAGCCGGATTTCGCGGACCTGATCGCCGAACGCCTCAAGCCGGGAGGAATCTGGCACCTGGCCACCGACTGGGCGAACTATGCCGAACACATGCGCGACGTACTCGATGCCCATGCGGCCTTCACGTCACTGCATCAGGGCACGGGCGTCGCCGCACGGCCGGACTGGCGCCCGGAAACGAAATTCGAACGACGCGGCATCCGTTTGGGACATGAAGTCTTCGATCTCGTCTACCGACGCAAGGAAACCGCCTGAGCCGATGACGGAAAAAGCGACAGAAAACAACACGCTTGAGCTACAGTTCGGCAACGAGGTGCTGGTGATCCGCCAGCGCTATGAAGTGGCCCTGATCCTCAACGATTTTCTGATCGCCATCTGGTTCGTTATTGGCAGCGCCTGCTTTCTCGTACCCAATATGGCCACGATCGGCGCCTGGATTTTCCTGTTCGCCTCGCTGCAATTCCTGATTCGGCCGGTGATCGGTTTAATTCGACATCTGCACCTCAAGCGACTGCAACCCATTCCTAACAGCAAAGCCTGACCTTCACTCATCCTGCCCATTAAAACCCCAGGAAAATAAGGGATCACACCAGGAATCCCGTACCCAGCCCAAACACGGCAGCGCATATCTATCGGCACTTGCCCCGCAGGCGCTTAACCCCTAATATCAGCAGGATTGTCCCCAGGTTCACGATTCCGGATTTCTTCTTGGTCAGAAACTTGGACCGGAACCGGATCGCTGCGAAAATAAGCGTTCAAGGCATGGGCATTACCCGCCTGGCCTCCTGATTCTCCCGACTTGACGAATGCAATTGTCGGTAGAGGATCTGACGGTTCGCTGATTGCGCCGAGATGGGGAATGAAAAAGCACGCCGAGTACGGTTCGAGGGCACCCAGTCGACCGAGCCCCGTACGCATGACGTTCAGGTAGCGACTCGGCTCAGTATTTCAACCCGGTTTTTATTTTGTTTAAGCTTCCTTAAGGAGTAGATATGTCCGTCAAACATCCTGTCGTTGCAGTCACCGGTTCATCTGGCGCCGGCACGACCACGGTCAAGCGTGCGTTCGAACACATTTTCCATCGTGAAAATCTGACCCCGGTCGTGATCGAGGGTGATAGCTTCCACAGTCTGAGCCGGATGGAATTCCGCGAAGCCGTCAAGAAGGCGGAAGCTTCAGGCAACTTCTCCTTCTCACATTTCGGCCCCGAAGCCAACCACTTCGACAAGCTGGGCGAACTGTTCAAGACCTACGGCGAAAGCGGTACCGGCAAAAAGCGTTATTACATCCACAGCGATCAGGAAGCGGTCGAGCACAATGCCCGACTGAACACCAACCTCAAGCCGGGTGAATTCACGCCCTGGGAAGACATTCCGGCTGGTACCGACCTGCTGTTCTACGAAGGCCTGCATGGCCTCGTCAAGACCGATGCCGTCGACATTGCCTCGCACGTGGACCTGGGCGTAGGCGTCGTGCCGATCGTCAACCTCGAGTGGATCCAGAAGATCTTCCGCGACAACGCGGAACGGGGCTACTCCGCCGAAGCGACCGTCGACACCATCCTGCGTCGCATGCCGGACTATATCAACTACATCACCCCGCAGTTCTCGAACACGGACATCAACTTCCAGCGCGTGCCCACGGTTGATACCTCCAACCCGTTCATCACGCGGGACATTCCGACCCCGGACGAAAGTTTCGTGATCATCCGCTTCCGCGAACCGGAAAAGGCCGGTGCGGACTTCCCGTTCCTGCTCAACATGATCCCGAACTCCTTCATGTCTCGATACAACACGATCGTCGTACCGGGCGGCAAGATGAGCTATGCCATGGATCTGATCCTGACGCCGATGATTCATCGCATGATCGAGAAGCGCAACGGCTAACGCCCGAGCGCGATCGGTATCACCGAAGGCCCCGACCGGCAGTAGCCGGGCGGGGCCTAGCTTATTGGCGCCGACCAAAACCCCAAGCTAAGCGGGTGAGCGGGCGGACGGCCGCCACTTCCTCAGAGTGACGGGTACCGCGTGTTCCTGCCGTCAGCGCAATAAAGCATCGAGATGATCGACCGCTTCCGCCCAATCGGCATCCTGAGCCAAGGCCTCGCGCAGAAAGGTCGACTGGGCTGGCGTCCAGAACGGTGCATCGGCAAGAGCGATCTCGGGAGACAGTGGCCCATGCGCCTGAATGAAGGCGTCGATATCCTGCTTCCGGTCCGAAAGGCCCAGTTGGGCAAACAACTCGGGTACGGCATGAAAACTCTGCTCCATGGAAACCTCCTCAAGCGACGATACGCGTAGCGCGCCGGTTAGAAACCTCAGACGCGTTCAAGCGGGTTAGTCGATTTCTCGCGAACCTGATCGATGAACAAGGATAGGATACGTACCGCCCCCTGTTCCACCGAGCCGCGCAATCGATTGGCCAAGGGCTTCGGTCGAATCAATCGCACCTCGAAGACATCCCGTTCCTGACACCGTCGTGCGATGAGTTCGTCGCTAGTCGCCAAGGCATCCACCAGCCCCAGGGGCGCAGCTTGGGTAGCGAACCAGTACTCGCCGGTTGCCAACTTCGTCAGATCCAGCTCGGGACGATATTTCTGAAGAAACGCCTTGAACAAGGCATGGGTTTCGTTGAGCTGACTTTGGAATTTCTCGCGGCCCTCCGGCGTGTTCTCGCCCAGGACAGTCAGCGTACGCTTGTACTCGCCCGCCGTCAGCAGCTCGATATCGACATCATGACGCTTGAGCAGGCGGTGGATGTTGGGAATTTCCGCGACCACGCCGATCGAACCGACGATGGCAAAGGGTGCCGCGACAATTTGCGGTGCAACGGCAGCCATCATGTAGCCGCCACTGGCCGCCACCTTGTCGATTGCCACCGTCAATGACAGACCGGCCTCCCGAAGCCGGACCAACTGAGCTGCGGCCAAACCATAAGACGTCACGAGTCCGCCGCCACTTTCGAGGCAGACCAGAACCTCGTCTCCCTCCGGTCGGGCAGCGTCCACGATGGCCGAAACCTCCTCACGCAGAGCCTCGACCTGACTGGCCCGGAGATCGCCGTGAAAGCGCAAGACAAACGTTCTGGGACGCCCTCCTTCAGACTGTGCTTGTTCGACCTTCCGCGCCTTCTGGACCGATTTACGCCATTGTCGAAACTGCTTGGCCGACAATATGCCCTTTTCCAACTGTTCGCGTCGATCAGCGTACTGATCGTTCAGACGTTTCACCGAGAGCGACCCGGCCGAAGCGTTGTTCCGCTGCCGCAGTGAAACGATAGCCGCCACCAGCACCAAAGCGGCCAAAACCCAGGTCACGGTCTTCGCCAGAAACAAACCATAATCGGTCAAAAATTCCATGCCATCCTCATTTACGCTTCACCAACTTCAAACTCAGAGTATCACCGCCCCGAACGGTTCCCAAGGCATGCCCGGACCAGGTGATCGTGCGCACGAGCAGCCTTTATCATGCAGGAAGTATTTAATTCCCCTGCTACACGAAACTTCCTGAAAGGACGTGCAACGGGGCTATCCAACCCCTAGAATGAAAACGCATATTGATCCATTTCAAGTAATCGGGAATCGCACATGATCATCAAAAAGACTGCCGCATTCATCACGACCGTCCTGGTGAGCCTCGGCCTAGTCCTGGCTCTGGGCCTGCAAAGCGCAGAAGCCAAACGACTTGGCTCGGGCGGCAGTTTCGGCTATAGCAAGCCGAATTATGCCCGTCAGGCGACGACACCGGCCACAAAACCCGCAACGCCCCCTGCTGCCGCAACACCCGCAGCCGCTGGCGCGCGCAACTGGATGGGTCCGCTGGCTGGCCTGGCTGCAGGCGGGCTTCTCGCTGCTCTCTTCTTCGGTGGCGCATTCGATGGTCTGAAGCCGATGGACTTCCTGCTCATCGCCCTGTTGGCCATTGGCGCTTACCTGATCATTCGCGCCCTGCGCAAGCCAACCGCCCCATCCGGCATGACCCCTTATGCCAACACCGGCGCACCGTTGAACGGCGTGGACCACGAGCCCATGAACCGTGGGATGGCAGGCACCGGTCTCGGCGCCGTGCCGCCGGCACCGTTGGCCGATGCGCCCCAGTGGTTCAACGAAACCAGCTTCCTGCGGGGAGCCCAACACCACTTCACCAGCCTGCAGAAAGCCTGGGATGCCAACGACCTGAATACGCTCCGCGAGTATTTCACGCCGGAGATGTTTGCCGCATTGAGTGCGGAACGCAATCGACTGGGCGATCTCAACAACGTCACGGAGGTTCAGTCTCTGGACGCCCAACTCCTGGACATCACCCGGGAGGGCAACGTCGTCGTGGCCTCCGTGCTTTTTCAGGGCCGCCTGCGCGAAAACTACGGCCTGCCGGAGGAAATTGCCGAGATCTGGCATGTTCAGCATGCGGCAGATAACCCCGAGGGCGACTGGCTGATTGCCGGCATCCAGCAGCATCAGCAGCCCATGCACTGACCTGCCAAATATTGACAAGATCTCCCAGGCCCGGTCATGTCCGGGCCTTTTCATTGGCTGAACACCCCACGCATTCTGCGTGTTCGGGTCGACACGGACTCGGGACTAAGGACTCGGGTGGCCGAGTATCGCGCCGAGGTGATTCCATCGTATCGCTCGAACTACCCCACCGCGGTCCGAACATCCCGAGAAAAAATGAAGCCCGGTCAGAGCCGGGCTTCAACTTCGACATCAATCCGTGGGGAACCTCTCAGGATCCGCTGGGCCGCCGTACGACAAGCCGCTTCAGACGACGACCCAGGAACCACAACGGTGCCGAAAGCGCATAACCCAGGGCCAGCAACCAGAGCGTCAGGGCAAAGTCCTTGAGCGCCAGCACGAAGATCAGGATCAGGACGGGCACGCTCAGGAACGAGACCCGCAAGCGCGGGCTGACGCTCTTGAAGCTGTAGTAGGGCAAGCTCGATACCATCAGCAGGCCCGTGGTCACCGTAATCACCCAGACCCAGCCGATGTTTTCATAGAACGGAATCTGCTGCTCCTCGAAAAACCAGACCATGCCCATCAGCACGGCGGCCGCGGCTGGCGAAGCAAGCCCCACGAAATAACGCTTGTCGACCGTTTCGACCTGGACGTTGAACCGTGCCAGTCGAATTGCGGCCGAGGCCACGAACACGAACGCACCCAGCATGCCCCAGCGATCGCCAATGCCGTAGAGACTCCACAGGAACACCACGACGGCGGGCGCGAGGCCGAAGGCGATCACGTCCGACAAGGAGTCGTACTGAACGCCGAACGCCGACTGCGTGCCGGTCAATCGCGCGACACGACCATCCAGACCATCGAGCAGCATGGCCACGAACACGGCAATGCTGGCCTGCTCGAAATCGCCCTGAATCGCCCGCAGCATCGCAAAAAAACCGGCGAACAGGGCGCCGGTGGTGATCAGGTTGGGCAACAGGTAGATCGCCTTTCGCGGATGCACCCGCTGGACATGATCATCGACATGACCCTGTTGCCCCGCATCCGGGGATTCGGTCATTGGGACAGGCTGTTCGGCTTCTGGTTTCATGGGCACCCCCTGACAATTCGGGGGCCCATGGCCCCCGGTCTACGCTCTGATTTTAGCGAGTCAATTCTTAATTGCGATCCTTGTCCACGATCTTGTTCGCGGAGATCCACGGCATCATGTTACGCAGACGCTCGCCGACCTGCTCGATCGGGTGGGCGGCATTCTGACGACGACGCGCGGTCATTGACGGATAGTTGGTCGCACCTTCCAGAATGAAGTTCTTGGCATACTCGCCGCTCTGGATGTTCTTCAGCGCTTCGCGCATCGCCCAGCGGGACTCTTCGTTGATCACCTGCGGGCCGGTGACGTACTCACCGTACTCGGCATTGTTGGAGATCGAGTAGTTCATGTTGGCGATGCCGCCTTCGTACATCAAGTCGACGATCAGCTTCAGCTCGTGCAGACATTCGAAGTAGGCCATTTCCGGCGGGTAACCCGCTTCGACCAAGGTCTCGAAACCGGCCTTGACCAGTTCGACGGTACCGCCACACAGAACGGCCTGCTCACCGAACAGATCGGTTTCGGTCTCGTCCTTGAAGGTGGTCTCGATGATGCCGGTGCGACCACCGCCCACGGCAGAAGCATAGGACAGCGCGAGTTCTTTCGCAGAACCGGAAGCGTCCTGGTGTACTGCGATGAGATCCGGGATACCGCCGCCACGGACGAACTCGGAACGGACGGTGTGGCCCGGCGCCTTCGGCGCGATCATGATCACGTCGAGGTCGGCACGTGGCACGATCTGGTTGTAGAGGATCGAAAAACCGTGTGCGAACGCCAGGGTCGCGCCCTGCTTCAGGTTCGGCTCGATGTCGTTACGATAGATGGCAGCCTGATGCTCGTCGGGCGCGAGAATCATGATGACGTCGGCAGCGGCAACGGCTTCGGCGATCGGCAGCACGGTGAGGCCTTCGGCCTGAGCCTTGCGGGCGGAGGCGGAACCGGCACGCAGCGCGACCGTCACGTTGACGCCGGAGTCCTTCAGGTTCAGGGCATGGGCATGGCCCTGGGAACCGTAGCCGATGATCGTGACTTTCTTGCCCTGGATCAGCGACAGGTCACAATCTTTATCGTAATAAACTTGCATCTGGAATATCTCCCCTCAAAACAATCGTTATAAATCAGTCGGAAATTCGGTCGATCAGGCTTCCGGAATCGCCATGCCCCGCGGCCCCCGGGAAATGCCCAGGGCGCCGGAGCGCACGATTTCCACGACGGGAATCGGGCCCAGGGCCGCCAGGAAGGCGTCCAGCTTGTGGCCAGGGCCGATCATCTGAATCGTATAGCTCGATTCGCTCACATCGATGATCTGTCCGCGGAAGATTTCCGCCAGACGGTAGACCTCCTCCCGTGAGCTGTCGATCGCCTGCACCTTGATCAGCATCAATTCACGCTCGATGTGCGGTGCGTCGGCCATGTCCTGCACCTTGACCACGTCGATCAGCTTGTTCAACTGCTTGATGATCTGCTCGATGATCTGGTCGTCCCCGTGGGTGACCAGGGTCATGCGCGAGAGCGTTTCGTCATTGGTCGGCGCCACGCACAGGGATTCGATATTGTAGCCGCGCGCCGAAAACAGGCCCGCCACGCGGGACAATGCGCCCGCCTCGTTCTCCATCAGAATGGAAATGATATGTCGCATCGTCGTTACACCAGAATCATTTCGTTCAGACCCGCACCGGCAGGCACCATCGGGAAGACGTTCTCCGTCGGATCCGTCTGGAAGTCCATGAACACCAGACGATCCTTCAGGGCGAAGGCTTCACGCAGCGCGCCCTCGACATCCGATGCCTTCTCGATACGCATGCCCACATGACCATAGGACTCGGCCAGCTTGACGAAATCCGGCAGCGCTTCCATGTAGCTCATGGCGTAGCGCCCGGAGTAGAAGAACTCCTGCCACTGACGCACCATGCCGAGATAGCGGTTGTTCAGGCTGACGACCTTGACGGGCAGATGGTACTGCAGCGCCGTCGACAGCTCCTGGATGCACATCTGGATGCTGCCTTCGCCGGTAACGCAGACCACCTCCTCGTCGGGATAGGCATACTTCACGCCCAAGGCGGCCGGCAAGCCGAAGCCCATCGTGCCCAGGCCGCCGGAGTTGATCCAGCGATTCGGCTTGTCGAAACCGTAATACTGCGCAGCCCACATCTGGTGCTGACCGACATCGGAGGTCACGAAGGCATCGCCCTTGGTGATCTCCCAGAGCTTCTGGACGACGTACTGCGGCTTGATGATCTCCCCGTTCGTCTTGTAATCCAGGCAACGCATGGCGCGCCATTGCTCGATCTGCTTCCACCAGGCCGCCAGGGCCTCGGGCTGCTTCGCCCCGCCGGCGTCGGCGATCAGCGGGAGCATCTCTTCGAGCACCGCCTTGACGGCGCCGACGATCGGCACGTCGACGATCACGTTCTTGGAAATGGAGGCCGGATCGATATCCACATGGACGATCTTCGCCGTCGGGCAGAATTTTGCCAGGTTGCCGGTGACCCGATCGTCGAAACGGGCGCCGATCGCGATCAACACGTCGCAGTGGTGGACCGCCATGTTTGCTTCGTACGTCCCATGCATCCCCAGCATGCCCAGGAATTGCGGGTCGCTGGCGGGGAAGGCGCCAAGCCCCATCAGGGTGTTGGTGATGGGATAGTTCAACAGGCGCGCGAACTGGGTGAGCTGCTCGGCCGCACCGCCGAGCACCACCCCGCCGCCCGTGTAGATCATGGGCCGTTCGGCGTTCAGGATGAGATCGATGGCCTTGCGGATCTGACCGGTATGTCCCTTGACGGTCGGATGGTAGGAACGGAGCGCGACCGTTTCCGGATAGCTGAACGGAATCAGCACGTTCGGATCGACCATGTCCTTGGGAATATCGACCACCACGGGGCCGGGACGACCGGTGGTGGCGATATAGAAGGCCTTCTTCATGGTTTCGGCCAACTCGTTCACGTTCTTGACCAGGAAGTTGTGCTTGACGCAGGGACGCGTGATCCCGACGTTGTCCACTTCCTGGAACGCATCGTTGCCGATGAGATGACTCGGCACCTGCCCGGTGATCACCACCATGGGAATGGAGTCCATGTACGCCGTCGCGATACCGGTCACCGCATTCGTGGCGCCCGGCCCGGACGTCACCAGCACGACGCCCGGCTTACCCGTCGCCCGCGCATAACCATCGGCCATGTGCACGGCACCCTGCTCGTGACGAACCAGGACATGCTTCACATCATCCTGTTGGAACAGCGCATCGTAAATATGCAAGACGGCCCCGCCCGGGTAGCCGAAAACCGCCTCGACCCCCTCGGCCTTCAGGCACTCAACCAGGATTTGACCACCGGACAATTCCACGCGAATTTCTCTCTATTAAATTGTGTCGTAGGGATAAGGGAATTTGGCCGGAACCTACCGACTCGCCGCGCGCGTTGAACGGGGCAAAACGGACAGGGACCAACCACTCCAGATCTGCGCTCACGCCTGTACGTGTATCAGCCGCATGAATCAAGCCGGCTAATATAGCTGGATATGGCAAGAATTGCATCGAATCATTGCAAAATGATCGAGATATCCCCATAAACCGGATGGTCAAACCCAGCACCCCGGCACCCCGATGCCAGGGGAACGCTTGGGTTCAGAACGATCCGAAACCGTTATCCGAACCGGTTGTATCGCTGATGACGGTTCCACCCAATGCCTTGCGCAAGACGCTCTGAATGGCGCCGGGCGCGTCGCGCAGCTTGAAGAAGGAAGCATCGGAACCCATCATGGGCAAGTCGGGGAAAAACAAAGCCATGCGGAACCGGAGATTCAAACCCTCCGCGTTACGGTCCCTCAGCACGACTTCGTAGGGCAGAAAGGCATAACGATGAGGCGCGGGGCCGGGATCAACCGACTGGACCAATTTAGCCCCGTTGGCATCGGGATTCTTGCCGGCCAAATCAACACCGAATACAACCTCATCCCGACCGGGAATCTTGATCTCGTAGACCAGACGGACGCCATCGGTTCCCGCCCTAAGTCGACTGGCTATCTGCTGGGTGCCGGCCTGAAACCCCTTGAAGCTCCCCAGATCCATCGGGTCGGTGAATGTTTCCATCCCGAAGGTGTACTGATAATTCCGCAATTCCGACGCCGGTCGGGGTTTTGCCCCAAAGGATTTTTCGTTACCGAGAACCGTGCTCAGCGCCTTGGCCACATCCGTGTTGTCGTTGGCCAGACGATAGCCCGCCGCCACATATTGCGGATTCATGTAGGTCACGAAGGTTTTCCCGTCAACGGATTCCAGTGCCACACTCAACGCTGCGCCGTAACCACCGCGCTCCGTGGCAGCCGCATTCCTCAGCATGCTCGGGCTCGAAATCGAAATGACCGTGACATTCTTCACGGGGGAATACCGCCCAACCACGTCAAATCCCCCCTTGCCCAATGCCGCAACCACCGTCTTCGTCGCATCCGACAAGCCCGATGAAAGCGTCGTTCCCTCGATGAAGGGCTGCAGCCCCCCTTCCGCAGCATGGGCCGCATTCAGCGAAAGCAACAAGGGGAACAACAGAAGTACACGCAATAACTTGATCATCTCACCCGCCTCTTTGGTTTTTTTGGTTCTCGACGCTGCGTCCCTGACCTTATTTACGGGTTTTCATCCCAAAAACCGCTTTCGTGATGACGTTCGTTTTGTACGAAATCCATGCAAAATCGACAAAGCCCCCGGCAACGGATCTGCCACGGCATCCACGCTCCGACGCATGCGGGTTAGATGAACAGTGAAACGGCGACCGTACGGGCAAACTGATAGAAACTGATCGCGCCGGCCACCTCGACGCCAGGGCACAACTGCTCCGCGGACAACGTCGACTGGGCCAGAGAATCCGAACAGGCGATGAATCGCACCCCCTCGTCCTGACAAAAGCCGAACAACTCCGCAAGATCCGGTTCGAGCTCAGCGTTTTGCGCAAGCCAGGCGATCCCGTGCTGCGTAAAGAAGATTGCGGCCGGATCCCCCAGCGCAACAACGGTTGCCGCCAGAGAAAAAGCCGCTCGCGCAGCTTCTGGCGCATCCTTGCTCAGGATCAGGGCGATCCCGGATCGTTCCGGGGTGGTTGTCGGGAAATCGGGAGTCATCGGCGGCAGACCAGAACAATCTTCAGCCAAGTGGCTCCTTCCTCGTCACGCCCGGGCTCCATGCGCAACAAATCATGCCCGGCCTGTTCGCAATAGGCCTTGAAATCCGCCTCGGCCCCCGGGTCGGTGGCCCAGACCTCAAGCTGAGCCCCGTCCTTCAGCGAAGAAATGGCCTTTCTGGCTTTGAGCAGCGGCATCGGACAGCGGAGTCCTCGTGCATCGACGATGAGGGTCGACATCACTCGGGGGCAACCAGCGGCAAACCGGAGCCCGCCCAATACATGACGCCCCCCTCCAAATTGAACAGCCGATCAATACCCTGCGCCGCCAGGAACTGGCAAGCCTGAGCGGAACGTGCGCCACTATGGCAATACACCACGACATCCTGATCGGTCTTGAATTGGTCGACATTCATCGGGACCAGATGCAAGGGAACCAGCTTTGCCCCCATGATGATGCCGCGAGCGGTTTCCGCCGGACCACGTACGTCGACGAGCAACACCTCGTGCATACGATCTTTCAGCTCTTCCGGAGCAATGCTTTGAAAACTAGACATTCAATTCAACTCACTATAAAAATTGATCTCATCACATTTTGGGGCAACGGAGATTGCGATTCCCAATCTGCGCACCAAACATGGTGCAGGGACTATTTTAGCCAACGAACGGCATGCGCTCACGCAGAATAGCCGCTGTTTTCCTCGCAGGCCGGATACGATGCAAAACCGATCATGCTGGTTGCCAAAGACACCAATCGGATTCCGGTCAGGACTTCATTAGCGAAGATTAATAACATAAACGGCTAGCACTACTCTCATCCAAAAATTTTCACCTCAATCAAATAATCACAAAGGCCGAATGCCGCCATGAATAAAATCGCAGCGCCCCTCATTCTGGTCTGGATCTTTTGTCTTCCCGGATTGGCCACCGCCGACAGCACACGCAGCCATTCGAACTTTTCCAGCCTGAACAGCCAATTACCGGATCTCGGAGACCCTGTAGATCAAACCTTATCGAAGGCGGAGGAGCAGAAAATCGGTGCGGAGGTGTTCGAGAAATTACGTAGCCAGGTCCAGTTCATCGATGACCCTTTGCTTTTGCGCTACCTGAATGACCTGGGGGATCGGTTGATGGCCTCGGCCCCCGGTACCCGCTTCCCGCCCAATTTCATGCTGATCAACAGCCCGACCATCAATGCCTTCACAGTGCCGGGCGGTTATATCGCCGTCTATTCGGGGCTGTTTCTGTTCGCGGATAATGAAAGCGAGCTGGCTGGCGTCCTGGCGCACGAGATCGCCCACGCCACGCATCGGCATATTGCCCAGATGCTTTCTCGGCAATCAGGCAACAGCGCGCTGGTGATCGCGGGATTCGTCGCAGCCTTACTGCTAGGCAGCATCAACCCGGACATGGGTGCCGCCGCCGCGGCATCCAGCGTCGCCGGCGCGACGCAGAACGAAATCAACTTCACCCGCATGCATGAGCGCGAGGCCGACGAGTTCGCCATCCAAACCCTGCAACGCGTCCATATCGACCCGCATGGACTGGTGAGCTTCTTTGAGAAACTGCAACGTCAAAGTGGCGACAACGGTGCGGCACAATATGCATTCCTGCTCACCCATCCCCTGAACAACGAACGCATCAGCGCCGCGGAAGATCGAATCGCAGCAATTCCTCGTGAGCAACTGGGCACGCGGGACAGCCTCTCCTTCCAGCTCGCACGTGCCCGATTAGCCGGACTCACGGGCGCGACGAAGATCCATCTCGGCACACCGGTCGGCGAATCCTATCGGCAGGCCGTACTGGATCAGGCCCATGGCAACTGGACGGCGGCCAGGTCACTGCTCGACAAACTCTATCGCACACACCCGGGAAATCTCTGGTTCGGACTGCCGCTCGCCCAGGTCCTCTTTGCCCACGGACACACCAAGGAAGCCCAGTCGCTTATGGATGAATTACTCGCACTCTATCCAGGCAACGCCATCCTGCTTCGCCAGTCCGTCCACTGGCTGATCAAGACGGGCAACCCGGATCAGGCCTACAAGACCGCTCGGGCCATGATGGAACAGGACCCGGGCAATCGGAGAATCGTGCTCTCTGCAGCAGAAGCTGCGGCGGCAGCGGGGGACCACCTCGGCAGCCATGAACTGCTCGGAAAATATTTCTTGATGGGCAACCAACTGGTGGCCGCCCACCAGGAATACGAACTGGCCTTCAGCTATTCCGCAGGGGATTCACTGGCCCAGGAACGCCTGGATGCCGCGCTCAAGCAGATCGAGTCACGAGCCCGCCCATAATCCGGAAAACGCAATACATTGTAATAAAAGAAATAAAAAAGCAGGGGCGAATTGTCATCGCGAGCAAAAGGAACGCCCGCCCCTCATCCACAGAAAGTCAACCGGCCAATGCCCCAGAAATCCGGTCAACATTAGCGATTGCTTTAGAAATGGATGCTTTCCCAACCTTAGTGAATAAACCATGTAGCCATAAAATTTTTTTTATTGTCTCAAGGAACCAGACCACTACAGTATAGGTCGTCAAAACGACAAAATAAGGCCACCAAAGCCATCTTGGCGTCTCATGCGTCTTAAGAGGAGAGGATGATAATGACATCATTGATTCGAGCAATTACCCACACGAGCACCGCCATTCTGTTCGCCAGCAGTCTGGTCGTCACCAGTCAGGTCTTCGCCACGGAAGAAGACGAGCCGGCGGATGCGCCCACTGCCGTCACCCACACGATGACCAAGGAAGAGCAGGAAGGCAAGGATCTTGCCTTCGCTAAAAGCAAAGGCAACTGCCTTGCCTGCCATGCCATCGCGGGCGGCAACCTGGCTGGCAACATTGGCCCGGCGCTGATCGCCATGAAGATTCGTTATCCCAACAAAGAAGACCTGTTCAAGGTTGTCTGGGATCCGCGCGAAAAGTTTGGTCGCGGAGTCATCATGCCGCCGTTCGGGGATCACAAGATCCTGACCAAGGAAGAAATCGAAAAAATCGTCGATTATCTGTACACGCTCTAAGCGCAGCGAAAACAGCCAGCGACCATCAACGAGGAGCTCGTGAGAATGAAAAAGTTTGTTAGCAGTATGTTAATTGTCGGCCTGATTGCCGGGGTCAGTGCGACTGCCTCAGCGGGGGGGTATAGCAGCTTCAATCCGAAGGATGATGTCAACAATCCAGCCGAATTTGCCAAGGAATTCCGAAATTTCTACTACAAGAATTTCCCCCAGATCCCACACGATAAATACAATATCGGCGTCTATGCATTCGACAAGGACTCCTACGCTCAGTATCAGGACATGATGCAGTTCCCACCACAGGATGATTTCATTGCGAAAGGGAAGAAGCTGTGGGAAGACTACCGCCTGCCGAACGGCAAGCCGCTGAGTTCCTGCGTCGGCGATGCCAAGGGCCTGCGCGCCAAGTATCCCTACTTCAACCCCAAAGATGGCAAGGTCCACAACCTGGAATTGGATCTGATCAACTGCCAGTTGAACGCCGGCGTCCCGAAGGATGAATCCTGGGAGTCGAAGAAAGGCTACAACGACCTCGTGGCCGTCTCAGCCTATCTGGCCAGCGAATCCCGCGGCATGAAGGTCAACGTACAGATCCCCAACGATCCCCGCGCGGTTAAAGCCTTCAATGACGGTAAAGAAATGTGGTTCCGCAAGACCGGCCAATTGAACCTGTCCTGCGCCGATTGCCACATGTATCACGCCACGCAACGTATTCGCGCAGAAACGCTGCATACCGGTATCGGCAACACCACCTCCTTCCCGGTGTTCCGCTATAGCAAGCAGAAAATGTTCACCCTGGACAAGCGTTTGAAAGGCTGCATGCGTGACACGCGCACCATTCCGTTCAAAGCCTATTCTTCGCATTATCTGGATCTCGAGTATTTCCTGGCCTACATCGACAACGGTCTGGAAATCAACGGTCCGGGCCTGCGCAAGTAAACCGACCCATCGTGGGGACAGGACGTTCCCACGCCAAAAAAAAGCCAGCGATTTGCTGGCTTTTTTCATGCGTGCGGATTCGGGATCCGCGGGGTCCGACCCCATTCCGCTCGAAGCGGCAGCGGCCCCCTCGCGCCCTTACCGATCGGCACGAATTGATGCGGCATTCTCCGTCAACCGCCGAAGCATATTCATACTGCAACCCCTCTCCGCGCACCACGCCGCACTAAACGTCATGAGCGGCATTGATTAGCGCTACAGGGGACGAATGAGATAAAGCACGCCAAGAATGACTCCGGCGATCACCAACAGGGAGAGGCCGAAATGCTGGCCGATGAAAAGCGTCATCTCGGCCTGCGTCCGATCCAGGCGTGAACGCCAGTCAACGAACCGGCGAATGATCAGAACCAAGATGACGAGGCCCAACAGGATCACGGCCAGGGCCAGCCCATAGCGATGCAACACGTCCAGGATCGTGCCGATATGGTTGCCGAAGAAATAGCCGATCACGATGAATTCGCTGATCCCGATAATCACGGCCGGCGTGTTGAATTGCAGAAACGTCCGGTAATCGAGGCGGAAAATACCCGCCAGCGCCGGGGTCACCCAGGAAAGCGGGCCACTGAGTCGCGCGATGAACACCGCCAGCGCCCCGCGCTTCTCGAAGAAGACGACCCCTTTTTCGTAATTTTCCCGATGGATGAGTCGACCGATCAGCGGCCAGTGTTGCAATCGGTCGAAGAGCCCCGTCCCGTAGCGGTACCCCATCCAGTAACTGAGGTTGTCACCCAGAATGCCGCCGCCATAGAGCAAGACCATGACCAGCCAGAGATCGAGCACGCCCATCCCCGCCAGAATCGCACCCGAGAGGAAAAACACCTCGCCGAGAATCAGCAGCGAGAACGGGATGACCGTCTCGAAGAAGGCACCGAAGAACAAGATACCGTAGGCGATGTTCCGATGTTGCTGCAAGAAGGGGATCGCCTGTTCAAACGAACCGAATTCAGCGAATGACATCGTACCCCCGCCGCCGCTTCATCCGCATGGGCATCAGGGCCTCCATGAGCCAACGCAGACTTTGCCTGAGGTAGCCACGTGCCTCGAAACGCCGTGTCGAGGTCGCCACCTGATTGGTGGGCACAAAGAAGAACCGACCATAACGCCGACATTCACGCGTGAACACCAGATCCTCGGCGAAACTCAATTCCGCGTGAAACCCGACCCCACGCGCGATGGGCGTACGTGCAAGCTGGAGCGCATACGAACTGTAGGTGACCCGGTGAATCACATCGTAGATCCGGAACCATAACCGCGCGTACAGGCGATCAGCCGGCTGCGGACGGATCTGGGTCGTACCCACGCTCAACCCTTCGGAGCCGTGCCGATTGATCCAGGTATTGAACTGATGCAACGCCTCTGGCCCGAGATAAGTATCCGCATCGCAGAACACGACCCACTCGGACTCGGCGCTGGCGAGCGCCAGACCGGCGTTCTTCGCACGAGAAACGCCCAACTCGCTCTGTATGACCCGGATGGGGATCAGGGTATCGACACGGGACGCATAACGTTGGGCAATGGAAAGCGTGGCGTCCGTCGAACCATTCTCGACGATGATGATTTCCATCCGGCTGGCCGGGTAGCGCTGTGCCAACAGCGCGTCCAGCGTACGCGCCAGTTCGGCCTCTTCGTTGTGCGCCGGGACGATGATCGTGAAGAAGTTCTTATAGATGAGTTCCGACATGGCATCGAGTATGCGGCGAACCGATTCCTCGGTGCGCCAGGGCGGGACGAACGGCTTTTTCGATGCGCACTCGGCCAAGGCAGTCCCCAAATCGAAATCTTCTGCCTGATCGCGCGTAGCGAAGTAGGCAAGGCTGTCGAGGTAATAGGCCAGATACTCCTGTTCGGTCTGATTCGGTGTGGGCACCAGCAACGCTTGCTTGTTGTGCTCGACCAGGTCCATCACGGTGGTGTAACCCGCCCTCGAGACGACGCAACGGGCACGACTGAACAGATCGACCCGCAAGTCGCCACTGGCCAATGGGTAGATAGTGAGATCTGCACGCTCGAACGATGTGAACTGGCGTGGATCGGCCGTGGGATCGCCGAGCACGAAGACCTTCTTGCCCGGAATGTCCGCAGCCTGCGCCAGCAGGTTCGCCACAAAGGCGCCCTTGTGTTCCTGCAGGTAGCCGCTGATCACGAACAGATAATCGATATCCTGGGTGCACTCCCGATGCGGGTAGGCGGAAAGAATGCCGATATAGTGGTGTCGTGCCTGATTAAGCACCGGTGTATGGGACAGATTACCGGCGAGATTCCGGCTGGGACCGGGATAGTCCGGAATGAAAATCCGATCGAACTTCTTCAGCGCCACCGCATTCAGGTGATCGCTCAACCAGCCGATTTCGTGCAATCCCTTGGGCGGGATGAAGGCGATCTGATGCGAGAGGATGTAGGACGGCGTCCATCGGCTGTAAAAGCCGTAACGCCCGTCGCTGAACACGAAGTCGTATTCGGCGGCCCAGGCGTCGAAAGCACGATGCTCCTCCCGAATGCGCTGCCAGGTCTTGACGAGATCGAACAGCAGGTAGAGATAGAAGCGCCAGCCCGTACCGCGCTCCAACGGCGGATAGTCCGTCATGTCGCGCCAATCCACCGCAGGGTGATCCGCCAGCTCAAGCTGCAGGAAAGCCAGCGCATTCCCGGTGGAAACAATCGTGACCTGATAGCCACGGGCCAGGAATGCCTGGATCAGGACCAGACTCCGGGTGGCATGCCCCAAGCCCAGGGAACTGACGGCAAACAACGCGCGCATGGGCAAATCTTTCATGCTGGTTCCCAAGTGGTTGACAGCCGCGGCCGGCTATGATGCCCGACAGACGCGCAAGGGATGAAACACATTACTGCTCGTTGAGGCGCGGCATCAATTCGACCATATTGCACGGCCCGGTCCGAAAATCCAGTTGCGCGCGGATAATCTGGTCCCAGGCATCGCGACAGGCACTGGTCGAGCCGGGAAGAACGAATAGGTAGGTGCCGTTGGCGACACCGGCCGTCGCCCGAGACTGCACGGTGGAGGTACCGATCGTCTGCCAGGAGAGCCAGCGGAACACCTCCCCGAAACCTTCGATCTCCTTGTCGAACAACGGCCGGAGGGCCTCGGGCGTGCCATCGCGTCCCGTCAATCCCGTCCCGCCCGTGGAAATAACGGCCTGACAGGCTGGATCGGCGATCCAGGCAGACACGGCCGCCCGGATCGCATATTTGTCATCGCGTACGATCTGGCGATCGAACAACTGATGTCCGCTGTCACGAACCCGCTCGACCAAAAGATCTCCGGAGCGGTCATCGGAAAGGCCACGTGTATCGGAAACGGTAAGTACGGCGATGTTCAAGGGCCTGAAGGCTCGATCATTGCGGGATTCGGTTGTCATGGTACCCTCTGGCGTCAATCAAGGTCGAATGGCGTATCCGAGCGATCTGAGCGCACCCGGAACCTGTGCGCATGCTGCACGCCCACCGGCGGATTCACGGTAGATCAAGCGGTCCATCACAAGACACCGGTGCCGGATTGATTCGTATCAATCAATCGCGCGCAATGCGGACAGGGCAGCAATGTACCCAACATCGCCATTCGACCGAAACTGTTTTCGACCCACGCTCTATTGATCCAGGGCGGATTGTGTCGCGTGTGCTGATGATGGCCGCATTCAAGCTTGACGTACCAGTCGCCATGCACATCCCGATGAAAAGAGTGAATCGCTCGTTGGGGCGAAGCGAACGGTTTCAACGCAACCATTGGCCAGGATCAGGCGACCGGGATCGCCCACATGTCATGGTCATCGGCATCGGTAATCTCCACTTCCACGAAGTCACCGGGGCGCACATCGGTAACCTCCGGCAGAAAAACGACTCCGTCGATCTCCGGTGCAGCGCCCGGCCCACGGCCCACGGCACCGGATGCATCGACATCATCGATCAGAACAGCCATGGTCTGTCCCACCTTGTCCGCCAGCTTCGCGGCACTGATGGCTGCCTGCTTTTCCATGAAACGCGCCAAACGCTCCTGCTTGAGCGATTCCGGTACCGGATTGGCCAACTGATTGGCCGCAGCACCCTCGACCGGGGAATAGGCAAATGCCCCGACCCGATCCAGTTGGGCCTCGTCCATGAATTCGAGCAACTGATTGAAGTCGTCCTCCGTCTCGCCGGGGAAACCGACGATAAAGGTCGAACGCAACGTGATGTCGGGGCAGATATCGCGCCAGCGGCGAATCCGCTCCAGCACGTTCTCACTGGAAGCGGGCCGCTTCATGGCCTTGAGGACAGCCGGACTCGCGTGCTGGAAGGGAATATCCAGATAGGGAAGAATCAATCCCTCCGCCATCAGCGGAATGACCTCGTCGACATGCGGATAGGGATAGACGTAGTGCAGGCGAATCCAGGCATCGAGTTGACCCAGCTCCTGCGCCAGCTCCTTGAAGCGCGTCTTGATGGGTTTTCCGCCGAAGAAATCGAGTTTGTACCGGGTATCCAGGCCATAGGCGCTGGTGTCCTGGGAGACGATCAGAAGCTCACGGACTCCGGCGTCAACCAGATTGCTGGCTTCGCTCAGCACCTCACCGATGGGTCGGCTAACCAGATCGCCGCGCATGCTCGGAATGATGCAGAAGCTGCAGCGGTGGTTACACCCCTCGGAAATTTTCACATAGGCATAGTGACGCGGCGTCAGCTTCACGCCAACCTGCTGCTCAAAGGTCGGCCGGGGCGCAGGCATCAGGTCCGTAAACGGATCATGTCTCGGCGGCACATGCTGGTGGACGACATTCATGACGTCCGCATAAGCCTGTGGACCAGTAATGGCAAGGACGCTCGGATGCACCTCCTTGATCAGCGCCCCTTCGTCCCGCCCGCCCAGGCATCCGGTGACGATGACCTTGCCATTCTCGGCCAGGGCCTCACCGATGGCATCCAGGGATTCCTGCGTCGCAGAATCGATGAAGCCACAGGTATTGACGATCACGAGGTCTGCGTCATCGTAGTCCGGCGAAATGGCGTAGCCTTCGGCCCGCAACTGGGTAAGAATCCGTTCGGAGTCGACCAACGCCTTGGGGCAACCCAGGCTGACGAAACCGACGCGAGGCGCTGATGCGTTCATGAGCGTGATAATCCGAAGTTATTTATGCCGATGGGGTGTCCGCAGGCGCCGTTCCGGGCGGCGCACCGGTGTACTCTTCCATACGGCCATCGGAATACTGAATATGCATTTTCAGATTATTGCGCTCGACGAAATGAAGCACCGACTCGAACATCGGTGCATTTTCCGCCTGGAGACTGGGTTCAATCACCAAAACCTTCTGCCCATCCAGCATGGCCGGATGCAAACGTTCGGAAAATACCAGTCGATGCTGATCGAACGTGGCATCCCAGCTGGCAAGACGATCAATCCAGTCACTGGGCCGGAAGCGAGCGCCAGACTTGGTCACCGACTCGATAAGGTAACGATAGGACGAGGGATTGTTCATGTTTGATTCTTGCCGGCGACTCGGTTCTTATAACCCGATGAATATTCAAAATAACCGATTTTATTGGCCTACATTCTAGAATATTTAATGAATAAAAGCACATGACCGACGCAGTGCGGGCATTCCGAACAAGCCTGCCAACCACAATTCCCGATGAATACCCGACGGAATTTCGAGGCATCTCACACGGACCCGGCCGCATCCCCTAAAGGATATTTTCACAATTTTTCGGCACACGACGATAATTGGGACCGCACAATATACGCGCAGCCCGTGCCGTTATGGACCTACCGACATCGCCATCGCGATGCTGCGCTGGATCCTTCCCGAGACATGCGCCCGCACAGGAGCCTCGAAGTGACGAGCAAATTTGCCATACCCACGCGACTACCGGTGGTAGTCATCAACACCGGGGGCACCCTGAACAAGTGCTACGACCCGATCGCCGGACAATTGATCGTTTCGCCCGACGAAGCAGTCATCTCGAGACTGCTTGAGTCGGCCGCGCCGAATCTGGACATCCACCTGATGGGCCTGATCCACAAGGACAGCCTGGAGATGACCGATGAAGACCGGAAACTGATCATCGCCGCGATCCGCACCCTGCCCGGCTTGTTGCAGCAGGCACCGATCATCGTCGTACACGGCACGGACACCCTTCACCAGACGGCGACAATGCTCGATCAGGCGAACCTTGATCATGTCGTGGTCCTCACCGGCGCCATGCGGCCGGCCGAACTCGAGCCTCGGGAATCGGCACTTCATATGGGATTGGCGCTCGGCTTCCTTGCCGCCGATCCGCCACCTGGTGTTTATGTGGCCATGCACGGCCGCGTGGCACCCTACGCATTTCTGCGCAAGAACTACGACCAAGGGGTTTTTCGCCCATTGCCAATGACCGATTGACCGCCCGATCAATGTAGCCACAAAAAAAGCCCCGCGAATGCGGGGCTTCTGTTTCAACCTGGACGGTGACTAAGCGCTGATTAGCACTTGGTCAGGCCCGGATTGCCCTTGACGCCGATCAGTTTCGGCTCGTTGATCTTCACCGGCTTGATGTGCTTCTTGTCACGCAGCCAATGCTCGACCTGATCCCAGATCATCTTGCCGGTATCGCCCGGAATCTGACCCGGCTTGTGCACGGAAGCCCAACCGGCAACCTTGTACTTCTTCTTCGGATCCAACGGCTTGCCGTTGAGCGCCATTTCGGAAATACGCTTGCCCTTGGACTCGTTCGGGGCACAGGCGTAGGTCATGCCGCCGATACGGACCATGTCACCACCTTGCTGGTAATACGGATCCTTGTTGAAGATGTTGTCGCAAACGTCTTCGAGGATGCCCTTGATCTGCTCGCCGGTGAACTCGTTCACGGTGACGTTCGGGTAGGTCAGACCCACTTCGGTCATCAGATCTTCGTAGGTGATCGGCTCGCCCGGAATGAGGGTGGTACCCCAGCGAACCCCCGGAGAGAAGGAGATTTCGCAATCGTTCTCGTCGATCAGGGCCTGACAGATCAGCTGATCCCAGCTGCCGGTGAAGTTGCCGCGGCGATAGAGCAGACCGTCGTTGGTGGCGACGACTTCGTCCAGACGCTTCTTGGCGTTGAACGTCTTGCCCTGGAAGGTGACGTCCTGGTTGGTCGCTTTCTCAATGAAGGCGGCCATTTCCTTGTCGGGTTCGATGAAGTCGGAGAAGACCGGCAGCAGGTGATATTTGAAATCCTGCAGCTTGCCATTGCGGTAGTCGATATCCAGCACACCGAGGTATTTGCTGTTCGAACCGGCGTTGGTGACGATGGTCTTGCCGCCCGGGTTCTTGACGATGGTCGGACGCGGGATGGCGTCGTGGGTGTGACCGCCCATGATCGCGTCGATGCCGCTGACCTGGGAAGCCATCTTCAGATCCACGTCCATACCGTTGTGGGACAGAACGATGACGACTTCGGCGCCGTCCTTACGGGCCTTGTTGACGACATCCTGCATGTCTTCCGGATTGATACCGAAGGTCCAGCCTTCAACCATCCAGGCCGGGTTGGCGATCGGGGTGTACGGGAACGCCTGACCGACGATTGCCACTTTCACGCCGTTTTCTTCGCGGATGATGTACGGCTTGAATACGCGGTCTTCGAAATCCTGGTTACGGATGTTCTGGGCAACGAAGGTCATGTTGCCGGCGGCTTCGAGCTGCTTGATACCGTCCATCATGCGGTCTTTGCCGTAGGTGGCTTCCCAGTGGGAAGTGAAGGCATCCAGACCGAAGATCTTCTGGGCGTCGATCTGACACTGGGCGTTGGTCCACAGCGCCAGGCCGGTACCCTGCCAGTTGTCACCACCGTCCATGACCAGCGCGCCGGGACGCTGGGCCTTCATGTGCTTGACCAGGGTCAGCAGGTGGGCATAACCGCCGACCTTGCCGAACTTCTTGGCCGCTTCAACGTAGTTGATGCAGGTGAACGCGTGCGCTTCCGGGGTATTCGGCTTCAGGCCGAAATACTTCAGGAATGCCTCGCCGACGAGATGCGGCGGATGACCTTCCATTGAACCAATGCCCAGGTTGATGCTGGGCTCGCGGAAATGGATCGGGTTCAGCTGCGCATGAATGTCGGTGTAGTGCAGGATGTGCACGTTACCGAACTTGGGGATTTCATACATGTTGCCCGAGGCACGATTGGCCTTGACCGAATGGGCGACGGTTTGCATGCCCGTGCCCGCTTGCGCGGTCTCAAGGCTGATGCCGGCGGCGGATGCCGCAGCCAGCATTTGCAAAAATTCCCGACGAGATAAATTCATTCGTTGATCTCCGTTATTGGATTTTTAAGTACGCACAAGCAGTTCGAGTCATTTTGCCTGGGCCAAACCAGATACACGTTTCGACACACTTGCGTGCGGCGCGAAACCGTAACCCGAAATTTAACCACACTGCTCATCGCAAAAACAGCAAAAATACTTATGTGCATAAAAGCAAAACAGGGAATCCGCACCGGCAGATCGCCTTGTTGCCGTTCCTACGATTGATAGCCGGGCAAATGGTTCCCCGATCGGTGATGAAAATGCAGGGATCCGCGTCAGA
The DNA here is from genome assembly GCF_001663815.1 of Halothiobacillus diazotrophicus. NCBI lineage: Bacteria > Pseudomonadati > Pseudomonadota > Gammaproteobacteria > Chromatiales > Halothiobacillaceae > Halothiobacillus > Halothiobacillus diazotrophicus. Next base: position 1,260,775 of record NZ_CP016027.1, read on the forward strand.
CGCGCCGTTAAGCTGTCCGCATCAGGCGCCGCGAGTTCGCCTTAAGACGGCACCAGTACCCATCGCGGGAACCCAACTGCCGACGGCACTGCCGATCTCGGACGGATCAGGCCAAGCGGGCCGGCAAAGCCGGATCGGAGAGATCCAGGGCCAGCCGCTCCCGGGCCAGCTCCTCGTTCAAGGGATGACTGGCCGTCTGCAGGAAGGCCAGAAGAATCGGATGCCGCTTGAGCCAATCCTCGGCGGACAGTGCCGCTGCCATGCGCCCGATGGCCGGACACAAGGATTCGGGCGCCGTGCAGGGCAAACCAAGCGACACACCCTGAACCGCCAGCCAGACACGCAACAGCCACCGGGCCAGCGTTTCCCGATCCACGGACTGCCAAACCTTGGCCACGGCCAAGGGTGAACTGTGACCGCAGATGAGATCGCAGAAGGATTGGGTCACACCCTGCCAATCCCAGTCCGGCGCTTGACCGGCCACCAGATCGCGCCCACCCATGAACCAGAGCAGGTCCGCGTCGGCGCGCGGCAGGGCGTGCGTCGTGCACAACCAGTCGACGAGCGCGGATCGATCCGGATTGGGGACGGATAGACGCTGTACCCGAGATCGAATGGTCATCGGTAGCAAATCGGCGCGCTCGGCGGTGAACAGGAACAGACTCCCGGCCGGCGGTTCTTCCAGCAATTTGAGCAGACTGTTCGCTGCAGCCCGGTTCATGCGCTCCGCCTGTTCGATCAAGGCGATGCGCACTGGGCCATAACGGGTCAATCCGAAAGCATCGATCAGGGCGCGCACCACGTCGACGGGGATATCGCGCACCGAGAGATCTTCTGCCGCCAGAATCAGATCCGGATGCGTACCGGCCTGACGCAATCGACAGGCCGGACAAACCTCGCAGGGCGCCTCCGAACCCGGTTGCCGTATCGGTTGGCTGCAGAGCAGGTAGGCCGAAATACAGCGTGCAAGCGCACTCGAACCCAAGCCGCGCTCTCCGACGATCATCAGCCCATGGGGGACGCGTCCCTGGGCATGCATGCCGATGAACCGTTCCCAGGGCGCCAGCAGCCAGGGCGCCCGGCGAACGAGTTCGAGAGAGCGCTGCAAGGGGGGCGACTCTCCACTGTCGACAGGCGTTGCGGGTACCTTTTTCTCCGAAGCCTTACCTGCCGCCATGCACGCCTACCTCCCCCTCATCGAAACGCGCAGCCAGAGCCGCGTGAATCTGCAGCCGGACCCGATCGAGCGGTTCAGCAGCATCGATGACACGAACGCGCCGGGGATGCGCCTCGGCAATCGCCAGGAACCCCGCGCGAACACGCCCGAAGAATTCGTGCGCCTCACGTTCGAAACGGTCCTTGGCAATCATCCCCCGCCGGGCTGCCGCTCGAGCGATGCCGATGCCCACCGGCAGATCGAGCAGCAGGGTCAGATCAGGACGCACACCCTGCTCCGCGTAACTGGCCAGGGATTCGATCACGACCGGATCGATCCCCCGACCGGCACCCTGGTAGGCACGACTCGAATCGGTGAAGCGATCGCAGACGACCACCCGCCCGGAATCGAGTGCAGGGCGAATTCCCCGGGCCACATGCTGGGCCCGTGCCGCAAACATCAGCAACAACTCGGTCGGTTCGGCCAGCTCTTCCTCGGTCGCGGTCAGCAGGATGCGGCGGATGTCCTCAGCCACTGGCGTTCCGCCGGGCTCGCGGGTGCGCAGTACCTCCCTCCCCCGCCCGGAGAACCAATCGGCCACACAGGACACGGCCGTCGACTTGCCCGCGCCTTCGATGCCCTCGATCGTGATGAACACGCCCTGCGCCGTCATTTTACTCCTCCCGAGGTTGCCGCTTTCGAATCGCCGACCTGATCGGCGCGACGGTTTTCCAGCTTGCGCCAAGCCTGAACAGCCTGATTGTGCCCCTGCAAGGTTCGGGAGAAAGTATGACCGCCCGATCCGTTTGCCACAAAATACAGGGCATCGGTTTGCGTCGGATGGGTCACGGCCTGCAGGGACGCTTCCGAAGGCAGCGCGATCGGCGTGGGCGGCAGCCCGACCCGTACGTAGGTGTTGTACGGCGTATCCTGTCGCAACTCGGATTGCGTCAGACTCCGCGGCGCCGTCGCGGCATCCACGACACCCCGCCGGGATTTCGCCACGCCGTAGATCACGGCCGGATCGGTCTGCAAGCGCATGCCCCGGTTCAGGCGATTGATGAAGACACCGGCCACCTTGCCCCGCTCGTCCGCCAGACCAGTCTCCTTCTCGACGATCGAGGCCAGAATCAGGGCATCCTCGGGGGTCTTCAACGGAAGATCGGGTGCCCGGTTCGCCCAGGCTGCGTCCAGATGCGCCTGCATCGACTGGTAGGCTTTCATGACGATCTGTCGATCCGTGGTACCGCCGGTGAACACATAAGTATCCGGGAAAAGCTGCCCCTCCAGATGCTTGATCGGCAGACTCAGCGCCGCGATGATCTCGGCATGACTGAGCCCGGTCAATGTGTGCTTGAGGTGGGGATCCGTCGCCAGTCGGTTCAGGAAATCCTGTGCGGTATCTCCCTCCGGCACCGTGACCCGGTAACGAACCACGTCGCCGGAAACCAGACGGTCCAGCAGGCTGAGCAAGGTGTCCTTCGGCGAAATTTCGTATTCGCCCGCCTTGATGGCGCGCGCCTGCCCCCGCAAGCGGGCCACCCAGTAGAACAAGGTCGGATCAAGATGGGCGCCCGACGCGTCGGCCAATTCGGCAATACGTCGCGCATCCATGCCGGGGAGAATGGTCACCTGCACCGCCGGGTCACCCGTCGCCAGCAAGGGCTCGGTCAACCCGCGACCCACGGTACGGTACGTGATCACCAGGGCGAGCAACAGCCCCATCACGACCAACCAGACCACCAGATACCCCACCATGCGCTTCACGCAAAAACCTCGCTATTCGTTCATCATCGGCTCACCGCGCGCGACCCGCCACCAGGCGGTTTCCTGCACGGGAAGCGTCCCATCCGGTTCCGGTAGCGCCGCATAGCGATCCGCCAGCCCTTGCACGGGCGCCAGACTAAGGGCGCGCCCCTGAATCGCCCGAACCGGCACAATCCCCCAAACCGAATTGGTCATCGCGGCCGCCTCGGCCATGGCCAGGCGGCCCGGCGCCAGGGGCGTACGACGCACCCCCAGAGATGCGATCAACGTGGCACGCACCGTACCCGCTATGCCAGCACCACTGACCGGCGGGGTATGCCAGCATCCTTCCTCAAACCAGAAGAAATTGCTCTGAATACCCCCCGAGATCAGCCCTTCGGGGCTCATCATCAGGCATTCGTCCATAGCTTCGGAACACGTCTGGCGGCACAGCACCTGAGGCAACCGGTTCAAATGCTTCAGACCGGTCAAGTGTGGCACACCCGGAAACTTCGTGGGCTGGAGACCGACCGACACCCCCTGCGCCTGCCACGCGGCGATCCGGTCGGGAACCGGACCGCACTGGATCAGCACCGTCGGCCGAATCGGATCAGGACGCCGATAACCGCGCGCGCCCGATCCCGCGGTATAGGTCAGCTTGAGCACGCCCCGATCGCCAGACGGATTTTCGGCGACGGCGGCCGCAATTTGTGCGCACAGATCGGATGCAGAGGGCACAGGCAAACCTAGTCGACGGCAACCCCAGGTCAGGCGGGCGAAATGCTCCGACCACCACTCGGACTTGCCATGCCGGAGGCGCAGCGTTTCGAACAGACCATCGCCATAAGCGAGGCCTCGGTCCGCCGCCTCGATGGTGGTCATGGCGCCATCGCACCCAATGCCAGAAGGAGGCCACGCGCCTTTTCCTCCGTTTCGATCCGCTCCCGCAGAGGTTCGCTGTCCGCGACGACCCCTGCCCCAGCCCGGAATTCTCCCGAGCCGTCCGTCGCCAAAAACACCGTTCGAATCAATATATTGCTATCCATGCGGCCATCTAAGCTGAGGTAACCGACGCTTCCGGTGTACGGCCCTCGTCCCGTCGCCTCGAGTTCCGAAAGAATTTCCATGCAACGGACCTTCGGGCAGCCGGTGATCGTCCCGCCGGGAAATGTGGCCGCCAGGAGATCGAAGACGCTGCGGTCGGGGCGCAATTTCCCGGACACGTTCGACACCAGGTGGTGGACGTGGGCAAAGGATTCAATCGTCATCAGCTCGTCGACCTGAACGCTGCCGGGCTGACACACGCGCCCGAGATCGTTCCGCTCGAGATCGATCAGCATCACATGCTCGGCTCGCTCCTTCGGATGGGCACGCAATTCGTCCATCAGCGCCCGATCCCGAGCGCGATCGGCATCGCGACGCCGCGTGCCAGCAATGGGGCGGGTGGAAACGCGTCCGGATACATGATCGACGAGCCGCTCGGGCGACGAACTGATGATCTGCCCTTCATCCAGTCGATACCAGGCGGCAAAGGGCGCGGGATTGTAGCGCCCCAGACGACGAAAGATCCGCCAACCGGCATCCGATTGCGGTGTCGAAAAACGCCAGGCCCGAGATAGGTTCGCCTGAAACACGTCGCCCGCCTGTAGGTAGTCGAGAATCCGGGCTACGCCCGCTTCGTAGATGGCCGGATCATCGGCCGCGACGGCGCCCAGCGCAAGATCGTCGTCCATCGCATCCCCTGCACCTGATCCCGCCCGATATTCGATGATCGCCGTACGCATCGTGTCGGCAGCCAAGGATGAACGACCGTCCTGCACGAGATACATCCGGCTTGCCTCATGGTCGAAGACCAGGGCGGCGGCATGATACTGCGCCACAGCGACCGGGAAACCGGAATCATCCGGAGTGCCAACGGCGAAAGACGGCAGATCGAGACTCGGCTCGATCTGACCGGCCAACTCATAGGAGAGGTAGAAGCTCCAGCCCCCGACGAAGGGCAGTTCGTGCGCCAGGGGGGCGACTGAATCACGCGTCGGGTCAACCCATCGGCCGAAGGCGTCAAGAAAATCGCCATTTTCCGGCAAACAGGGCGGTTGCCCCTCCGTCGTCAGCGGCCGGAAATGAAGCGAGTTCCGCCTTGTCAGTCGCAGCTCCGCGGCCGGTGCCGACATCAGGATCGACCAACGGGCATTGTGCGGCGCCGAATCGGTGTCTCCCGAAGCGAGACTGGCGAACAGTTGCGAGAAAGCCGCCGGAGCGGACCGGATCAGATCCGGGAAATCCGTGGCATGAATGCCCTCGATACGCTCGATGATCGGCTGGATCATGGCTTTCGCCGAAGTCACGGCGGGATCCCGCACTAGACGCGCCGGAAGATCAACGTACCGTTCGTGCCGCCAAACCCGAAAGAGTTGGACATGACCACATCCAGGCCCTGTACCGGGCGCGCGGTATGCGGCACGAAATCCAGATCGCAATCATCGGAGGGGTTGTCCAGATTGATTGTCGGCGGCAGAACCTGGTCGCGCAAGGCAAGCACGGAGAACACGGCCTCGATGCCACCGGCAGCGCCCAACAGATGCCCGGTCATCGACTTGGTCGAACTCACCGGGCAACGCTTGGCATGCTCCCCCAGCGCCGCGCGCAAGGCGACGACCTCGGCCACATCGCCCGCCGGGGTCGACGTGCCGTGGGCATTGATGTAACCGATGTCCTCCGGGTTGATACCCGCATCGTTCATCGCGGCCTGCATGCAGCGTCGAGCCCCATCGCCATCGGTCGAAGGCGCCGTCATGTGATAGGCATCGGCACTCATGCCGAACCCGAGCAATTCGGCATAAATCCGTGCGCCACGCGCCTGTGCATGCTCCAGGGATTCCAGCACCAGCACGCCGGCGCCCTCTCCGAGCACGAAACCGTCGCGATCCCGGTCCCAGGGCCGGGAGGCATGGGTGGGGTCGTCATTACGGGTAGACAGTGCACGGGCGGCGGCGAATCCCGCCACGCCCAGCGGGGAAATGGCACCCTCCGCACCACCGGCGATCATGGCGTCGGCATCACCGTAGGCGATCAGTCGTGCCGCCTGGCCAATACTGTGCGTGCCGGCCGCGCAGGCCGTGACGGTGGCCAGATTGGGACCGCGAAAGCCATAGCGGATAGACAGCTGGCCGGACACCATATTGATGATCGCACCCGGCACGAAGAACGGGGATACCCGGCGCGGCCCCTGCTCGGCGAGTGCGATGGTGTTGCGCTCGATGCCATCCAGACCGCCGATGCCGGAGCCGATCAGGATGCCGACCCGATCCAGATTCAGCGTATCGCTGACCAGGCCAGCATCGTCAATAGCCTCTATCGCCGCCGCCAGGCCATAGTGGATGAACGGCTCCATTTTCTTCACGTCTTTGGGCGGGATGTAGTTGGCGGGATCGAAATCCTTGACCATCGCCGCAATCTGAACCGGAATGGCGCCCAGCTCGAAACGATCGATGTGCCCCACGCCCGACTGCCCGGCCAGAATACCCGACCAGGTTTGCGCCACACTGTTACCCAGGGGCGACACCATGCCCAAACCCGTAATGACTACCCGTCGCTTACTCATGCTCTATGATCCGTTTGCATTCCATAACAAAAAAGGCCGCGCCCGGTAAATCCGTAGCGCGGCCTGGAGAAGGCGCAGATTGACTCGGCGATTCTCGCTTGGATATTGAACGCCAAGATTCATGAACGATCACGATCTTCTTGGAGCGAACTATCCGATGAGCGTCACCGGCGACACGCTGAAGTCAAGATACCCCGAAATCCGGGAATGATCATCCGATCCGCGCCAGTTTCCGAAATCCACCCTCGTCCGGAGGGTAGCGGATTATGCGTCTTTGTGGGCGTTGATGTAATCAATGGCCAATTGGACGGTCGTGATCTTCTCGGCTTCTTCGTCGGGAATTTCGCACTCGAATTCCTCTTCCAAAGCCATTACCAGTTCCACCGTATCCAGTGAATCCGCACCCAGATCGTCAACGAAAGAAGCCTCGTTGGTCACTTCCTCTTCCTTGACACCCAGCTGCTCGACAACAATCTTCTTCACGCGCTCTTCGACGGTGCTCATATCGCATAAACCTCATCATGGACAAATTGGTTCCGGGGCTGTTACCCAAGATGGCAGGCATTCTAGTGAAAAGCAGACCAAGCGCCAAATAAAAATCGCACCCGACGCCCTTCATGGCAGAGAGACGCCGGGCGAATCCGCCCCGAAAAACCCCTGCATTTTGCCGCTTGGCAAAATTAGCTCATGTACATTCCACCGTTGACATGCAGGGTATGCCCGGTGACGTAAGCCGCTTCATCGCTGGCCAGGAACCGGACGCAACCGGCAATTTCCGCCGGGTCGCCCAGACGGCCCAGGGGCACGTTGGCCAGCAGCGCCTTCTTGTGCTCCTCGGGCAAATCCTTGGTCATGTCGGTATCGATAAAGCCCGGCGCCACGACGTTGACCGTGACACCCCGCGGGCCCACTTCACGGGCCAGGGACTTGGAGAACCCCATGATGCCGGCCTTGGCCGCCGCATAATTGGTTTGCCCGGCGTTGCCCATCGATCCGACGACGGACGCGATGGAGATGATGCGCCCCCACCGTGCCTTGGTCATGCCCCGCAGTACTTTCTGAGACAGGCGGAAGACCGAAGTCAGGTTGGTTTCCAGGATGGCAGCCCAATCGTCATCCTTCATGCGCATCAACAGGGTGTCGCGCGTAATGCCCGCATTGTTCACAAGGATGGCAACGGCGCCATGCTCGCTTTCGATCTTGCTCAGTACCACATCGATCTGGGCGGGGTCCGTCACGTCCAACCGGACGCCGGCACCGCCACGCGGCGCCAATCGTTCCTGAATCGTGGCGGCGCCGGTGTCGGAGGTGGCGGTCCCGATGACGATCGCCCCCGCATCCGCGAGTTGGTCGGCAATCGCCGCACCAATACCACGGGTCGCCCCCGTCACCAGCGCGACCTTACCCGCAAGGCCACCCATCGTTGTCATGTTCGTTGTCATATGATGAATCTCGACTCGTTCAGATAAAAAATCAGGTTTGCGGCAACACGGCGGACAGACTGGCCTCATCGAAGACAGCCGCCCCTTCCATGCCCCGCTCGATCCGTCGAACCAATCCCGTCAGCACCTTGCCGGGCCCGAACTCGAACTGCCGATTGCAGCCCCGCGCATGAAGGGCACGCACACAGGCAACCCACTGCACCGGACGATACAGCTGCTCGACCAGCGCATGACGAATCGCCACGGCATCATCATGCGCCTGGGCATCCACATTGTGCAGCACGGGAATGGTTGGCGGCCGGATCACGACGCGCGCGAGATAGTCGTCAAGCGACCGCGCCGCTTCCGTCATCAGGCTCGAGTGCGAGGGCACGCTCACGGATAGCGGGACGAACCGCTTGGCGCCTGCCGCCTTGGCCAATCCTTCGGCACGCGCCACGGCCGCCGCATCGCCTGCGATGACCACCTGCCCCGGCGAATTGAAATTCACGGCTTCGCAGACCTGCCCGGCCGCCGCTTCCGCGCAGACGGACAGAACCACCTCATCTTCCAGTCCCAACAAGGCCGCCATGGCACCCACGCCGGGCGCCACCGCATCCTGCATGAGCCGTCCACGTTCGGCCACGAGCGCGATGGCATCGGCAAAATCGAGGCTGTCGGCGGCGACCAACGCCGCGTATTCGCCCAGGCTATGTCCGGCCAACGCCACGGGCCGATGCCCGCCGGCGGCCAGATAGATCCGCCAGGCCGCCACGTCCGCCGCCAGCATGGCCGGCTGAGTGATTTCGGTGCGATTCAATTCCGCTGCATCGCCCGAAGCGACCAGCGCCCACAAATCGAAGCCGAGCACCGTGCTCGCCTCGGCGAAAACAGCCTGAGCCAAGGGTTCATGTGCCCCCCAAGCACCGACCATCCCGATCGATTGTGACCCCTGACCGGGAAAAACGCCTGCAATCATAGTGAAACCCTTAAACCGATGCGCAAAGTGCGTGCAATCCTACCACAGCCGAGTAATCCGGCTGCTGCCGCGCGGTGCGGATCATGAATTTGTCACATTTATCACCCAACCTGAGGGAACAAACCGTGCAGAAACCGTTAATTGCAACGATGTCCGCGAAACCGCCACGACTCGGCAACTGCACATCGACCCGGATAATATGTTGTTCCGAATGAAACGTACCTGCCGCGCACAGCATTGCCCACCAGCCGTCCGGGCCTCGCTCTTCCGCCCTACAGCCATCCTCATGCCAGGTGACCCGCGTGCACATCTTGATGATTTCCGACGTTTACTTTCCGCGCATCAATGGCGTTTCAACCTCGATCGACAGCTTTCGCAGCGAAATGCGGGCACAGGGACACCGGGTGACGCTCATCTGTCCCGAATATCCCGAAGCCCGCAATCTGGCCCGCGCCGCAGACCACACGGATGATCCCGACATTATCCGGATACCGTCCCGGTCGGTGATCCTCGACCCCGAGGACCGGATGATGCGCTACGGGGAAATACTCCGGCTCATCCCCACACTCCAATCCCAGAGTATCGATCTGGTGCACATCCATACCCCGTTCGTGGCGCACTATGCGGGCCTGAAGCTTGCCCGAGCCCTGGGCACACCCGTCGTGGAGAGCTACCACACCTTCTTCGAGGAATACCTGTACAACTACGTCAAGTGGTTGCCGAAATCCTGGCTGAAATTCATGGCACGACGATTCTCTAAGAGCCAGTGCAATTCAGTCGACGCATTGATCGTCCCCTCATCCCCCATGCGGGACATCCTCCATGCCTACGGCGTGCGGACCACCATGCACATCCTGCCGACAGGGCTCGACCTCGACCAGTTCCGAACCGCGCCCATCACGGACTTCCGGTCCGGACTGGGCATTCGTACGGATCAGCCGCTCCTTCTCTATGTCGGCCGAGTTGCGCTGGAAAAGAACATCGACTTTCTCATCGACATGTTCCCGGCGGTACGCAAGCAACACCCGGAAGCCGTTCTGGTCATCGCCGGCGAAGGTCCTGCAGAGGGACACCTTCGTCGCCGTGTGCGTGCACTCGACCTCGACAATGCCATCCGGTTTGTCGGGTATATGCGCCGGGACGGCACGCTGCAGGATGCCTATCGTGCCGCCGATCTCTTCGTCTTCGCCTCCCGTACGGAAACTCAAGGACTGGTCCTGCTCGAAGCGTTGGCGCTCGGCACGCCCGTGGCCGCCCTCGGCGCCATGGGCACGCGGGATGTCCTTGATACGGCGGGTGGCTGCCTGATTCCACCCGATCATCCGAGCGAGTTTGCCAATGCGGTCAATTCGGTACTGCAGACACCCGACAGGCTCGTGCAGATGGCTCGGGAAGCCATGCACTACGCCGACTCCTGGTCCGCCGAACAGAAAACCGCCCAACTGATTGATCACTACGTGGATCTGGTGACGGAAAAACAGCAATCCTCTTGTTGAACAAAGATAAATCGGACACGGGGCATGTTTTCGCGTATGATGCGGCGCTATCCCTATCCGGCTCGATAAGCGCGACATCTCAGACGCGCCGATGTCGCGCCTTTCCCAGAATCGTCGCCCGTGAGTCACGGCCAGACGCATTCATTTCTTGAGAGCCCTTGAGTATCCATGTCCGAAGAAAACGCCATTCTATTTTCCGACCTCGCCCTGTCTGAGCCGCTGTTGCGTGCGATCGAAGAGCTGGGTTACGAAGCCCCCTCGCCCATTCAGGCGAAAAGCATCCCGCCCCTCCTCGAAGGCAGGGACGTGCTCGGTATGGCACAGACCGGCACCGGCAAGACCGGCGCCTTTTCCCTGCCCCTGCTGAGCCGGATCGATCTGAACCTGCGCGCACCGCAGCTTCTGGTGCTGGCACCCACCCGCGAACTTGCCATCCAGGTGGCCGAGGCCATGCAGGCCTATGCCCGCCATCTGCCGGATTTCCATGTTCTGCCGATCTATGGTGGACAGGCCATGGAGCCCCAGTTGCGCGGCCTGAAGCGCGGCGTGCACGTCGTCGTCGGCACGCCCGGCCGAATCCAGGACCACCTGAAGCGCGGCACGCTCAAGCTGAACCAGCTGCAGGCCGTCGTGCTGGATGAAGCCGACGAAATGCTGCGGATGGGCTTCATCGACGACGTCGACGAAATCCTGAGCAAGACGCCGGCCAGCCGCCAGGTCGCGCTGTTCTCCGCCACCATGCCCGAGCAGATTCGCCGGATTGCCCAGCGTCATCTGCGTTCGCCCGTCGAAATCAGCATCAAGGCCAGCACCTCGACCGTCCAGACGATCACCCAGCGCTACTGGCCGGTCAGCGGCGTGCACAAGCTGGACGCCCTGACGCGCATTCTCGAGGTCGAGAACTTCGACGCCGTCATCATTTTCGTACGGACCAAGGTCGCCACCACCGAACTCGCCGAGAAGCTGGAAGCGCGCGGTTATGCGGCCGCAGCCCTGAATGGCGACATGAACCAGGCCCTGCGCGAAAAGGCCATCGATCGCCTCAAGCGCGGGTCGCTGGACATCGTCATCGCCACCGACGTCGCCGCGCGCGGCATCGACGTGGCCCGCGTCAGCCACGTCATCAACTACGACATCCCGCTGGATACCGAATCCTATGTCCACCGCATCGGCCGTACCGGTCGCGCGGGCCGTTCGGGCGAGGCCATCCTGTTCGTCGCGCCGCGTGAAAAGCGGATGCTGTCCGCCATCGAACGCGCCACCGGCCAGCCCATCACCCCGATGCGCCTGCCGAGCCAGAGCGACATCGCCGACAAGCGCAGCGCGGACTTCAAGAACCAGATCACCGAAGCCATGGAATCGCAGGAGCTCGACTTCTTCGAAACCCTGATCGAGCAGTACCAGACGGAACATGATGTCGGTCTGGCCGAGATCGCGGCCGCCCTGGCCTACATGGCCCAGAAGGACCGCCCGCTGCTGCCGGACGAAATCCCCGAAACTCCGAGCCATGCCTTCAGCGAGCGTCCGCGCCGGGATGACAACCGCCGTGACGAGCCCCGCCAACGCCGCAACGACGACATTCCGCGCGTCAAGTACCGGATCGAGATCGGCCGCGATCAGGGCGTCGCCCCGAAAAACATCGTCGGCGCGCTCGCCAACGAAGCAGGCATCGACAGCAAGTACATCGGCGCGATTCGCATCTTCGATCAGTACAGCACGGTCGATCTGCCCGAAGGCATGCCGAACGAAGTCTTCAACCAGTTGAAGCGCCTGCATGTACTCGGCGTACCGCTCAACATCAGCGAAGCCGGCCCCAACGACGGCGACGAATCCTCGCACCGGCCGCCTTCACGCAAGTTCGGCCCGCGCGGTGGCAACGACGGCTTCGGCGGCAAGCCGCGTCGCCCCAAGCAACGCTATTGATAGGGTCTGCCTGTCGGAATCGTAACCGTCCGGCAGGACTGCCAAGCGCACCAACAAAAACACCCCGAGTTCGGGGTGTTTTTTTATGGAGGGATCGGTTGGACGCCGCTTGACGATCCGGCCCTTACGAAGCCCCTGCCTGCAGCCGGATGAACTCGGCGGCGCGCCGCGCCTTGGCACGTGCTGCTTCGACCGAATCGGCCAGGGCCAGCGTCACGCCCATCCGCCGCTTGCCGGCAATATTGGGCTTGCCGAACAGTCGAACCTGGGTATCCGGCTCGACGAGCGCGTCGGCGAGTCCGGTCATGACCGGGGCGTCGGTTTCGCCCTCGCGCAGGAGCGCGCAGGAAGCCGCCGGTCCGCGGCTGCGCAGGTTGGGGATGGGCAACCCCAGAATGGCGCGCACATGCAGGGCGAATTCCGACAGATCCTGCGAAATGAGCGTCACGAGCCCCGTGTCGTGCGGGCGCGGAGAGACCTCGCTGAACCATACCTCGTCGCCGCGCACGAACAGCTCGACGCCGAACAGGCCGTAGCCGCCCAGGGCATCGACCACCGTCCGCGCAATGACCTCGGCCCCCGCCAGGGCTGCCGGGCTCATGGGTTGCGGCTGCCAGCTTTCCCGATAGTCGCCGTCGATCTGCACATGGCCGATCGGCGGACACATCGTGATGCCGTCCCGATGGCGGATCGTGAGCAGGGTGATTTCATAGTCGAACAGGATCATCGACTCGACGATCACCCGACCGCCCCCCGCTCGGCCGCCGCTCTGGGCGTATTGCCAGGCGGTTTCGATCTGCTCGGGCGTGCGGACCACCGACTGCCCCTTGCCGGACGAACTCATCACCGGCTTGACGACGCAGGGCAGACCGATCTGCGCAATCGCCTCGGAGAAATCCGCGAAGGTATCGGCGAAGCGGTACTGACTGGTCGGCAGCTTGAGGGTTTCCGCGGCGAGGCGCCGAATGCCCTCCCGGTTCATCGTCAGCTGCGCGGCGCGGGCATTCGGCGTCACGATCCAGCCCTCAGCCTCGAGTTCGACCAGGGTCTGGGTCGCGATGGCCTCGATCTCCGGCACGATCAGACGCGGGCGCTCCTGCATCACCAGCTGGCGAATCGCCGCGCCATCGAGCATGTCCACGACATGGGAACGATGCGCCACCTGCATGGCGGGTGCCCCCGCATACCGGTCGACGGCAATCACCTCGATACCCAGGCGCTGAGCCTCGATGGCGACTTCCTTGCCCAATTCGCCACTGCCCAGCAGCATCATGCGGAATGCATCCCGGCTACCGGGTGCCCCCAGTGCCGCCGCCCGATCCTCGATCGTCACTGCCACATCGGGGGATGTCTTGCTCGAATCATTCATGTCCCTGTACTCCCAACGGATGGTTCAGCGAGGCCGCAACGACGACGCCCGCATTTTTTCGTCTTGTTACCCTGAGTCCAGTCATCCTCTAACCTGCCAACAACGGGCGGGACAGATCCAGATCGACCGACTGGAGGCGTTGCCCGGAAAAGGCCACCGTACCGGCATAACGGTTTGCGCCGGTCTGGCTGAATTCGAAACCGAAAACGCGCACGATCTGCACCCCGAATTGCCCACCTCGGGCAAGGCGGAGACGGCGCAAGCCGACGGAGTCGTCCAAAAGCTGGACACTGGCACGATCGCACGCCTGCTTCGCCAGGGCCAGCGCACGTCGGTGGAACCGATCCTGATGCCACCAGAACCACGCCACACCGGCCACCAACACCAGAATGACCACATCATTCACCGTCAAAACGCCACTTCCTTCAAGGAGCCGATCAGGGCAGCATCATAAACGAACTGCGTTGCGAACAGAGCAGACCCAGGCGCAATTTCTCCACCAGCGCGCCCGTTCCTGGCAGCCCATGCATCACGCCCAACCACCCTAGACACTGCTTGCCTTTGTCATACAAACGAGATAAATTGCACGCCCTTAGCCGGGGTGGCGGAATTGGTAGACGCAGTGGATTCAAAATCCACCGAGCTAACCCTCGTGTCGGTTCGAGTCCGACCCTCGGCACCAGACATCCTGACAACCGACACACTTCATTTCTGCGAACGTCCGTTCGGTAGTCTTACCACCTTTTGCCCCATAAGCGGGCTCCGTCGCCGGATTGCATTGACGCAATCGGAATCGACGCCCCAGTGCCGTGACCAACCCCGTCCAAACTCATCTCGGACAACGACGTGTACCTTGATCCACGGATCGAGATGCGATTGTCATGCCCAAGTTGTCCGGAGAGCAATGAACAGGCGCGGGCCGTCCACAGGCTTATTCACCCCCCACGCTGATAACAGGGTTCATCTCATGCGATGCTCGAGCCTATCTGTCGATGGTTCCCCCTGCGCCCAAGCCACCCGAATCATCCCATCCGCAACAGTGCAGTCAATTAGTTTTATAACCTAATTCAATCACCACTAATTTAATAAAAAAGCCCAAATCACATACCAAGCTTAATTATTTTTATAATTCAGTCAAAATTCAATAGCCAGGCACTTAATAAATAAACCCGCCATAATAGGTGAATTCACCTACGTATTTACCCTTATTTATTTAACACATCGAAAACATAAAGTATCGACTAACGACCAGGACAACCCATCGAGCCAACGGCGTTGTTTTATCAGCGATTGCGAGATAAGCACCACGCCAGAGAAACAGAAACGATGACGCAAGAAACTCATCCGATCCGCCATAGAAACATTAATCACGAACAGCAGGACAATATCGGCTTTATCGGATCAGACAAAGATTATCCCGGAGCAACCGTACGTGCACAAACGGGGACAGAATACCGCCGTCTCAGCCGCCGGCACCCCCAATCCAAACGGCATAACCAAGAAGCTGTGTATATGCACGACGCAACTGTCACCGCTCACACCGGAGAACACTCATGCATTCCATGACGCACGCGGAAGTCACGACCCGGCAGCATTACGACATACCCCCCGCACCGCCGACCGTACTCTGGGATCTGGCCAACGAGGCCGGTATCCGGTTCAACGGTGACGCGCCCTGGGATATCCAGATACACGACGAATGCGTCTATGACCTGATTTTCAGCGAGGGTTCCCTCGGTTTCGGTGAAGCCTACATGGACGGCCTGTGGGATTGCGGCAGGCTGGACGAACTCTTTCACCGCCTGTTACGTGCAGATATCGATACCAAAATCGGCAAATGGACACGCTTGCGCTTTCTTGGGCATGCCCTGCGCCACAGACTGTTCAACCTGCAATCCAGCCGACGCGCCTTTCAGGTCGGCGAACGCCATTACGACATCGGGAACGACGTGTTCGAAACCATGCTCGACCCCACCATGAGCTATTCCTGCGGTTACTGGCGCGATGCGACCAACCTCACGCAGGCACAGTTCGACAAGCTCGACCTGATCTGTCGCAAGCTCGACCTTCAACCGGGTGAGCGCCTGCTCGAAATCGGCTGCGGTTGGGGCGGTCTCGCCCGATTCGCCGCGCAGCACTATGGCGTGGATGTCGTGGGCATCACCGTATCGAAAGAGCAGCAGAAACTCGCCGAGGATCGCTGCGCCGGCCTGCCCGTCACCATCGAACTCAAGGATTACCGGGATCTCACGGGGACGTACGACAAGGTGGTTTCCGTCGGCATGTTCGAACACGTCGGCCCGAAAAACTATCCCGCATATTTCGAGGTAGTGAACCGGGTGCTCAAGGACGACGGCCTGTTCCTGCTCCACACCATCGGTGTCACCAGCACCTCGAACCAAACGGACCCATGGATCGACAAGTACATTTTCCCCAACGGAAAAATCCCCTCCGCACAGGAGATCACGGCCGCGGTAGAACACCGCTTCGCCATCGCCGACTGGCACAACTTCGGTCCGGACTACGATCGGACGCTCATGGCCTGGTGGGGAAACTTCGACCGCGCCTGGCCCCAGCTGTCGAACAAGTACGGCAATCGCTTTTACCGCATGTGGAAATACTACCTGCTGTCCTGCGCCGGATTTTTCCGCTCCGGACAAGGGCAGCTCTGGCAGGTTGTCCTAGCCAAAAACGGACGTTCATCGATCTACGAATCGGCCCGTTGAAGCACCCATCTTCGAATGCATCGGCCTACGCCCTGCGCGATATGACCCGGGGCCAATCGGATCGTGGACTCTTTCAATCAACAAGGAACTTTGACAGGTAAATCACCATGAGCGCCATCCAACAAGCGAACACCCACCCCGAGTACACGTCGCATGCGGCGAAACTGGACTCATTAGCCACTTTCTTCAACCGTAGGGGCGACGACCACGACCCCTTTCCGGAGGAATCGAACCGCAGACGCAACAATGGACTGATGGACGATGCCATTGCCCGTACGGGCAAGCGGGCCAGCCAGGGGAAGACCCTCGAGCGCCGGCAACTCATCTATCTCTCGTTTCGCAAGGACGATATCGGTGAAGACGTGGCGCGCATCGCTTCCTCATTCATGTGGGATGTCACCCTCGTCCATGATTGCGATCAATTGCAGCGCGCATTGAAACATGCGCCGGTCAAGGTGGTTCTGGCCGATCTTCGCGACGCCGTATCCAAACTCGGCGCCTGTCTCGTACAGACAACCCACAAATACCCGAACGTCCAATGGGTCGGCCTGGTGGAACCGCAGGCAGCAGACAGCCCGACTTATGCAGCTTTCCTGCACTCATACTTCTTCGATTTCTGTTTCCTGCCCCTGGAACCGCTGCGCCTGTTCTTCTCGCTGGGACACGCCTGGACGATGGCCCGGGTCGCCGATATCCACGCCGACACGGTTTCCGTCGATGCCGGCACGGCTGGGATCAATGAACAGGGTCTGATCGGCAGCAGCCCCATCATGAAGACCGTCCGCGCACATCTGAAACGCTATGCCCGAAACGACCTGCCTGTGCTGATCACCGGCCCGACCGGTACCGGCAAGGAAATGGCCGCACGCTACCTGCACGAACACTCGGATCGGCACGACCGCCCCTTCATCGCCGTGAACTGTGGGGCGCTGACGCCGAGTCTCGTGCAATCGGAACTATTCGGTCATGAAAAGGGCGCCTTCACGGGCGCCCATCAACGCAAAATCGGGCGCGTGGAGGCTGCCGACGGCGGCACGCTGATGCTGGATGAGATTGGCGACCTCCCGCTGGAAACGCAGGTCAGTCTGCTGCGATTTCTGCAGGAAGGCGTCATCGAGCGCGTCGGGAGTGACAGGAGCATCCCCGTGAACGTACGGATCGTAGCAGCCACCCATGTGGATCTCGAACAGTCGGTCGCTGAAGGTCGATTCCGCGAGGATCTGTATTTTCGTCTCAACGTACTGCGACTGGTCATGCCCCCGCTCGCCGAGCGCGGCACGGACGTGGTCGAACTCGCCCAGCACTTCATCCACCGGTTTGCCGATGAGCTCGGCCTGGAGCACAAGGTTCTGTGCCCCGCAGCCCTGGCGGCACTCTCAGCGTACACCTGGCCGGGCAATGTCCGTGAACTCATGAACCGGCTGAAACGCGCCATCGTGCATAGCGACCGCCAGGCGATTGGCCCGGCAGATCTCGAGTTCACCACCCTGGTCTCCGAGCCTTTGCCCAGTTTGGCCCAGGCGCGCAACGAGGCGGAATTACAGGCACTGTCGCGTGCGCTGGTCACGACCAACAGCAATGTCACCGAAGCGGCGGAAATGCTCGGCATCTCCCGGGTTTCGATGCATCGCCTGATCAACAAGCACGGCCTGTCCGCCCCGTGATACGCATGAGCCAGGAATCCCCTCGCCCTTGGGCAAAGTCCCGCTCCGGTGCACGCTCCTGGCTGACGTCGAACCAGCCGCTCTATGATCCCCGTCCATCCGATGGCAATCTCGTTCTCGACCGGGAGAACCGTCCAGGACTTCCCTCCGGGCGCAACGCACCTCATCCCCCCCCAGAACACGATGACCAAGGTGCCTCCGCAACCGGATGGCTCGATCCCCCGAAGCGCATACCTGCTGCAATGACACGTGGCATACCGCGCGGGCCTGCATGGACTATTGACATAGGGTCCAAACAGGTAACACCCTACCGAAATGGCAGGTTATTGAAAAAGCACGATGAAGTGCGCGGATCGATGGGGCAATCGGATGACCGGCAGCCCCCAATCATGTACGAGGATCAGGGAGCGCGGAAGATGGTCGATCGCAAAAAACGCTACAAGACGGAGGCTGGCGCCTTACCTGCCGAGGGTAAGAGCAAGATGCCCGGCATGACCGCACAACCGTCGCCCGATAGCGACCCGAACACCGTGATCCGCAACTTGCAGGCCCATCAGATCGAACTGCAGATGCAGAATGAAACCCTGCGGCACGCTCATATCGAACTGGCGGAATCGCGGGATCGCTACGCCGAACTCTATGACCTGGCCCCCGTCGGTTACATCGCCCTCAACCGCGATGGTCTGATTGCCGAAGTGAACCTGACCGCCACCGCCATGCTCGGTCTTCCACGGCGTGCGTGCATCGGACGCCGCTTCGCTCAGTTCGTCGTTCCCGATGAGCAGGCGTACTGGTCCGCACAGTTTGCGGACATGGTGAAGCATACCGACCGCCAGCGGTTCAATCTGACCCTGGCGGGTGCCGACGGCACCATCATCCATACCCGCTTTGTCGGCATCGTTCGAGCCTCCAGCATGTCCGATATGGTCGTCTGGCTCATGTTTCTCGACGTCTCGGACCGACGGGCGACCGAAGATCAGCTCCGCAAGGTCTCCCTCGCCGTGGAGCAAAGTCCGGACAGCATCATGATCACCAATCTTCAGGGAATCATCGAATTCGTCAACCCCGCCTTCACGCAGATTTCCGGATATACGGCCGAGGAAGTCATCAATCGCACCCCCCGGATGCTGCAGTCCGGATTGACGCCTGAGGAAACTTACCGATCACTGTGGCAATCTCTTGCCCGTGGCGAAATCTGGCGGGGCGAATTCGTCAACCGGCGCAAGGATGGTCTGTACTCCATCGAATCCGCAACCATATCCCCCCTGCGACAAGCCGATGGCAAGGTGACTCATTACGTGTCGGTCCAGAAGGATATTACCGAGCTCAAACGCACCCTGAGCGAACTGATTGCGAGTCGGAATCGACTCCAATTGGCGCAAGAAGCGGCGGGTTTTGGCATCTTCGATCGGGACATTGCATCCGGACGACTGGAGTGGGACGCGCGTGCGCGCGCAATATGCGGAGTGGATCTGGATACCCCGATCAATTTCACAACGTTCCTGGATCTGGTTCATCCGGATGATCGCAGCAAGATTCATGCAGCCATCGAGCGCGCGATGAAACCCGATCAGGGTAACGGCGTCTACCGTGTGGAGTACCGGATCATCAACCCGAAAACCGGCGAGGAACGCACCCTGATGGCCAACGGCCAGACCTTTTTCGAAGGGGGACGCCCAACCCGGATTGTCGGCACAATTCAGGACATCTCCCAGCAGCGTGCCATGGAAGCCGAACTGAAAAACCGCCGCCGCGCCATGGATCGACTGGTTGATCAGCAGGTTGCGGCACAGACGGCCTCGGCCATCGCCCACGAGATCAATCAACCCCTCGCCTCGATTTCCGCCTACAGCGAAGCGGCAATCAACATGTTGCGCGCCGGTCATCTGGACAAGCTCGAACATGCCCTGCTCGGTGCAGCCGCTCAATCACAAAAAGCCGGACAGGCTCTGCACGAGTTGCTCGAATTCCTCCAGGATGGCGAGATCATTCTCGAGCCGACGGATCTGAACGAGGTGATTCATGAAGCGCTCGCGGAAGTCGAGGATAGCGGATATACCGACTTTCATACCGCGGTGGAACTGATGCCCGATCTGAAGCCGGTCATGGCCAACCGGCTGCAACTGCAGAAAGTACTGATCAACCTCGTCATGAACGGGGTGGATGCCATGCGGGAAGCTGGAATCTCCCCGGCACACATTACCATCCGGGTCCGTACCATGATCGATGACGGAATGGCCATGACCACCATCCAGGATTCCGGGCCGGGCGTGAGCGCCGAGACGGCCAAGCGAATCTTCAACCCATTCTTCACCACCAAGACTAACGGCATCGGCCTGGGTCTTGCCATCAGCCGGGCCCTCATCGAAGCCCAGGGCGGGCGACTCTGGGTCGATATCGAGGCGGGTGAACGGGGTGCCGTTTTCCACTTCACACTACCCTTCGCATCATGAAAATGCACGACACCGTTTTCGTCGTCGACGACGACCCTGCCATTCGCGACTCGCTCTCCCTGTTGCTGGAACAGGAGGACATGACCGTGGTGAGTTACGAGAGCGCGGCTGAGTTCCTCAAGAACATCGATGCCCTCGTGCCCCGATGCTGCGCCATCATCGATATCCGGATGCCGGATATCGACGGCCTGCAATTGCAGGCGGAAATCATCAACCGAGGCATTCTGCTGCCGGTGATTTTCCTGACGGGTCACGGCGACATCCCGATGAGCGTCCGGGCAATCAAATCCGGCGCCGTGGACTTTCTCACCAAACCCGTCAGCGGCCACACTCTGCTGGAAAGCGTGCATGTCGCCCTGCTGGAAAGCGAACGGCTGTTCTCCCAAGCCGAAGCCAACCACTCGGCCCGATCCGTACTGGAAAGCCTGACCGACCGGGAGCGGGAAGTGATGAGCCTGGCGATCGAGGGCCGATCGAACAAAGAGATCGCCCGCCAGCTGGGCATCAGCCATCGCACGGTGGAAATCCACCGCGCACGTGTCATGCACAAAACCGGCGCCGACTCCCTCGTCGAACTCGTGCGCATCGCCGAGCTGGGTACAATCCCGTCCTAGCGCCATACGGGTGCCAACCTGGCACCGCGTTTCGCGTCCGATCCCGAGCATCGTCATGCCTTGCGTACCAGCATCGGGCCCGGGGCGGGAACAACCTCCGGCGCGGGATGATGGATGACGAATCGATTACCTCCGGCGCGCTTGGCCACATACATGGCCTCATCGGCATTTTTCAGCAGGGCAACAGCATCGCGCGCATCCTCGGGATAGATACTGACACCGATACTCGCCCGGACCCGCGCAGCCGGATGGCAGGCCAGCGGTCGGGCCAGTACGCGCAAGATTCGTTCGAGCACCTCCCGCAATTGCCGTTGATCCTCGAAGTCATCCATGACCAGAACAAACTCGTCCCCACCATAGCGGGCCACCATGTCGCTCTCACGCAGGCCCCGCTGAATGCGCCGGGATACCTCCTGCAGCACCCGATCGCCGATCAGGTGACCGAAGGTATCGTTGATGGGCTTGAACCCGTCAAGATCGAGCAGGCAGACTGCCACCTCCCGCCCACTTCGCCTGGCCTGGGCCAGGGCAAGCGTCAAGCGTTCCTCAAGCAGCACGCGATTCGGCAGTCCCGTCAGAACATCGTGATGCGCCATAACCTGCAATTGTGCCTGCGAGGCGTGCAGCGCCCGGTTCACCCGACGCGCATGCCCGTACATCAAAAGCAAGGTCAGGAGGAACAGGGCAAACAGACCCATGATCGCCTCGAACGAATGGTGATCGATGTAGCGATGCCACGCCTGCCACTCGCCCTGTACCGCGGCGGCGGCTGGGTGCCTGACGGCGGGCGACACGACACGCGCCGACGTTATCCCGGACATACCCTCAAACCCCGCTGGCGACAACGGTGGCGACCAACCGGCGTAATTATTCTGCCGGGCGGCCGGGTCATCCGGCTGCATGACCAGCAAAGCGGCCGCCACCTGATTGATCAGCTTCATGGAAACATGCGACGCCGCAGTCAGGATCCACTCCGGGTAAAGTTGAGTCGACAGGCGAAACGGAAACTCCGGCCGGATCATCTCGTTGAGCACGCGTATCCGCGATAGATCCAATCGTCCGGCGCGCACCATGGATTCGAGTACGCCGGTTCGGACAAACCCTGCATCGGCGTGTCCTTCCAGCACAGCAAGTACGCTCCGATCTTGCGGATTGCCCAATGCCATGAGCCGACTGTCCCGGACCACATCCACGCCATGACGGCTGAGGAGTCCCTGCTGGATCTGGAATCCATCGAACGAATCCCGAACGGAAAATGCGATGGTTTTGCCGCGCAGATCTTCAAGATGCTGTATATCCTGGCGTTGGCGCTGCGTGAACACGACACCGCCAAACTTGTTCAAGGGTACAGACTGACCTTGATTGATCAGCGTACTGACATTGGATAGTCCGTAGGCCGCCTTCAGCCGGTTGGTATAGGCCGGATGCACCAGCAGGAAATCCAGCGTTCTGGCCTCCAGGGCGCGCTGAAGATCGGAGACCCCGACCGGCAACAGGACAAAGCGATGCCCAGGGACATGCGTGGACAGATAGCGCATGGTCGGTAACCACTGCTGATGAATCGCGCTGCGATCGAAATCGCTCAGAACGCCCACATAGACGGTCTGCTCGGCCATCCGCTCCTGGGCATGTGCAGCAGCGCCCCCGCCCAGTATTCCCCACATCACGACCACAATCAGCCAGCACACGGGCGACATCCGGTTCGCACCCGCCAGAAGAATGGAATGCAGCAGTTTTCGCGGCGTATCGGTCATTTGTTCCCATTCCTCATCTTCCCCGCCCATCCCCGTGATACGGCGGTACGTAAACCGAACGTGATCCGGCCCCACGCCCGCGACTGGATCTGACCATGCGGCTTCGGCAAACCACGGCATCGCACCAAGCGGCGATATACGCGCCGGGCGATGATTCACTCTCTGAGACCGTTACCGTAGTCCCCCCCCTGTGGCCATCCAATACGGGTGACTCCCTAAGGGCGATCCCCTACGGGTCCCACCTTACGCAGCCGCCCTTATTTGCCGGACCCTCCAACGAATCTAGAGTGACTCAAGATATGGCGTCTCGTCCCAACCCAATGGCCTGGGCCGCCATCCCTCATCCGTATCGAGCATCTTCGGGCGGACGTTTTTTCAGGAGGAGAAATCTCATGGCAACTGTCCAGAAACCGAAACACGACAGCCTGGCTGCCAACGAACCCGACACGGCAGCAACCTCGCCCACAGATCAGCATGAACGAATCGCCACTGCCGCCTATTACCGGGCGGAAGCTCGCGGCTTTTCGTCGGGCAACGAGCTGTCGGACTGGCTGGCGGCCGAAGCCGAGATCGAAGGCATGGCCGATGTGGGGCCGCTCAAATCCCGACCAAGCCGGTCGGCACATCCTGATATGCGGCTTGCCGACGGATAGCATGCCGCCACGTCCGTCCAGGGCCGGGCATCTCGTCCGGCTCCTGGCTTTCCTCATGCAACGGAGAAAACACCATGACCGATCTAACACGCTTGAACCCCTTCAAAGGATTAACCCGTGTCGAACCACTCCCGCGAGACATGGACGACCTGTTCCAGGGCTTTTTCATGAAGCCATTCTCCTGGCCGCAGATGTCCCGCCACCCGTTTCCCATCGATGTCACGGAAAACGATGGCGCCTATACGGTATGGGCAGAAATCCCGGGCTTCCGGAAAGAGGACATTCAGGTTTCGGTTCATGGAGATCAGGTCGTCATCAGTGCTGAAGCCAAGCAGGAAAAAGCGGAAAAGGAAGGCGACCTGGTCGTCCTGAGGGAATGCAGTTACGGACGGCAATACCGGTCTTTCACCCTGCCCCAGACGGTCGATGACACCAAGACGACGGCCAGATACGAGGACGGCATCCTGAAACTGACCCTGCCCAAGAAGGCCGACGGCGCCCTGAAAAAAATCACCGTGCAGTAATCCCGCCGACACCCGGCATCACCGGCGAAAGCCATATCGACGACAAGCGAGAGGTCAACATGATCACCACCAGCCTGAACACACTGCCCCTGTCCACCCATCGTCGGCAATATTTCCCCCCCGACGAACAACGGCAACCCTGCCGGGTCTGGGTCGACGAACAGGGGCACATTCTGGATTGCTGCGCGAATACGCAGATCATCTTCGGCTACGACCGCGACGCCCTGAAGGGCCGGCACATTGCCGTACTCATTCCCAGTCTGGGGCACGTTTCCCTCCTGGACGGCGGCGCGGTTAACCCCCGTCTCGCCTATCGTTGTCGCTGTGCGGTGCCGTTCCAGGTGGTTGATTACGATGGGCGGAAAAGCCGCTGCCACCTGTTCATGAACCGCGTGACGCTGCCGAACGGGCCCGCACTGGCACTCATCTGCGTCCCGCTCCTGTATTGAATCCGCCCGGCGTGGATTGGCGCGCCAGGCAGGAACCCGCACGATACGGGCAAGCACTCGCAGCGATGCCGTGCTTGCCCGTATCACGTTTCCGACAGGAAAAAACGGTCCGCAGATCCCGGGTAATACCCGAGCAGCACGACCGGCCACACCGCAGATGCGGCATGGCCGGCCCAGAAACCCAGCGCGCCAGGCTGTGCAATCAGAGGATAAAGGGAATCTTGATACCGAGCGTGAAATCCGGCGCGTCGGGCGTCAACCCCACGCCCAGCGTCGTCACCAGGGTGGTGCGTTTGTTCAACGCGTAGGTCATCCCCAGATTGAAGGTCGCGGCGTTGGCATTACTGCCGATCAGCGCCTGCCAGGGTTGCCCGTCGTACTTGATCCGGGCCTGACGCGAAATCTGGTCGCTGACTGACAGGGACAGGCTGGCCCGATCGTTCAGCGCGAAGGCCAGGCCGAGCGCATAGGAGAACGACTCACCCAACTTCACGCGTCCGGGGTTCTGCACGGAGGGATCGATGCCGATGTCGTTGAAATGCCGGGAGAGGTAGCCGGTATAACCGAAGTTCGTGAAGATGAGGGCCGGATCCATGGTCTTGACCATGGACAGGGAAACGCCATATCCCCACAGGCCGTTCCCCGTGGCCTGCTTCGTCGGCACGGAAAACTGCACGAAGGAATTCCCCGAGGCGTCCTGCCCGGCGTTGATCGTTTCCCAACTGATGCCGTAAGGGGCGCGTCCGGTCGGCGCAATGACGCTGCCGGTCAGTACGATGTCGGGCCAATCCTGGGTTTCTGGCAGCAACCGGTAGCTGAGGTTGAATGTCGTATCGCCCGGCGTGACGGTGCTGCCCTGGGACAACTCCGCATAACTCGCCGCCGAACCGCCCGCCCCGCCTTTCTGATAGGTGATCTGACGTTGCAGGAAAGGCGTCGACACGCCGATGTTCCAGCGGGGCGTCAGGCTGTACCGGGCGGCCAGACTGTAAGTCAGGGTGTCGCTGGCCACCTTGTCCACGGAAATATTCCCCAGGAAAATCGAATCCAGCGCGAGAAAACCGTTCAGCGCCAGTTGATTGCGATCGTAACGGCTATAGGTGATCCCCCCCTCGATGACCAGTCGTCGATCGAAGGCCACATGCTCCTGCTGCAGAAAATCGTCCACGCTGCGCTTGGTCGCCTTTTCCTTGTCGGCGGCGGTATGGCCGACTTCGGAAGTCTCGCCGGCAGTCGTGTTGCTCGACGCTGCCGTGGGGCCGCCCGAGGGTTCGGCACGGGTCGTCTGTCCGTCCGGCTGGACACCCGCCGCCTTCAATTGAGCCTGTATCGCCAGCAATCGCGCATCGACCTCGCGCAGCCGACGGACTTCCTTGACGTAGCTCTCGCGGAGCGTTTGCAGCTCGGCGCTCAATGCATTGACATCATCCACCTCGTTCGCCTGCGTGGCCTGCGGTGCGGCCACCATGCCCAGCCCGACCGAAACAGCCAAGGCCAGGCCCTGCTTCAGGCCCGTCTGCATCACATGTTCCTTTCTCATGATTATTCCTTTTGTTTTTTGGGATTGATTGTCGGATCAGTTGAACACCACCCCACCCACTCGCCCTGACCCAACCGACCTTCCGACGTCCAGAAGGCCGACGCCGGAAGCAGAATCGACAGTGGGATCAGAGGCCGCGCAAGGTCGCCAATGCCATACCCACCTGTTGCTTGAGATCCGCGCCGGGCAGGCCGGAAGCCTGACCGACACCGACCATCAGTCGTAACTGGTTCTGAATCTGCTGCTGATCGCCCGAGAGCTGGATCAACTGCATCGCATTACTGCCTCCACCAATCACCTGGCGGACGGTCGAGTCGCCGAGTTGAAGGGTGACGCCCGCCTGGTTGCCGCCGATGATCCCCGCGCTGGCCGTGGCGCCACCCTGGCTGATCACGACCTGGGACGGCCCGCTGCCGGTGTTCGAGGCGTCGGTTGTCGGGACTGCACCACGCGCCCCGTAGGGTTGCACGGCCACCTGAAACTGGTTGGTGGCCCGATTGTCGTTACCGGCCACCTGGATCTGCTGACGCACCCCCCGGGTATCCTGCGCGGAGTGATCCTGAACCACGCCATCGGCGGCCACCTGGGTCGGCGTTCCCATGATCGTTACCATCGGCTGGAAGCTGACTGAAGGCTGCCCCTGGGAACGGTCGATGCCCAACGTCATGCCCGCGCTCATGGCGCCACCGGCGGTTTGCCACTGGGACACCATCTGCACCCCGAAAAACACGACCTGCTGATTGTTCGGCAGGAATTTCCCGCGCAGAACCGACAGCTCGGGGTCGGTCAGCGCCACGATGGCCGATTTTTTGGCGAAGGTGCCACCGGGGATATGCCCCGACACGGCGGTGTTGTCGGGTACGGGCGAGGCCGAGGCCAACCCGGCAAACAGGACACAGGACACGAGGGCGCCACCGACCACCCACGTCACGTCCCGTACGGTTTCCCGGTACTGTCGGTCCGGGGCTGCACGCCGAAAATTGCGCTTCGTATGATTCATCGTTGACATCTCTCCATGCGGGGCAGTTGTCATCTGCACGGTTAAAGCAGCCGATCTGTCGCCCGCTCTTGCGACTGCTGAGCGGCTAGAACAGATCGGCATGGGTAAATCCGAAATCCAGCAGTTCGGCCTTGGGGACGCCACCCGACCGTTCCTGCAGGTTTTTGGCACTGGGAATATCCGTAGCGTCCAGCAACGCCGTATGGCGATCGAAACCGGGGCCGATCACGGCAAAAATGGTTCGGGATGGCCAGGTCTCCAGAAATTTGGCCAGGGGATAGCGCCGATTGCCCAGGGCAGGATCGGCAATATGCACATACCCATCGCTGACGCTTTTCAGCACGACGAAATGGTTGTAGCCGTTCACGTTCATCAACACGATCGTCGGGACGTGGATCGACTCCAGACGCGCCAGATCGATGCGATAGCCGCGACCGCGATAACCCAGCTCAGCCAAGTATTCCTTCATGTCCAGCAGGGAAAAGCCCCGGGTCCGCACCAGTTCCGGATTGGCCACGCCCAACATGCCGGAAAGCACGGTTTCCTCCCCGAGGCGCAACCCGTAGGCGTAACGCAAAATCGTCGCCAGCGCCGCAGCACCACAGGAAAAGTCGTACTGCTGACGAACCACGTTCAGGTAACGCCGCTCCTGCATGCTGATGACCGGTTTGGTCAGAATCGCGCCGTTCGGCAGGATGTCGCCGAAGCGGATCTCCGCCGCCCGAGCAGGTGCACCGACCATCCCGCCGGCAGTCAGAAGCACGACGAGCGTCACTGTCGCGAGCTGCGACTTTTTCGACGCCCGTTGGACCACAAGCCATTGGTTGAATAAACGCCGCATCGATCAATCCCCTGCGTTCTAGCCAAACATCCCCCGTAGGTCGTTGGAACCGGCCCCGGTGTCGTCTTTCCAGACAATCTCCTTGTCTGGAAAGACGGGGCAACGCCAGAAGCGTGCCCCGCCGATAGCCATCAAGCGGCGCAATTACTCGCCGGTGCCGCCCTTACCGCAGCTCACGCAGGAGACCGCCATGGACAGGCTGTTGCTCTGCAGGTTGCCGGTACCGGCTGCCACGTTCACGCCGATGTTGCCGGCTGCCTTGGAGAAGGCATTCCCGCTCAGGGAAGCGTCATTCTCGGCATTGATCACGACATAACGCGTGGTGGCAACGCTACCGCTCATCACGGAGCTCAGACCGATCATGCCCTGCTCCTTGAAGCCCAGGCTGCCGCCTTCGGAACCGCTTGACTTCATGTCATGGGTACCGAATGCCAGTGCGCCGCCATCGCCATTCAGATCGGAGCCGCCCTGAGTTGCCGTATCCAGATCGATATGGCCGGTGACAGAACCGCTCGGATGGCTCGCACCGCTCCAGGTATCGGGATAGACATTGCCGATCTGGTCCATCTGGCCGGTGATGGTGGAGCTGGTGCGACCGCTGTACGATCCGCTGCCAGCGCCCTTATAACCGCCGATGCTGCCGCCCTTGAGGGTGACATTCACGAGATCGGTGTATTTCTCGGTACGGCCTTCGTTGCGGATGCTGTTGCCCGCAGAAGCCTGCGTGCTGTTGATGGACGCACTGGCTACCCGTGAAGTCGATACGGAAGCCGCCATCGTGTTCTTCTGGCCGTTGCCGGTACCGGAAGCCACGTTCACGCCGATGTTGCCGGAAGCGCTCTGGAAGGCGTTGTCCGCGATGGATGCGGTGTTGGTGACGCCGCTGTTCATGGTCGTGTTGCCCATGTTGGTCTGACCGACATCCACCGTTGCGGTGGACTGGCCGAACACGAAACCGGCATCAACTGCTGCCAGGGCAGCCGCATTGTCCTGCACGTTGGTATCGCCTGCAGCCACGTTCATGCCGATGTTGCCGCTCGCGTTGGTGCCGACGTTGTCACCGATCTTGGCGTTGTTGGTCAGCTTGACGTTATCCACCTCGTTGTTGGTGATGAGTTGCTGATCCATGGCATTGGCGGCTGCTTCCGCATTCACCGTGATGTCGCGGACATCGTTGTTGACGATGTTGTCCGTGACGTTCTTGTTGATGGTCTTGTTGACCTTCAGGTTGATGTCTTTCTTGACACTGATGTCCTTGCTGATCTTGATCTTCACATCCGGCTTGCCGTGATGCCCTTCGTGGTCATCGGCCATGGCCGGAGCAGAAACCAGTGCCGCGATGGCAGAGGCGATCAGCGTCATCTTGATTTGCGTTTTCATAGTAACTATCCTTCTTGTTGGGTTTACATCGATCATGAAACCAGCCTCAGGGCATCGAGATTGAGAAGTGATTGGCCGTCATATTCCCGATCCCTGAAACCTGGTTGATTTGGAGTACACCGCTGAATCCGGATAACGCGCCCTCGCCGATGACGGCGCGATACCGATCCGGGATGTGCCCCGCCCTCCGCCCAGTATCCTGGCCGGAGAGATTCGGCAACGGCTTCGGGATTCCCGCGCCCATTGCACGAATTCCTGACGACGACGAGCCACCGCCCCCCATCGACATCGTGTTCACCTGTGCATTGCCTGCACCACTGACCTGATTGATGCCAAGCACACCGGCCGAGTGGCTGAATGCCTGTCCGCCGATTTCCGTTTGCGCGTCCAGCGCAGCGCCGCCCGACACATTGCTCGGCTTGTGGACGCCAAGGGGTGTCACCGGCCCGGCAACGACGCCACCGCCTACCCCGATTTGTCGCTGATTTGCCTGGATATTGCCGTCGCCGGCCGCCGTGTTTACCGCCATATTCCCGGATGCGCCGCTCCCGACCTGCCCATTGATACGAGAACTGTCCAGCACCTGGAGCATCCAGTCGTACTCGTCCGCCTGCGCGGTGGTACCGAGCAGCCCCAGAACCAGACCCAAGCTCAGAATGAGTCTGCGCGGGCGAATCTGCCGGGACAGGTGTGGGCTCATGGCCGGGCGCCTCCCGACAACAGCCCGCTGGCACCCAGAGCACCGGAGACGGTTGGCGCGATTCCACCCGTTGCCGAACGAATGGCACTACCCGCAGTGCCCGCAGATGCGCCGCCCTGCGTGGGTGTCAACAGGCCGGTCGTTGTGGCCTGAACGTTCTCCCGAACCAGTTGCGCAGTCAGCGGCCCTTGGCGAGGCGACGTGACCACCCCCGGTGCGTTGGCTGAGAGCGCGGCGTAGTCGGCATTCGACAATTCCGCCGACCCCAGACCCTGTGCGATTTCCGCTAGCGGACTCGGGTTCAGCATCACGGCCTTCGATGGCGGCATGGCACGAGCGGCCGGCCGTGCCGGCACATTGCGCAGGATAACGATGTCGCCCGGATCGGCCTTGACCTGATTCTTGACGCCCGCCGCCTGGGCTTCGCGCCAGAGCGGGAGGCTGAGAATCAGTGCCGCGCCACTGAACAGGCAGCCCTGCCAAACACATTGAATTCGATTAGCCATGACCTGACGTCCTCGCGTTGCCCCAGGTGGGAATCACCTTGCATGTCTTGGATTGAGCAACATCGATGCCAGAAAATGAATCGCTTTCAGATCAGCGAATTACATCGAATAGCCAGGCAAACGGATGACGTTTTGTTTCAGTTTCGGAACAGTTTTTCGGTACGAAAAAAAGGAAACCGCGCCAAAGCGCGGTTTTGAGTGCAACTAATTTGAGACAGTACGCTGGGGTACAACACGGATTGGTACAGGCGCTCACAAGGCGCCATCAAACAAAGCCCCTAGAAAATCAAGGGATAAACGCGGGATGACAAGACCCGTCACCCCATGTAATAAGCCCGCAAAAAAGGGGCATGACGCCCCCCATCGATAAAGGCAGCGGCACCCTGCCCGGAATACCGCTACTCAGCGATGTGCGGTGACGGGCTCAGGCCTTGAAACGACCGACCTGTCGATCCAGGTTGGCGGCCAGGCGGGTCAGATCGGCGCCGGCAATGGAAACCTGCTCTGCCGAATCGTCGAGGTGTTCGCTCTGCACCCGGATTTTCGAAAGGTTCTGATTGATCTCGGCCGCCGCTGCCGATTGCTCCTCGGTTGCGGCTGCGACTTGCAAGGTCATCTGGGTAATGGCGTTCACCCGCGTAATGATCACATCGAGCAGTTCATCGGTTTCTGCCGTCAGCTTGATGGTTTCCTGACCATGCGCCTCGCTGGTCTGCATGGCCTTGGCTGTCTCGCTGACGCGCTCCTGGAGCTGTTCGATGATTTCCCGGATCTCCTCCGTTGAGCGCTGAGTCCGACTGGCAAGATTGCGGACTTCCTCGGCCACCACGGCAAAACCGCGACCGTGTTCGCCAGCCCGGGCCGCCTCGATCGCGGCATTCAATGCCAGCAGGTTTGTCTGCTCGGCGACACTCCGGATCACATCGAGCACACCACCGATTTTCGCGGTCTGCCCTTCCAGCTCATGCACCGACTCCGTGGTCGTGTGCATATGGTTCACCAGCTTGTTGATGCTTTGGACCGAGCGATTCAGAACTTCCTTGCCGGCACGGGTCGCCTCATCGGTTTCCTGGGCGGCAAAGGCGGTTTCGTTGGTGTTCTGGGCGACGGTTTTGGTCGTTGCCGTCATTTCGTCGATAGCGACGGCAACCAACTCGGTCTGTTCGGTCTGGTGTCGGGTATTCTCCCGTGACATCTGGGTGATGGTCGACATTTCCTCTGCGGAGGCAGCCAGATGTGTTGTGGAATCGGTAATTTCGCGGACCAGGTCCTGAATCTTGATCACGAACCGGTTGAAGGTTCTGGCCAAATCGGCGATTTCGTCGCGCCCGGTATCCGGCAGTCGTTTGCGCAAGTCGCCATCCCCGGAGGCGATTTCATGCATGGCGCGTGTGACCGAAGACAGTCGGCTCGATACCGAACGCATGACCAGCACGATCAGGGTCAATCCGATCGCCAAGGCGATCACGCCCACCCAGATACTCAACTGGCGCGCCTTCTCCGCACGTTTTTTGATGTCGCCTTGCATCTGTAACGCCTGAGCTTTCCAAGCTTCGGTCAACGCCTGGAGATCCTTTCGAATCTGCTGCCAGTTGGGAAACTCCGATTCCAGTAGCGTCTGCGTGGCGACATCCAGATTGCCGGCTTCGACGTCCTTGAACACGCCGATACGCGCCGCTTCCACAAGCGCCCAACGCTTCGCGACATCTTCCAGCAATTCGTTGCTTGCCTTGTCATCAGCCGGTGTCAGAGAACGCACCATTTCCAGATCTTTTTTGAAGATCTCATTGGTTTTCATCATTACCTTGTACGGCGGCGCGTACTTGGGCTTGAACACCTTGTTACGCGTGGCCACACCGCCGAGCAAACCGTTGCTACTCATCTCCTGTAGGAGATCCAATCGCGCATACTGCGTCGTGTAAAGATTCTGATAGGAGGTCGTCACCGAGCTCATATTGCTCAGGATATAGATCAGGACACCGACGAACAGAAGCGCCGATGCCATAAACGAGATCAGAATCTTCGCCGTGTTGCTGTAAATATTCATGTCTGGTGGTCCATCCTTTTAAGGATTTGTGATTGTCGTCTGAGTTCCTCGACCGGTATCGGCTGGGTATGGAATTACTTTAACCAACCAATCGGGTAAGGCATTTTTTCATGGGGACTATCCAAGATCAAAGTCTCATCCGGCTTCCGCCGCGTTGCGATCAAAGACACAGCATAATCCTCAACAAATATAGCTGTACATATATTTACCTATGCAAACTATATTGGGTCGCGGGCTTTCTCGGACACAACCCAGGACGCGGCGCCCCTCGTCCCGCTGGAGGCGGGTTTGTTATGATTTCCCATAGACCCCTATCGAAAAACGAGGATGCCCCATGCCCAGTTCCCCGCAAATGCGCGTTCTATTCGTCTGCATGGGCAATATTTGCCGTTCGCCCACAGCAGAGGCCGTGTTCCGCAAACTCGTTCAGGATGAAGGACTCGAAACACACATCGAGATCGACTCCGCGGGCACCCATGCCTACCACATCGGCAACCCACCCGACACCCGCTCGACAGCCGTCGCATTGCGACGCGGTTACGAAATGGACGTACTCCGGGCACGACAGGTGACCCGTTCCGACATCGAAACCTTCGACTATGTGCTGGCCATGGATCGCGACAATGCGGCCATCCTCCGTCAACTGGCACCCGAAGGACTCAAGGAAAAACCGCAACTCTTCATGCGTTTTGCCGCCGACTACGGCATAGCGGAGGTGCCCGATCCCTACTATGGCGGGGCCCAGGGCTTCGAGCAGGTTCTCGACATGGTGGAGCAGGCCAGTGCTGGCCTGTTGACGGAGATTCGGCGGAATCTCGTGGCGCCCCGAATCCGTTAGATCGGGCAGGACGGTATGCGGCGGGCAGGCACCGAGGGACGAATCACTCCGGCTTAAGCGACTGTGCTTGTCCCAAATGACTATTCCGATACGAGTAGGTGAAATAGATCACGACACCGATCGCGAGCCAAGCCAGAAAACGGATCCAGGTCACCATCGGCAGGAACATCATCAATGCACCGCAGGACACCACGCCTAGCACCGGCAACAGGATACCGAACGGGTTCCTGAACGGGCGCGGCAGATCCGGCTGACGGAACCGAAGGACGATCACACCCAGGCAGACCAGCACGAAGGCCGCGAGCGTGCCGATGTTCACGAGTTCGGCCAGTTCGCCCAGCGGCACCAGCCCCGCGATCAGAGACATGGCGACCCCGCAGCCCAGAATGATCGGCACCGGGGTTTTGGTTTTGGGATGCACCTTGGCCAATCGCGAGGTGATCAAGCCATCCCGGGACATGGCGAAAATGATGCGGGTCAGCGCGTAGTAGAGCACCAGCATCACCGTGGTCAACCCGGTGATCACCCCGGTAGCCACGAGCGCCGACGCCCAGTTGTAACCAAGGAGTTGCAACGAATGGGCGACCGGCGAGGCGACGTTCAGGTCCTTGTAGGAGACGATGCCGGTCAGCAGGCCGGACACCACGATATAGATCAGGGTACAGAACACCAGCGAGGCGATGATGCCGATCGGTACGTCCCGCTGCGGGTTGCGCGCCTCCTCGACGGCGGTGGAAACGGCATCGAAACCGACATAGGCGAAGAACACGATCGAGGCCCCGGCCAGCACCCCGATGGGCTTGCCCCCCGTGCCTTCCGAAAACCAGCCGAAGGGCATGAAGGGCGTCCAGTTTTCCGGATGCACGTTAAAAGCGGCCACGGCAATGAACACCGAAATGGTCAACACCTTGACGAACACCATGACCACGTTCACCCGCGAGGACTCGCGCACCCCCAGGATCAACAACCCCATGAGGATCAGGATGATCAGCGATGCCGGCAGGTTGATCACTCCCCCCATGGAGGGCGCCTTGGTGAGCACGGCAGGCAATCCCAGCCCGATGGCCGTCAAGGCATTCTCGAAATAGCCGGACCAGCCGTTGGCGACCGCAGCCACGGAAACCGCATACTCCAGGATCAGGTCCCAACCGATGATCCAGGCGATGACTTCGCCGAAGGCCGCATAACTGTAGCCATAGGCACTGCCCGACCCGCCGACCGACGAGGCCAGTTCTGCGTAAGCCAGAGCGGCGAAGGTACAGGCAATGCCCGCCAGAATGAAGGAGAGCACCACGGCCGGTCCCGATTGGTTGGCGGCGGCGATACCGGTCAGCACGAAAATCCCCGTACCGATAATCGCACCGATCCCCAGAAAGGTCAGGTCGAAGGCCCCCAGGCAACGCTTCAGGCCGGTATCGCAAAAGGCATTCGGGCTTGCCGCCTTGGTCCGAAAAATATTCATGGGATCGGGTCGCTCTCTTCCGTCATTGAACCGCGGTCCAAGGTATCACCACCCGGCCATGCATCACAATGCCCAAAGTCGCATTCCCACTGGTGGTGCGGCCAAATTCACAATGGTGGTGCGAACAATACGAAGAGTTTTTCAACAGACGGGGCGTTGGGCGTTATAATTAACAGCTTGTAGATATCGAATGAGACCCGTCATGGCTGCCAGAAAAACCGCCGCCAACACCCAGATCGTCCAGACCGGCAATCCGGAAGTCATTGCCCAGTACGAGCAGGCCATGGCAGAACTGGAACAGATCGTGACGCGTCTGGAACAGGGCGAACAGACCCTTGAACAATCCCTGGCAGACTACGAGCGCGGGACCCGACTGGCCCGGCAATGCGAGCAGGCCCTCAAGGAGGCCGAGCGCCGCATTGACGCACTTTCGTCCCCCGACGACGTCGAGCCGTCTCCAGACGGCGTTGCGCAGGCAAAAGATTTATTCAATGAGTGACTGCCTCGTTACGCCGATCATGAAGGCCCCGCTGCCTGCCATCCCCTTCACGCAATGGCAGGCGACGTTCCGGGATGTGTTCGAGCAACGCCTGATCGAGGCACTCGACGCGCGTCTGGCCGACATGCCACCCCGCCTGAGCGACGCCGTCCGCTATGCCGTCCTCGATGGGGGCAAGCGATTAAGACCCATGCTGGTCATGCTGGGCTACGCACTGACCGCCAACCCGGACATATCGGGCGCTCTGCCCGATCCGACAGACGAGGCGTTCACAGCGGTTTGGCCGGCAGCCATCGCCATCGAATTGATCCATGGCTATTCCTTGGTCCATGACGACCTGCCCGCCATGGACGATGATGACCTGCGCCGGGGAAAACCCACCGTGCACCGCGCCTTCGACGAAGCAACCGCGATTCTTGCCGGCGACGTCCTGCAGACCTTGGCCTTCGATCTCCTGCTCCAGGAGATACCGGATCATCCCGTGGCCGCCTCGGTCCAGCTGGCCTGGACGCGTCTGCTGGCCAGGGGGTCCGTAGACATGGTGAGCGGACAGCAACTCGACCTGAACCCGTCGACGACGCCAAGCGAACAGGAACTTGGTCACATGCACGGTCTGAAGACCGGTGCCCTGCTCCGCAGCGCCCTGCTGATGGGTGCCGCCGCGGGCCGGTCTGATATAACGGTTCACGCGTCACTGGAAGCATTTATCGCCCCCCTGGGTCTCGCCTTCCAGATCCAGGACGACATCCTGGACGAGACGGGCACTGTTGCGCAGTTGGGCAAGACGCCGGGCAAGGACGCCGCTCAGGCCAAATCGTCCTACGTCACCGTTCTCGGACTCGAGCGCGCCCGTCAACGCCTGACGGAGACCATTGATGTCGCGCTTGCCGCGCTGGTCCCCTTGGGTAATGCCGCAGACCCGCTGCGCGCCTGCGCTCATTTCGTGCTGACACGGAATCACTGACTGATGTCGCCTCGGATTCCCGACTCGACCGACGCCGATCTGCTCAGCCTGATCGAACTTCCTGCCGATCTGCGGCGCCTGCCGAAGCGCCAACTTGCCCAGCTGGCCAACGAATTGCGCACGCAACTCATTGAGAGTGTGGCTAAGACGGGGGGACATCTCGCCGCCAATCTGGGCGTGATCGAGCTGACGATCGCCCTGCACTACGTCTTCGACACCCCGAACGACCGTCTGATCTGGGATGTCGGTCACCAGGCCTATGGCCACAAGATGCTGACCGGACGCCGGGCCGCCATGACCCGTCTGCGCATGCGCGATGGCCCGTCCGGATTCACCCGCCGCAGCGAGAGCGCCTTCGATGCCTTCGGCGCCGGTCATTCGAGCACTTCGATCAGTGCGGCGCTCGGCATGGCCGTCGCAGCCGGACTACAACACGAATCCCGGCGATCCGTCGCCATCATCGGCGATGGGGCGCTGACGGCAGGACAGGCCTTCGAGGCGCTCAATCACGCGGGCGAACTGCAGAGCGATCTTCTGGTCGTGCTGAACGACAACGAAATGAGCATCTCGCGCAACGTCGGCGCGCTGACCGAACACCTCACGCGCCTGCGCAGCAATCCGATGATCAACAAGTTGCGTCAGGGCGGGCACACGCTCCTTGCCCATGGCGGACCGTTGGGCGAGTTGCTGAACACGACCCGGGTCGGACTGCGTGATGGCGTCAAGCACCTGCTGGGCGTTACCAGCCTGTTCGAGGAACTCGGTTTCCAGTATTTCGGCCCGATCGACGGTCACGACCTGGGAACCCTCGTCGATACCCTGCAGAACCTGCGCGAACAGACCGGGCCGAGACTCCTGCACGTGGTCACGCAAAAAGGTCGCGGGTTCAACGCCGCCGAACGCGATCCGGTCCGCTACCACGGCGTCGGCCGATTCGATCCGAAGATCGAGCCACAGCCCGCCGCTTCCGGCCCGTCCGCCAAGACCTGGACGAACGCGTTCAGCCAGTGGCTGGCCGATCAGGACGACAACGAAAAACTCGTGGTCATTACACCCGCCATGATCGAGGGGTCGGGACTTGCCGAATTCGGCCGACGCCATCCCGATCGCTGTTTCGACGTCGGCATCGCCGAACAGCACGCCGTCACCTTTGCCGGCGGACTTGCCGCCGAGGGATTGCGCCCCCTTGTCGCCATCTACTCGACCTTTCTGCAACGCGCCTGGGATCAGGTGATTCACGACATTGCCCTGCAGAACCTGCCGGTTCTGTTCGCCGTTGACCGAGCCGGCCTCGTCGGCCCGGACGGCGCCACCCATGCCGGCAGCTTCGATCTGGCCTTCGGCCAGGCCATTCCCAATCTGATGCTGGCGGTACCCGCCGACGAACGGGAACTGCGCACGGCGCTCGATCTCGGCACCGAGCTCGATGCCCCGGTACTGGTTCGCTATCCTCGCGGCGATTGCCCCGCCGATCTGGGTGGAGAACCGCCAACCACCCCCTTCGGTCTACGCGTCCGACGCGCCGCAGAGACCCCTGCCGACAGCCTGCTCGTCGTCGCCCTGGGTACGAAGGTGGCCACGGCGTTGAACGCCAGCGAGAACCTCCCCGTGACCATGGTCGATCTGCGCTGGGCAAAACCGATCGACTGGGCGGCCCTGGCGCCACTGATCGAGAACCATGCCGGCTGGATGATCGTCGAGGAAGGCAGCAAGCTCGGCGGCATCGGTGCCACGCTCATCGCCACGGCGACCGAACGGGGCCTGTTCAAACCGGTTATGCATCTG
Source organism: Halothiobacillus diazotrophicus (assembly GCF_001663815.1). Taxonomy (NCBI): domain Bacteria; kingdom Pseudomonadati; phylum Pseudomonadota; class Gammaproteobacteria; order Chromatiales; family Halothiobacillaceae; genus Halothiobacillus; species Halothiobacillus diazotrophicus. The sequence goes on from NZ_CP016027.1 coordinate 1,298,868, forward strand.
GCACTGCCGGATGTCTTCATCGAGCACGGCACACGCAACGAATGTCTTGCAGATGGCGGACTTGACGTCGGTAGTCTAAACAGTAGGATGTGCGATTTTTTACGGCGGATTCTTCCTGCCCGTCAACCGTGTAACGCCACCCCATGAACATGAACGATTCCGCCGCCCTTCCGATACCCGCCAACGCTCAATTTACCCTGACCGTCGAAGTGGAGTTCGCCGCCGCCCATCACCTGCGCGGCTACGAGGGCAACTGCGCCCGCCTGCATGGGCACAACTGGAAGGTCATCGTGGAGGTGACCGGCAACAAGCTGGACAAGGTCGGCATGGTCATGGACTTCAAGACCATGAAGAAAGCCGCACGCGCCACGGCGGAACAACTCGATCACTACTATCTGAACGAGATTCCGCCGTTCGACACGGTCAACCCGACGGCAGAGAACATCGCCGTGTGGTTCTTCGATGAATTGAGCAGCACCCTGAACCGGCCGAATGCCCGGCTCAGCGGCATCACCATCTGGGAAAACGACCGCTCCGCCGTGACCTATCGCGCCTGAACCTTCCCTTAGCGCCCCTAGTCCAGGAACCTGCCATGACGCTTTCAGCCATGCCCGATGTGCAATCCGCCTTCGATCCCCGCAACATCGCGATCGATCAGGTGGGCATCAAGGCCATCAAACACCCCTTGACCCTGACTGATGGAACCCACCAGCAGCATACGATCGCCGAATGCGAACTGACCGTCGGACTGCCCGCCGACAAGAAAGGCACGCACATGTCCCGCTTCGTGGCCCTGCTGAACGCCGAACCGCTGCAGCTGTCCCTGGCAAATCTTCCGGACTGGACCCGCCGGATGGCGAAACTGCTGGATGCCCATCAGGCCCAGGCGCGCTTCACCATGCCCTTCTTCCTCGAGAAAACCGCCCCGGTGAGCGGCCAGAAGGCGCTAATGGACTACGAACTCACCCTGAGCGGCCACCTGCAGGCCGATGACAGCGCCGAAACGCACCTGCAGCTCGTGGTTCCCGTCACCAGCCTCTGCCCCTGCTCCAAGGAAATCTCCGCCTACGGTGCCCATAACCAGCGCTCGCACATCACCGTCACCGCGCGAGTCGCCAACCCCGACCTGTCGCTGGCCGACCTGATCCGCCGCATCGAAGACCAGGGTTCCTGCGCACTCTGGGGTTTGCTCAAGCGAACGGACGAGAAATTCATCACCGAACATGCCTTCGACAACCCGAAATTCGTCGAGGACATGATCCGTGACGTCGCAGGCACACTCGCCGACTATCCGGGGCTGTCGGGCTTCCGCGTCACGGTGGAAAACTTCGAATCCATCCACAATCACTCGGCCTGGGCGGTGATCGACCGGATGGGCTAATCGCCCGACGACTCCCGCATATCCCGCGGACCGGGCACCAGCCAGTCCGTGCCGAACAGTGTCAGGGTGTTCCGATACATCTGGTCGGCCAACACGACCTCGTCCTCTGCGCGAATCGACGCCAGCACGGCCAGAACCTCGCGGATATAGGCCGGTTCATTGCGTTCGCCCCGATGGGCATGGCCCGGCTGGTTCGGTGCGTCCGTCTCGATGACAAGCGAAGACAATGGCAGACCGGCCACCATCTGACGCATCCGTGTCGCCCGAGGGTGCGTGATTGCGCCGCCCACACCCAGAGAGAACCCCCGTTCGACGAATTGCCGCGCCTGCTGGGCCGAACCCACGAAGCCGTGCACCACGCCCCGCAGCCCCGGCCGCAGCCGGATGGCCTTCAGCAACAGGTCGGCGGATTTGCGCTCGTGGAGGATGACCGGCAGATTCCGTTCCCGCGCGCGATCGAGCTGACCGTCGAAGAGTCGATGCTGTACCCCGGGATCCGGCATATCCGGGCCGAAATCCAAGCCGATTTCGCCAATGGCCACGGTCGACGAGGCGTGGCTCGCCAACCAGCGATCCAATGCCGCCAAGCCGGTAAGGGCATCGATTCGATCGGCCCACCAGGGATGAATGCCGAAGGCCAGCCCCACCGACACACCACCTGCGCGAATCCGTTCGGCCGTGACACATTGCTGCACCCAGCGATCCGGCGCTACGCCAACACCCAGGATCCCCGTCACACCAACCGCCTGCATGCGCGCGATCAGGCCGGCCCAGTCGTCGGCGAACACCGGCTCTTCAAGGTGACAATGGGAATCAACTATGCGCATAATCGGTCTCGATAGAGTTCGGGTTGATCGCACCGCGATGTCAGCCACCCAGCCGCACCGCGCATGCAACCGGCTAGCCGGGGCAATTCGCCGGTGCCGCTCAGGCTAACAGCCCCTCAAGGAATCGTCAGATCTGCCGATAAGCAATAGCGCAGACCTTGCCACGAAAATCCTGGAAAAAGGAGTCTTTTTGAACCTCACGACCCTGATTGGCATCCTGAGCGGCTTTGGCATCGTGGTCGGTGCCATCTTCCTGTCCTCGAACAATGTCGCCGATTACTTCAATCTGCCGAGCCTCTTTCTCGTGCTCGGCGGCACCATTGCCGCGACCCTGATCAGCTACCCGCTGAACGAGGTGCTTCGGGTCTTCCGCATTTTCGCCATCGTACTGCGCAACGAACGACTGTATGCCGAACGGGACATCGCCGAACTCGTCGAAGTCGCCAAGCTCAAGTTCCAGGGCGAGATCAACCGAGCCGACGAAAAGCTGAGCCGCATCAAGAATCCCTTCCTGCGTACCGGCACGCAGATGGTCCTTGACGGTGCATCCAACGACGACATCCTGACGCTGCTCCAGTGGCGAATTGGCCGCATGCGTGCCCAGGAACGCGCCGAAGCGCAGATATTCCGCACCATGGCGACTTTCGCACCCGCCTTCGGCATGCTGGGCACGCTCCTCGGTCTGATCAACATGCTGCACGCCATGGACGCCGCCCACTTCGCCGCCATCGGCCAGAACATGGCGCTCGCACTCATCACAACCCTCTACGGAATCCTGCTGGCCAACATGGTCTTCAAGCCCATCGCCCTGAAGCTGGAGCGGCGAACCGAACAACGGGTGACCGTGATGAACATGATGGTCGAAGGCGTGATGCTGATGCAGCAACAACGTTCCCCGGCCTTCATTCGTGAAACCCTGCAATCCTTCCTGGCCCACAGCGAGGACGAATTGCGTGAAACCGCCGCGGGCGGGGCCGGCAGGAAAACCGCATCTTCCGGCAAATCCCGCATCCGCACCCGATGAATACGGCCCACGAACCCGCCCTGGAATCCAGCAAGGATTCGGCGGACACGGAACTGACCCGCCAGCAGATCCAGGCCGAAATCACCCTGGCGAACCAGAACGCCACGTTTACGCGCCCCTGGCACGAAGGCTGGGAGGCGGATGTCCAGATCATTGAGGACGATCAATCCTATTGGTTGCTGACCATGGTCGATCTGATGACCCTGTTGCTCACGCTGTTCGTCCTGCTCGCAGCCTATGCCTATCAAAGCAAGGACGTTACAGCCACCGTACCCAGCAGCAGCGGCAGTGCCGTCGAAGCCCAGGCCAAGGTCGACCGGACGCCAACACCGCAAACCGGGCCCATGCCAACGACGGCGACGTCCCCCGGGGAAACACCGACACAGGGCAACATTCCCCAGTCGGGCAACGCACTGATCGGCAAGGCCGGCACCAGTGCGCTCGAAGCGACACCGCACCCGCCCACCGAAACCCATCCGGGCGAATCGCCGCTCAGTCCGTCGGACGCCGACCAGCAGGCCCAACAGCTGTTCTCCGGACTCGGCGAGGATGTGGACGTTTCCGTGGTCAAGGGTCGGGTGAATCTGCGGGTCAAGGACAATATCCTGTTCTCCTCGGGGGATGCCACGCTTTCCCCATCCGGGCAATCGCTGATCGACCGACTGGCCGATCGGCTCAAATCCGGCAGCTACCCCATATCCGTTCAGGGCCACACGGATGATCGCCCTATCCATACGACACAATATCCGTCCAACTGGGAACTTTCCGCCGCCCGAGCCGCTTCAGTGGTACAACAGCTGATCGCCCAAGGCGTTCAGCCGGACCGACTCAGCGCCGTGGGTTACGCAGATACGCGTCCCATCGCGTCGAACACCACCCCCGCCGGACGCGCCGAAAACCGTCGGGTCGATCTGGAACTGCAACTCCCTGCCCCGACAGCCCCCACCCGTCCCCCAGCAGGCACGCCATGAGCCAATCAAAAACGACCGAGGCAAGCGCCCACTGGCGCCTTCACCCCCAACTGCTTTCCGACAGCATTCCCATCTGCCAACTTCCCGTGTGCAGCGTGCGTCTGCTCGACGATCAGCGTTACCCCTGGGTCCTGTTGATTCCGCGGATTCCGGATCTCGGTCAATGGCTGGACGTCCCGCTGGAGACGCAGCATCTCGTACTGGAAGAAATACACCAGGTCAGTCAGGTTCTGCAGAAACTTTATGCCCCGGATCGGATCAATCTGGCCACCATCGGCAACCGCGTGGAACAACTGCACATTCATTGCATCGCCCGTCACCAGCACGATGCCACCTGGCCGGACGTGGTCTGGGGACGGGGACAGCGCGAAGCCTACAAACCCCTGCAACGTCTGGCACGCGCCAACGCAATCGGCGCTGGACTCAAATCGCTGTCTCAGCCAAACTCTTGACCATCGTCAGTGGGGCTTGTCTGGATTGAACACGCCCGGTCGCAAACATAATGGATCTCAAACTTGCCATAAGGATGTCGGGTTATGCGAAGTCTTCCTCTCTCCATCCAGTTCTTGCTGTTTCTCGGCCTGCAGATTGCCCTGAGCGTCGGTCTCGTCTTCTATCTCAACACCCTGGCCGACAGCAATTACCAGACCTTTCAGCGCGCCAGCGCAGGTTTCGTGGAATCCAGCAAAACCATCGAGTCCCTGCGTAAGGCATTCGCGCAGACCAGCGCCGACATCGAGCAGGTCGTCGCCTCATTACGACCGGGTGAACGCATCGATGTCCGGGCACAGGTCGTGAGCCTGCAACAACTGGCCGCCGCGGTGCGCACCGATGTCGCCCTCGACAATCTGCGCAGCAGCGCCTATGGCCAGATCAAGCAACTCTCGGACAGCATCGATCATCAGGCACAACTGCTGATCGAAGCGGCAGCCAAGGCGGCGGCGGCCGGACCCGCAGAGGTCCGCGACCTGCAAACCAAGCTGCGCGTAGAACGCAACCGCATCATGGTGGACGACTTCGGCGGACTGATCACGGCCGCGAACAACAACCTGGAAGACACCATGCTCCTGTTGCGCGGATCGACCGCCACCCTGAGCCAGCAATATCGCACCCTGCTCATTCTGTTCATCGTCCTGCAGATCGGACTGATGGTTACCGCCCTACTCTACTTCAATCACCAACTCAAGCAGCTGGCGGACATCACGGATCGGCTGATCGATGGCGAGGCCGCAGCCGCATTGCCCCAACAGAAACGGCATGACCAGATCGGGCGCCTGGCACGGGCCGTGCAGCACTTCCGGACCACCCTGATCACGCTTTCCGATTCGCGCGAGCAACTGAAGGCGATCCTGAAGAAACACGATCAGGAAACGCTCAACCGCCGCAAGGCGGAAAAACAACTGGCACTGGCCGCATCGGTCTTCGACAACGTCCAGGAAGCCGTTCTGCTGACCGACATGACCGGGCACGTCATCCGTGCCAACCAGGCAGCCCTGGACCTGCTGAAATCCACCGAGAAGGAACTGGGCAGCAAGCCGTTGCTGCACTTTCTTCTCAAGGGGAGCGAACAGATTGTCGAGCCCTTGTGGACGCAGGTTCTCGAGCACGGCCGCTGGCAGGGTGAAGTGGCGTTCCAGCCAGACAGCGGCAGCACGCCGATCACGGCGCAAATCTCGATCAAACTCGTGGGCGAAGCCCGCGAAGGGCGTGGTCATGTGATCGTGGTGCTCAATGACCATACCGAAATCCGCAACCGGGAGGCGGAGATGATCTTCCTCGCCCAGCAGGATGTGGTCACCGGGTTGTACAACCGGCACTACTTCTCTTCGCAGGGCGAGGCGCGAATCGCCGGCAGACCGGGCGACACCTTCGGACTCATTCTCGTGGGTCTGGACAACTTCAAGGCCGTCAACGATGCCCTGGGTCACCGCGACGGCGATCGCGTCCTGTGCGAAATCGGACGACGACTCAGCGAAATCGTCTCGGCCGATGCGGCCCTGGCTCGCGTGGGGGGGGACGAGTTCGCCTTTTTCGTCACGCCATCGGACGACGACAATCTGGAAAAAGAAACGATTGACAAGGCCCAGGAAGCGCTGACGGTCATCCGCCAGCCCCTCCAGATCGGCGGCTACCACATCACGTTGAAAGCCAGCGCCGGAATGAGCCTGTTCCCGAACGACGCGGACAACATCGAGGATCTGCTCAAGACCAACGACATCGCGCTGCATATGGCCAAGAGCCAGGGCGGGAACCAGCTCTACGTGCGGGGCACCCAGGCGCACAGTCAGGCCCGTCGCCGATTCGTGCTCCAGCAGGCCCTGGAAAAGGCCCTGGGCAACCGGGAGCTCCGTTTGGTCTACCAACCCCAGGTATCCCTGGCCAGCGGAGAGATCGTGGGATTCGAAGTACTGATGCGCTGGCGACACGGTGGCGAGTGGATTTCGCCCAACGAATTCATTCCGCTGGCCGAGGAAAACGACCTGATCAGCCAATTCACCGAATGGGCCTTCACTGAAGGTTGCAAGCGGATTCGCGAATGGCAACGCCAGACGGACAAGCAATTCATGCTGTCGATCAACATCCCGCCACGACTCCTGCTGATCGACAAGATCGATCAGCGTCTGGATGCGATTGCGCGTAAGGAAAGTTTGTCTCTGTCTTCCATCAATCTTGAAATCACCGAGAGCAGCTTCGGCAGCGACCCGGGTCTCATGTCCACCCAGCTGCACCAGCTCGCCATGCGCGGTTTCACGATCGCGATCGACGACTTCGGCACCGGGTATTCCTCTCTGGCCTACCTCAGCTCGCTGCCGATCAGCAAAATCAAGATCGACAAGAAGTTCGTCGACAACATCTACAGCAACCGGGAATCCTACAAACTGCTGGGCTCCATCCTCGCCATGGCCCAGTCGCTCGAGTTCGACGTCGTGATCGAAGGCGTCGAGGAGGAGAAGCAACTGCTGCTCCTGAAGAAGCTGGACGTTCGTATGGACGTTCAGGGCTTCGTTTTCGAGCCGCCGCAAAACGAGGATTTCTGGGAAGGGATGTTCATCAACAACCGGGTGCCCACCTATCCCGTACCGGAAATCATGTCGACCAAATCCCTCAAGCCCCAACCGTCGAACTGATCTGCCGGGAGCACCGGCTGCAGCTTAATGGGCCTCGGCCCAACTGTGCCCGATGCCGATCCCGACTTCGAGAGGAACATGCAGATCGGCCGCCTGACTCATTTCCTGCCGAATGATTTCCCGGACTGAATCAACGGCATCCGTCGGCACTTCGAAGACCAGTTCGTCGTGCACCTGCAGGATGAGGGCCGCCTTGTCTGTCTCCACCAGCAACGCGTGCAGTCGGATCATGGCGCGCTTGATGATGTCGGCCGCCGTGCCCTGCATCGGCGCGTTGATCGCGGTTCGTTCCGCATACTGGCGCCGTTGACCGTTCCGGCTGTGGATTTCGGGCAGGTAGAGACGACGACCGAACAGAGTTTCCACATAGCCCTGCCGCCGCGCCAGCTGACGCATCCGTTCCATGTAATCGGCCACCCCGGGATAGCGGGCGAAGTAGCGATCGATGTAGTCCTGCGCCTCGGCCCGCCCCACGTCGAGCTGCTTGGCGAGGCCGAAGGCCGACATGCCGTAGATCAGGCCGAAATTGATCGCCTTGGCGGCCCGCCGCTGGTTGTCGCTGACCGCCGACTCCTCGAGACCGAAGACCTCGGCCGCCGTCGCACGGTGGATGTCCTCGCCGCGTGCAAAGGCGGCCACGAGGCGTTCATCGCCGGACAGATGCGCCATGATGCGCAATTCGATTTGGGAATAGTCCGCCGCGATCAGCGTCTTGCCGGGCGCCGCCACGAATGCCAGGCGGATCCGACGCCCTTCCTCGCTGCGAATCGGAATGTTCTGCAGGTTCGGATTTGATGAAGATAACCGCCCCGTGGCCGTCACCGCCTGGTGGAAGGCACTGTGCACCCGTCCGGTGTCGGGGTGGATCTCCTCCGGCAGGCGATCGATGTAGGTGCTCTTCAGTTTCGTCAGCCCCCGGTAATCGAGAATCAGTGCGGGCAACGGGTGCCGGTCCGCCAGTTCCGACAGAGTCTCCTCATCGGTGGACGGTTCGCCTTTCGGGGTCTTCTTCACCACCGGCAACTGGAGTTCGTCGAACAGCAATTCCTTGAGCTGCTTGGTCGATCCCAGATTGAAGGGTCGACCGGCCACCTGGATGGCTTCCTGTTCGATGGCCTCGATCCGGGCGCCGATCACGGCACCCTGCTCGGCCAACTGCTGCCGATCCACCAACACGCCGACCCGCTCCATGGCGCACAACACCGGAATCAGGGGCAACTCGATCTCTTCATAAACCGTTTTCAGGCGGCCGCCCTGCTCGAGGCGCGGCCAGAGGGTCTGATGCAGCTGAAAGGTGACGTCCGCATCTTCGGCGGCGTAGGGCGCTGCCTGTTCGAGATGAATCTGGTCGAATGTCAGCGCCTTCGCCCCTTTCCCGGCGACTTCCTCGAAGGTGATCGTCGTACGGCTGAGGTATTTCGCGGCCAGGGAATCCATGTCGTGCCGGGATGCGGTGGAATCCAGCACATACGACTCCAGCATGGTGTCGAAGGCAACACCCCGCAGCGTGATACCGTGGTTGGCCAGCACATGGCTGTCGAATTTGGCATTCTGCAGGATCTTCGGACGCCGGGCATCTTCGAGCCAGGGTTTGAGTTCCGCCAGCACCCGCTCCCGGTCCAGCTGTTCGGGCACACCGGGGTAGTCGTGCGCCAGAGGCAGGTAGGCGGCCCCGCCGCGCGCGACCGCAAAGGAAACGCCCACGATGCGTGCACGGAACAGATCCAGGGAATCGGTTTCCGTATCGAAGGCCACCAGGGGGGCGGCACTCAATTTCTCGCGCCAGATATCCCAGGCATCCCGGGTCAGAATCGTCTCGTAGGCCGTGTCCGCCTCGGGCAAATCCAGACTGGCCTGCCCCGGTTCCGCCGATGGGGACCGAGCCCCTGCCTCCGGATCATCCGCCATTTCCTTCGTGGCCTCGGAGAACTGGCGGCGCAGCGTATTCAGCCCGTACCGCTCGGCCAACGCACGAACGCGGTCGGCATCCGGCGCACGCAGGTTCAGGTCACCCTCGCCGATATCCAGCGCGCAGTCCGTGCGGATCGTCACCAGATCCCGGGCGACCGGCAGGAACGCCAGGGACGCGCGCAACGATTCGCCCACCTTTCCCTTGACCTCGTCGGCATGCGCCATCAGGGCGTCCAGACTGCCCCACTGATTGAGCCATTTGGCCGCCGTCTTGGGCCCGCAGCCGGGGACGCCGGGCACGTTGTCCACCGTATCGCCGACCAGCGCCAGGTAATCGATGAATTGCGCGACCGTCACGCCGTATTTGGCTTCGACCGCCGCCGCATCCAGGGTCGTGTTCGTCATGGTGTTCATCAGCCGGACACCCGGCGTCACCAGCTGGGCGAAATCCTTGTCGGCCGTCGCCAGCAGCACGGGGATGCCCGTTTCGTGCGCGGCACGCATGAGGGTACCGAGCACGTCGTCGGCTTCCACTCCGGGCACGCACAGCAGGGGATAACCCAACGCCTCGACGAGTTCGTGCAGGGGCGCGATCTGCACCCGAAGATCGTCCGGCAACGGCGGCCGATGGGCCTTGTACTCGGGATAGATATCGTCGCGGAAGGTGGGCCCCGGCGCATCGAAGACCACGGCCATCTGCGCCGGGGCTTCCTCACGCCGCAGTTTCTGCAGCATGTTGATCACGCCATGGATGGCACCGGTGGGAAAACCCTCTGGACCGGTCAACGGCGGCAAGGCATGAAACGCCCGGAACAGGAAGGAACTCCCATCGACCAGAATCAACGGTTTATGATCGGATATTCGGGACGGAGCAAACAGATCTGGCATGATTAACCATCGAAATTTGGTCTGAAGATCGGTACTATGCCACAGCCTGCGCGCCCGTACGGGGATCGAAGGGACTCAGGCCACCGTCCCGGTGCCGATTTCGTCGGCCCGTCAACGATATGCCAGAACGCCAGTCAGGCCAACAGTACACAGACACCATGAGCCCAACCATTCCCAACCATCCCTCGCGACTCGACAAGCGGGAGCGACTGAGCCACGAATCCTGGAAGGTGTTCCAGATCATGGCCGAGTTCGTTCAGGGCTACGAGACGCTGGCGAGCATCGAGCCGGCCGTGTCCATCTTCGGCTCCGCCCGTTTCCCCCCCGAACATCCCCATTACCAGATGACGGTCGAAATCGCGCGATTGCTCTCCAATGGCGGATTTGCCGTCATCTCCGGTGGCGGGCCGGGCATCATGGAAGCGGCCAACAAGGGCGCGAAGGAAGGCGGCGCCCCCAGCGTCGGTCTCAACATCAGCCTGCCGCATGAAACGCACGACAATCCCTACCAGGACGTATCCCTGCACTTCCAGCACTTCTTCGCGCGCAAGGTCATGTTCGTCAAACATGCCTCGGCCTACGTCATCATGCCGGGCGGGTTCGGCACGCTGGACGAAATGGCGGAAATCCTGACCCTCGTGCAGACCGGCAAATCCCGGCGGATTCCCATCATCCTGGTCGGTTCGGAGTTCTGGTCCGGTCTGCTGGCCTGGTTCCGCAGCACCCTCCTGACGGCCGGTGCCATCAGTCCGTCGGACATGAACCTGATGACCGTCTGCGACACGCCCCAGGCGGTCATCGACACCATCTTCGATTTCTATCGCAATCGGGATGTCGGTGCGACCGCCGAAGAGCAGCAGAAGCTGCTCGATCTCTAAACCGTTCAAGACTCACGCACTATCGGAACAAACGGCCATGTCGGTATTCACCACGGTTCACGAACATCAGCTCACCGAATTCCTCCAGCAATTCGACGCGGGCACGCTCCAGTCCTTCGAAGGCATCGCTGCGGGCATCGAGAACACCAATTATTTCGTCACCACGGATCGCTACACCCTCGTACTGACGCTGTTCGAACACCACCAACCCGACGAACTGGGCTACTTTCTCGACCTGATGGCCTTTCTGGCCGAGCACGACGTACCAACCGCCCACCCGCTGCCCACCCGGGACGGCTCGTTCCTGAGTACGCTGAACGGCAAACCCGCCGCCCTGGTCAAGCGACTGTCCGGTCGGGCGATTGAGCGACCGAGTGCCCGGGCCTGCCGCACCGTCGGTGAAGTCCTGGCCGGCTTCCATCGGGCCAGCGGGGCATTCCCGGAATTCCGCACCCCGGATCGCGCCTTGCCCTGGGCCCAGGAGATGCAGATGGTCCTGGCCGACCACCTGAATGCGGCGGATCGCGCACTTCTCGACGAAGAACTGGCCCTGCAGGTTCGCCATCCACGGACCCACCTGCCGCAAGGCGCGATCCACGGCGATCTCTTCCGCGACAACGTGCTGTTCTCGGACGAGCGGCTGACCGGCATCATCGACCTCTATTACGCCTGTAACGACGCATTTGCCTACGACCTGGCCGTCGCCATCAACGACTGGTGCCGCTCGGACGACCATGGCCTGGACGAAGCACGAGCGCACGCGATGATGCAGGGCTACCTCGCCGTCCGTCCCCTCAATCCCGATGAAACGGAAGCACTGCCATTGCTGTTCCGGGCCGCCGCCCTGCGCTTCTGGCTCTCGCGGATGAAAGACCTCTGCTTCCCCCGCGCGGGCGAGCTCACCTTCAGCAAGGACCCCGCGGAATTCCGCACCCTGCTCCTGCACCACCGGCAGGACCCGACCGCCACCCAGCGTTGGATCGCCGCATGAACCCGATACAGACCCTGATTCGCATTCTCGACCCCATCAACGAATACATCGGCCGGGCCGCGGCCTTCCTGGCACTCGCGCTCGCCGCGATCGTCTTCGCCGTCGTCGCCCTGCGCTACGGATTCCATACCAGCAACCAGTGGCTGTCCGAATCGGTGATCTACGGCCACGGACTGCTGTTCATGCTCGGCATGGGCTACACCCTGCGCCATGACGGCCATGTCCGCGTGGATGTCCTGTCGCGCCGCTTCAGTCCCCGTGGCGCGGCCTGGCGCGAGCTGTTCGGCACTGTGTTCCTGCTGTTCCCGGTCAGCCTGTTCCTGCTGATCATGAGTCTCAACTATGTCTCGTCCAGCTGGGCGATCCACGAAGGCTCCATGGAGCCCGGCGGCATCCCCTACCTGTACCTGCTGAAAACCCTGCTGATCGTCATGCCCATCCTGCTCATGATTCAGGGGCTCGTCGAAGCCCTGCGCGCCGTCGAAACCCTGCGCAACCATCGGCCCGACGCGCCGGAGCACACCGATGCACGGGAGGGCGTGTAATCATGACCTTCCTGCTTGTGCTCATGGTGCTTGCCGTATTCGGCGCACTGATGCTCGGCTACCCCGTGGCCTTCACCCTCGCCGGCGTCGCGCTGATCTTCGCGGCCATCGGTTCGGCCCTGGGCCAGTTCGATGCCAGCCTGCTCCCGGCCATTCCGAACCGTGTGTTCGGCATCATCAACAACCCGCTGCTGGTGGCGGTGCCGCTGTTCGTCCTGATGGGCGTGCTGCTGGAAAAGGCCAAGGTAGCCGAGGAACTGCTGGAGAACATGACTGCACTGTTCGGCGCGAAACCCGGCGGCCTGGGCTTCTCGGTGATCGTGGTGGGTGCGATTCTCGCCGCCAGCACCGGCATCGTCGGTGCCACCGTCGTCACACTCGGCCTGATCGCCCTGCCGGCGATGATCAAGCGCGGCTACGACGTCCGCTACGCCACCGGCACGGTCTGCGCCTCCGGGACCCTCGGCCAGATCATCCCCCCGTCCCTGATCCTCGTCCTGCTGGGCGATCAGCTGAGCGCCGCCTACACCCAGGCGCAGCTCCAGCAGGGCATCTTCGCGCCGAAGACCGTGAGCGTCGGCGATCTGTTCATGGGTGCCCTGGTGCCCGGCCTGCTGCTGGTTGCCGCCTATCTGCTCTACACGCTCTATCTGGCCCTGCGGCATCCGGATCGCGTGCCGGGACTCAGCGCCGCCGAGGTTCGCGAACGTCCGCACTGGGGGCGTCTGCTCGCCGCCCTGCTTCCGGCACTGGGGCTGATCGTGGCCGTGCTCGGCTCCATCATGACCGGCATCGCCTCGCCCACCGAAGCGGCCGCCGTCGGTGCCGTCGGCGCGCTGCTCCTCACGCTGGCCAAGCGGCGCATGACCTGGGCGCTCCTGTTCGAATCGGCCCGCGCCACCCTGCGCGTCACCGCCATGGTCTTCATGATCTTCATCGGTGCCTCGATCTTCTCCCTGGTCTTCCGCGGATTCGGTGGCGACAGCACCATCTCCGCCTTGCTCACCGGCCTGCCGGGCGGCGAATTGACCGCGCTGGCGATCGTGATGCTCGTCATGTTCCTGCTCGGGTTCATTCTCGACTTCATCGAAATCACGTTCGTCGTGGTGCCGATCGTGGCTCCGGCCCTGCTCATGCTCGGTATCGACCCCGTCTGGCTGGGCATCCTGTTCGCGCTCAACCTGCAAACGAGCTTCCTGACGCCGCCGTTCGGTTTCACCCTGTTCTACCTGCGCGGCGTGGCGCCCGCAGAAGTACAGACCACCGACATGTACCGGGGCGTCCTGCCCTTCATTGCCATCCAGCTGCTCGTGATTGCCCTGATCGCGGCCTTCCCCGCCATCGCCACCGGACTGCCGCACTGGCTTCATGGCTGAGTCTTCCATCCAGAATCTGACGCCCATCACCCTGACCGGACGCAAGGGTACGCCGGTGATCATCGACCCACCCATTGCCCTCGCCCCGATGGCTGGCGTGTCCGATCGGCCGTTCCGACAGCTCTGTCGGCAAATGGGCGCGGGCCTCGTGATCACCGAGATGGTGAGCGCCAAACCCGAACTGAGAGATACGGCCAAGAGTCGCCTGCGGCAGATCGACGCGCGCGATCCGGAACCGCGCGCCGTCCAGTTGCTCGGCAACGAACCCGACGATCTTGCGGCCGCTGCGCGGGACGCAGTGGCGCAAGGTGCCCAGATGATCGATCTGAATCTCGGGTGCCCTGCCAAGAAGGTGTGCAAGAAGGCCGCCGGTTCCGCGCTGATGGCCGAACCCGATACCGTGGCCCGGCTGCTGGACGCCCTGGTGGCGGCCGTCGACTGCCCGGTGAGTTTGAAAATGCGCACCGGACCGGACCGTAATCGGCGCAATGCCGTAGCCATCGCACGCATCGCCGAACAGGCCGGGCTTTCGATGCTGAGCATCCATGGCCGGACCCGCGCCGATCGTTACGAAGGCGAAGCCGAATACGACACCATCGCCGCCGTCGTCGATGCGGTATCGATTCCCGTACTGGCCAATGGAGACATCACCTCGCCGGAAAAGGCGCGTGTCGTTCTGTCTCAGACGGGTGCAGCCGGCATCATGATCGGCCGCGGGGCGTTCGGACAACCCTGGCTATTCGCGGCCTTACGGGCCGAACTCATCGAGCATCGGCCCTATTCCCCCCCCGATCTAACCGAGCGATTCGAAATCGTGCAGAAGCAATTCGAAAATATCTATGAACACTATGGGGCATCATTAGGAATTCGAATTACCCGAAAGCATCTAGGCTGGTATGCTGAGCCCCTTCACATTGACGACAAGGAACGTGCGGTGTTCAACGAGCTCGATCATCCCGACCTGCAACGTCAATGGCTGACCCGCCAGGCAGCCAAAGCGGCCGATTCGTCTTGTTCCCAACCAGCCTGATTAGAAAAAATATGACAGCTGAACACGCCCTCGCCGATCAACCGCCCTCATATACCAATGGCTATACCAATGGCCACCGATACTGGCTTACCGCCGAGTCGGAGCAGGATGAAAGCGCTCCGGCCGGCACAGCCGAATCGGCAGAACCCGCCTGCGACAATCCCGTCCAACACGCCGTCCGTGCTGCATTGGAAGCGCTATGGGAAACCCTGGAAGGCGATCAACCCAACAACCTCTACGATCTCGTGATCTCGCAAATCGAGCGCCCCTTGCTGGAAACGGCCATGCTGCGCTGCGGGCAAAACCAATCCAAGGCGGCCGAGTGTCTTGGCATCAACCGCAGCACCCTGCGCAAGAAACTCCGCCAGCACCGTCTGATCGATACGAACGACTGAGACTCACCCGCGCTCGATCCCCACGAGCGCATCCCGCACACGATGAATGAGCGGGCACACACGTTGCTCTTTTCAGTTGCTGAAAAACACGGTATAAGGCTGCAAAATTTTCATTTGCGGAGATGCTGAAATGAGCAATGACGACGATCTGAACGAACTCGACGAACATTGGGAAGAAGAGGATAACGACGACAATGTTGGCGACGCCATCGCGCCCAATGCGACGGACAAGACCAAACCGGCGGATTCGAAGGACTCCCGCCGCCGCCTCGAAGCGCTGCTGGAACAACAGCGGATCAAACGCGAAATCGACGACATCTTCTGATTCCAGCTACAGGCCGAACTGGCTGAACTGCCCCCTCAGTGCCGGCCGGATCAAGGGACTCGCCTAGGCCGCCGCCACGACGACCGTGTTGCTACGGACGATCCACACTCAATCCCCGACCGATGCCGTAATACCGCCAACCCTGTTCCGCTAGCCGCTGCGGATCGTAGACGTTGCGGCCATCGAAAATCGTTTTCTCTCGCAGGGATTCGGCCATCAGGGCAAAATCCGGCGCGCGGAACGACTTCCACTCCGTGCATACGATCAGGGCATCTGCCCCTTTCAGCGCCGCATCGCGCGTTCCGCATAGCATCAGGTCGTCACGCTGACCGTAGATGCGCTGCGTCTCTTCCATCGCCTCAGGGTCGAAAGCCTGCACCCGCGCACCGGCTGCCCACAGCGCTTCCATCACGACCCGCGACGGTGCCGCGCGCATGTCATCCGTATTCGGTTTGAAGGCCAGCCCCCACAAGGCAAACGTCTTGCCGGCCAAGGCCGCCGCCCCGCCGTAATGCCGCTGGATCAGGTCGATCAGTCGGGATTTCTGGCGGTTGTTCACCGCCTCCACGGCATCGAGCAGCGTGGCCTCGTAGCCGACTTCTCGCGCCGTGCGGTGCAAAGCCTGCACGTCCTTCGGGAAGCACGAACCGCCGTACCCGCAGCCGGGATAGATGAAGTGATAACCGATCCGTGGATCGGAACCGATGCCGATCCGTACCTGTTCGATGTCCGCGCCGAGCCGCTCGGCCAGGTTCGCGAGTTCGTTCATGAAGCTGATCTTGGTGGCCAGCATGGCATTGGCCGCGTATTTGGTCAGTTCGGCGGAACGCAGATCCATGACGAGCATCCGGTCGTGGTTCCGATTGAACGGCGCATAGAGCTCGCGCATCAGCCGCTCGCTATGGGGGTCGGTCGTCCCCACGATGATGCGATCCGGTTTCATGAAATCGTTGACGGCCGCGCCTTCCTTCAGGAACTCAGGATTGGACACGACGTCGAAAGTCAGCGACAACCCACGCTGGTCCAACTGCCCCTGGACCTCCGCCCGCACCTGATCGCCCGTGCCGACGGGCACGGTGGACTTGTTCACCACGACCTTGGACGTGGTCATGTGGGCGCCGATGGAACGGGCGACGGCACGGACGTACTGCAGATCCGCCGAACCATCCTCATCCGGCGGCGTGCCCACCGCGATGAACTGAATGTCACCGAACGCGACGCCTTCGGCCGCATCGGTCGTGAATGCCAGCCGGCCGCTCGCATGATTCTCTCGCACAATAGGTTCGAGCCCCGGTTCGTAGATCGGGATGATCCCTTGCTTGAGGCGCTCAACCTTGCCCTGGTCGACATCCACGCACAGGACGTTGTGCCCGACTTCCGCCAGACAAGCCCCCGTGACAAGCCCGACGTAGCCGGTACCGAAAATCGTGATCTTCATGATGAGTCAGTCCTGAAAAGCCTGTGAAATAACCTGTGAAATAACCTGTGAAATAACCTGTGAATTCGTGGGTGGTTCGATGAATCAGTCGGTCTCGGACGAATGGGCCAGCACGTCGCGGACGAAGCGGTACAGTTCTCGGTAATAGCGGGGCGGCTTCTGCTCGGCCTGCTCCTTGGCCACCTGCCGAAGCAGCTGCCGCAAGGCCTGCACATCCGTACCGGGATTGGCCGCAACGAAGGCGGTCACGGCATCGGGGCCCGACTCGAGCAAACGGGTTCGCCACTGCTCGCTCTCGTGCATCAGGCGGACGTTGTGTGGTGCGTCGGGGTCGACCAATGCCAGTTGCCGCTCGATCTCGTCTACCTCATGTTGACGCATGAGTTTGCCGATGTACTGGAAATGCCGCTTTCGCGCGCCGTGGGCGGTAATGCTCCGGGCTTCCTTCAATGCCGCCATCAAGGCGTCGGACAAAGGGAAATTCGCCAGCTGCGCCGGTTCGAGTTCGGCCAGGCGTTCGCCGAGGTCGCGGGCGGCGTGCGCTTCGCGCTTGCGCTCGGACTTGCTGATCTCGCCGACATCCTCCTCGGGCGGGGACAGATCATGAGGCGCATCGGCCGGTACGGAAAAGGAACGACGGTCACTCATTCAACGGCCACTCATTCGACGGTTACGGATTTGGCAAGGTTGCGCGGCTGATCCACGTCGGTCCCCTTCAGAACCGCGACGTGATAGGCCAGCAACTGCAGGGGGATATTGAAGATGATCGGCGCGGAGATGCGACCGACATGCGACGTGACCGGCAACACGTGCAGGCGTTCCTCGCTCGCGAGCGCCGTCCGCTCGTCGGCGAACACGAACAGTTCCGCACCACGCGCGGCCACCTCGGCCATGTTCGACTTGAGCTTCTCCAGCAGATCGTTCTGTGGCGCGATGGTAATCACCGGCATGTTCTCGTCGATCAGGGCCAAGGGGCCGTGCTTCAGTTCACCGGCCGGATAGCCCTCGGCATGGATATAGCTGATTTCCTTGAGCTTCAGGGCACCCTCCAGGGCAATCGGGAACATGACGCCCCGCCCCAGGAACAGAGCATGCTGCTTGTCCACCAGCCGTTCCGCCAACGCGAGGATCGCGGAGTCGTGGGTCAGGGCCGCCTGGGCCAGAGCCGGGATCTTCTCCAGTCCGGCCACGATGCGCCGCTCGATTTCCTCGGAAAGCGTTCCCTGAACGCGCCCCATGGCCAGCAGCAGCAAGGCCAGCGACACGAGCTGGGTGGAAAAGGCCTTGGTGGACGCCACCGAAATCTCCGGTCCCGCGTGGGTCATCAGCACGAGATCGGATTCCCGGACCAGCGACGATTCGGGCGCATTGCAGATTGCCAGGACAGGGACGTCCGGATGACGGCTCCGCACCATGCGCAAGGCTGCCAGGGTATCGGCCGTCTCCCCCGACTGGGAGAGCATCACCAGCAGCGTGTCCCGGCTAACGACCGGATTGCGGTAATGGAACTCGGAAGAGACTTCGACGGACGTCGGCAGACCGAGGATATCCTCGAACCAGTAACGGGCCACCATGCCGGCATGATAGCTGGTGCCGCAGGCGACGATCTGGATCCGCGCCACATCGGCGAAGCGCGCCTCGGCGGTGACGCCAAACGCAGCCGGTAACACCCGGCCCTCGCTGATACGCCCTTCCAGGGTATCGGCGATGGCGCGGGGCTGTTCATGGATTTCCTTCAGCATGAAATGCTTGAAGCCCCCGCGATCGGCGCTGTCGGCGCGCTGAGTGGACTCGTGAACCGGTCGCTCGACAGCCGCACCCTGCCGGTCGATGATCGTCCAATGGTCGCGAGTGAGGATCGCCCGATCCCCCTCGGCCAGATAGATGAATCGCTGGGTTACCGGCAGTAGTGCCAGGGCATCCGAGGCGGCAAACAACTCGCCGATGCCGACGCCGATGACGAGCGGGCTGCCCTGCCGCGCCACGAACAGGTGATCCGGGGCATCGGTCATGAGGATCGCCAGCGCAAAAGCGCCATGCAGGCGATCGAGCGTCGCATGGAAGGCCGCCGTCGGCGAGATGCCCTGCGCCAATTGGACATCGAGCATATGCGCAATTACTTCGGTATCCGTATCCGAGGAAAATGTCCGACCCTGCGCCTGCAACTCGGCGCGCAGTTCGGCATGATTCTCGATGATGCCGTTATGCACGACGGCCACCCGATCGCTGGCGATGTGCGGGTGCGCGTTACGCTCCGCCGGCACCCCATGGGTCGCCCAGCGGGTGTGCGCCACGCCAGACAGCCCGGGCAGACCATCCGCCCCGATCCGCTCGGCCAGGGCGTCCACCTTGCCGACGGCACGGACGCAGGCCAGTTCGGACGGGTTCCGCAACACGGCCAGACCGGCCGAATCGTAACCGCGATATTCCAATCGACGCAGGCCCTCAAGCAGAATCGGCCAGACCGGTCGTTGCGCAATGGCCGCTACAATGCCGCACATAGAAGATTTCCCGAAATCACTGGTTAAAGAGCGCGCAGTACCCGCTCGGCCTGCGCGATGGTTTCGTCGATATCGGCATCCTGATGCGCCATCGAGACGAAACCGGCCTCATAGGCCGAAGGTGCCAGATACACGCCCGCGGCCAACATGCCATGGAAGAAGCGGTTGAACGCCTGCGTATCGCATTGCGTGGCCGCCTCATACGAGGTGACGGCAGACTGTTCGGTGAAGAAGATCCCGAACATGCCGCCGACCTGCTGGGTGATCAGCGGGACGCCGGCGGCCTGGGCGGCCTGGTTGAGACCGGTGCAGAGGCGTGTCGTCCGCTCGGTGAGCGTTTCGTAGAAACCCGGCGCCTGCAACAGGCGCAGGGTGGCGAGGCCCGCCGCCATGGCGACCGGATTGCCGGACAGCGTGCCTGCCTGATACACCGGCCCCAGTGGGGAGATGTGCGCCATGATCTCGCGCTTGCCGCCGAAGGCGCCCACCGGCATGCCGCCGCCGATGATCTTGCCCAGCGTCGTCAGATCCGGCGTGATGCCATACAGCGCCTGGGCGCCACCCATCGCCACGCGGAAGCCTGTCATGACCTCGTCGATGATCAGCACCGCACCGTACTCGTCGCAGACGGCCCGCAGTCCTTCGAGGAACCCCGGCACCGGCGGAATGCAGTTCATGTTCCCGGCCACCGGCTCGACGATGATTGCCGCGATCTCCTGCCCCACCTCGGCGAACGTCGCGCGCACCTGCTCGATGTCGTTGTACGGTAGCGTGATGGTCAATTCGGCCAACGCCTTCGGCACGCCCGGCGAACTCGGCATGCCGAGCGTCAGAGCCCCCGAACCGGCCTTGACCAGTAGCGAATCCGAATGGCCGTGGTAATTGCCCTCGAATTTCACGATCCGGTCGCGCCCGGTGTAACCCCGCGCCAGACGGATCGCACTCATGGTCGCCTCGGTCCCCGACGAGGTCAGGCGCACCATCTCCATGGAAGGCACCATCGCGCAGATCAGATCCGCCATGTGGGTTTCCGCGACGGTCGGCGCCCCGTAGGAGAGGCCGTTCAACGCCGCCGATCGTACCGCCTCGATCACCTCCGGATGGGCATGCCCCAGGATCATCGGACCCCAGGATCCGACATAATCGATATAACGCTGATCGTTCTCGTCCCAGAAATAGGCGCCCTGGGCCCGCTTCACGAAGACGGGATCACCGCCCACCGAGCGGAAGGCACGCACCGGCGAATTGACGCCGCCCGGAATGTGTTTCTGGGCGTGTTCAAACAGATCGTGATTACTGGACATGGACGGGACTCTCGTACTTCAAATGGGCGAAAATGGGCACCAGCAGGCGTGGAATGGGCAAGGATTATAACCGACCACACCGGCGAACACCGTATGCCGTGTCGAATGCGCGATGCCTCGGGCAGGTGGCCGCGGGACGGACAGGCAAGTCAGCGGGTATCGCCACCCCCTGCGGGACGGGAAAAGACGGCGTGAAATCGGGCGGCCGCAAGACGACGGTCCGGTGCCTGGAAAACGGCGGAAATCACCGCCAGCATGTCCGCTCCGGCGGACCGGACTACAGGTGCGGTCTCAACCGTCAGGCCACCGATGGCGCAGATCGGGACGCCAAGTTCCTGATGGGCCTGTTGAAAAAGATCCAGGGACGCCCGGGGCGCGTCCGGCTTGATCCGAGTCGGAAACACAGCGCCGAAGGCCACGTAGTCGGCACCGGCATGGACCGCCTGCCGGGCGAGTAACAGCTGGTCGTAACAGGATGCGCCGATGATTGCATCCGGCCCCAGTCGCTTTCGGGCGGCCGCCAGCGCCGCATCCTCCCGCCCCAGATGTACGCCGTCGGCGCCGATGGCTTCGGCCAGCGTCACATCGTCATTGATCAGGAACAGCACCTGGTGTTCGGCGCACAGGTCCCGCAGGGCAGTCGCCTCGAAAAGACGTCGGGCCTGATCCGTCGACTTGTCCCGGTATTGCACGATACGCGCACCGCCCAGAATGGTTTCCGCCACGGCCGCCACCAGCGCATCGCGCTGCAAGTCCGTGGTATCGGTGATCACATAGAGGCCGGAAAGGCGCCGAGTGCGCGACAGCGGTGATGCGGCGGGGTTCAACGTACGCTCCGCCATCAACGCAGTCCGTCGCCCGGCCGCTCAGCCACGAACATGCTCTGCTGCCAGACGGGCCGCGCCCTGCAGGGCCAGATCGGGATCGCTCACCATCCAGACCGGTATGCGCCGCAGCAGATCGGCAAAGCGCCCCTTGTCCGTAAAGCCGGTCATGAACTCGGTCTGCATGAACGGGAGAATGTGCCCGGCGATGGCGCCAGCAACGAACACGCCGCCGTACGGCAGGCATTTGAGTGCCAGATTGCCGGCCTCGGCGCCATAGATCCGGGCGAACAGCCGACAGGCAATCTCGCTCAGGGTGTCGCTGCCCGCACAGGCCTGCTGGGTGATCACCACACTGGGATCATCGGCTTCGGCAAGACGCGCAATCATATGCGGGGTTTCCTGAGCCAGGCCCTCGGCCCGCGCGAATTCGTAGAGGTAGAAGAACCCTTTACCGGACAGGATCCGCTCGTAGCTGACATGCCCGTCCAGGCGCGCCCGCAGGAAGGACCACAACTGATCCTCCACGGCACTGTTCGGCGCAAAGCTGCAATGCCCGCCTTCGGTCGGCATGGGATGGTAACGCTGGCCGTCGTAGCAGAACACGGCTTCGCCCAGGCCGGTACCGGCGGCGATCACCGCCACATGGCCGGCCGAAGCGCGCGTGACAGGCTCCGCCAGCGGGTTCAGGGTCGTCCGGTGTAGCGGGGTCGAGGCGATCGCCGCCGTACCGCTGGCCACGAGATCGTTCGCGAACACGACCGGCACGCCGCCCAGCTGACGGGATAACGCCACGCTATCCAGTTGCCAGGGCAGATTGGTCGCATGGACCCGCTGGGCGCCGGGCTCGCCTTGAATGGGGCCGGCGATGCCGAAACCGGCCGCCGTCAGCATCATCGTGTGATTGTTCGCCGCCGCATCGAGAAAACCCTGCAGCAACAGATCGAACTGCCCATAGGAACCACTGGCGTAGCGTTGATGGTAGATCCGCTGGGTACCGCTGTCGTCATAGAGCGCCAACAGGGTCTTGGTGCCGCCGATATCGCCCGCGAGAATCATTTGCCAACCTCCGTCAGAACGGCCATGGTGCGTGATTCGCCCTTGCCCAGCAGGGTTTCCAGCGCTTCGGTCACGTAATAGGCAACCTGGTGGGGCGGACGCTGATAAAAGGCCGCCCAGGCCTGATCCCGAACCTCGTCGTAGCGCACGTGTTCCGCCGAACGCCCGTTGCACCACGCCAGCCGGACCGCATGCCCGATCAGCACGTCCGTGATCAACGCATCCTGGAGCTGAAGACTCGGATTTTTCTGCACCAACCGGATCAACGCCTGAAGGGCCTCAATCACCAATTGCCGATATTCCGGCGCCACGATCCGATTAAGCACATGCTCCACCGCGAGAGCAAAATTCTTTTCGCCAGCCGTGGACTGGCTGCGGAACAGGGAACTGTCGAGGGTATTGCGCGGGTTGTAGCGATCCCCGATCACCAGAGCCGGCGTATGGGCCAGCAGTTCCCAGACATCCCGATAGAACGTATCCGGCAAGCGGCCGATCGCGCCTTCGACACAACGCCACTGCAACCAGTCCGCCGCCGTCGATTCGGGATCGTCCTCCGCCCGAAACTCGATGGCATCCCAGGTGATCGACTCGTCCACCAGACGCAACCCCTCCAGTCGGGAAGAGCCACCCCGCCAGTTCAGGGCATCGCGCAACTTTCGCCGGACCACGCTGGGCGGCTGAGCCATCAGCCAGTCGAAGGCCGCACTGGGCGTCAACTGGGCATCGCGGGCATGCAGGGCGATCACCGTCTGCAACAATGGCCCGATCCGCAGGGTAATGACGTCCTCGAACAGCGCCGGCTCGGAACGGATCAGGCTGCCCAGATGGATGATCAACTCCTGGGTCAGGATGCGCTCTCGCGGGTCCTCCCCGCAGAACTGACGGATGCGCTTGAGAATCTCGTGATTCGACAACGGCTCGGAAATCAATGCCTTGCTTGTGTACGAACGACCCACCGCCAATCGCTTCTGCCGCACGATGAGATCCATCAGCGCGACGTCCAGGTAGGCATCCACCTTGCCGAGCAGCTCCGCGCTGCGTCGCATCACGCCCCAGGCGCGCGCCCGTTGCGCCATGCGGAACAGGCCATCGATCAACTCGAGCAGCGTCGATGTCCGACCCTCGTCATTGACCGCGTGCAAATCGAGATTGGGATAACGCCCGGCGAGCACGCCGAGAATATCGAGTCGCTCGTAGATCGCCTCGGTGGCGAAATAGCGTTGCAGCAGCGTCTCGTCCGATGCCTGGGAGAGCGACCAGGTTTCGGTCGTACGACTGTAGGCATCGTCGTCCAGCGACAACGCCAGCGCCTTCGGTCGAGGTGCCCAGCCGGCCATCATGCCGGGCAAACGCACGCGCTGTCCCCGTGAAACCAGCGACTCGACCCGATCCAGATGGACCGGTACCCCATTGACCGAGCCCCGACTCAACTCATCGCGCAGGAAATTCAACATGACCGCGAAATCCGGGGCCGCCAACATCCATTCGCTGATCATGATCGTCAGGATGGGGCGCCCGGGCTGACGCCAGTAACGGTGCAGATAGCCGATGGTGGAGCGGAGCTCCTGGACCAGTAGCGCCAGATCCTGCGTGAGATAGAAGTCATCCGTATCGAACAGCTGCGGCACGATCAACCACTGCTGACCATCGATCTCGTAGACTTTCGCGGTACTCAACCCCAAGACCCGGCGTCGCGGCCGACCGGTCAGCGCCAGACGGTCATTCGCGCCGAGATCGACCAAGTTCTCCACCAGCGCGCGTACCGAGCCGATGCGCACCCGGGATTGCCCGACGACGATGTGACGTTCCGAACCCATTTCCACCAACGCCGCTTCCACCCCACTGGTTTCCGCCACCAGGGCGACGGACACGGCACGGCACACGGTCTGCCCGCTGAGCGGGCGTCGGCGATTGATGGGGTCGAGGTCGCTCACGTCGATCGCACGACTCAACAGCAGGCGACCAACGATCCAGAGACTCTGCGCCCAGACGAGCGGCTGGTTCTCGTTGGGCTGACGATCGGCGCTCCCCGGACTGAGGCGCTCCTCGTCGATGGCTGGCTCCGGCACGAAGTACAGTTCGGGCAGAACATACTGGCCATCCCGCTGCACCGCCAGGTCCGTCAGCTGGCGATTGAAACGCTCGGCCGTCTCGAAGTCGCCGGAAAACCAGCTGTTGATCAGACGATAGGTGAAGAACAGCGGCCATTCGGACTCGATGCCGGCGAACCGTTCCAGCTCCTCCGGCTCGTAATGCAGCTTGTTTTCGTCCTCCAGGACCGTCTGGTGACCATCGCGCAGGAACCGCTTGCAACCGAAGCGCCCGGTCAGCTTCTGCGTTAGCGCCTGGTCGACCGTGGCCACCATCTCGGCATCGCGTACGGCAAAGGCGGGAAAGCCGATCACGGAAAGCAGCGCGGCATCCACTTCCTTGGAACCCGATTCCCGGGGCAGAAGGGCATTCAGCGTCATCTCCGTACGCGCGATGTCGTCGGCCAACACGAGAATCCGGCTTCGGTCATCGCCGTCGCCGCCGAAGAGGTCGAATCCGTCGATGGCCTGCAGGGCGGCCAGCACCATGCCGAGGGAACTGGCATTCAGTTCCCGCTGACCATGATTGATCTTGTTACCGCGCTCCCAGATACCATAATCGGGTGTGGTATAGGCACGCGACAGGTACCAGACGAGATTCTGGACGAAATCGACCTCCGCCCGGCTGGCGATGATGCGCAGACCGCTGAGGGTCATCTGCACCAGCATCAGCACGAACAGGGAGGTGGCATCCAGTTGCAGATGGCCCCATTCGGCATCGCCCACGACGGCCAGCCCGGTACCCGTATCGTATTTCGCATGCAGGGCGTCGATGGGTTGTTGCGTCCGCTTGAAGCGCTCCACGCGATCGGCCTGACGCATCATGGCCGTGAGCAGCCCACGCATGTTCTTGATCGTCGCCTGTTCCAGTTCGTAGGCTCGGGCATCGGCCGTATCCACCCGACGATAGGCCAGACCCAGCGCCCAGGCCGCGAGAATGCTGTAGACGTTGTCGCGCACCCAGGCATCGGTGTAGTCGCCATGGGCATTGACCGCCGTGCTGGCCGGCAACAACCCGCTGATGGGATGCTGCCGATCCAGGATGTTCACGCAGACTTCTTCATACAACGCATCCAATCGCGCAAGGCGATCGGACCGGGCGGACTGGGCATTCATGCGGATAATCCCTGCGCAGATGAAACGAGGCCGAAGGACCGCTCAGTGTCGGGTGGCATCGGGCGGTTCAGTCGAAGTGTCTAGCAATATCTGCTCCACATCAACCGCATCGAAGTTGTACCGCTGGCCACAAAACTCGCAACGCACCGACACGTGATCCGGAACCTCGGAATCCGACAGGGCGCCCTCCAATTCCGTCCGCCCCAGAGAGCGCAACATGTTACCGACACCGGCCCGCGAACAGCCGCAGTAAAAGCGGATCGGCCGGATGTCGGTGAACCCCAGGGCATCTTGATGAAACAGCCGGTGCAGCAGAACGGGCACTGGGGTCGTGCGCAATTCGGCTTGGCCGGCCGGGGTGTCCAGCGTGTCCACCAGGATCGATAAATGTGCAAATTCGTCGTTCGCGGCCCCGTGACGCACCATAGGCGTGCCCCCCTCGCCGGGAATCTGCTGGATCAGCAGTCCCACCGCGCGATGGGCATCCGCCGCCAGCTCAAGTCGAGTTGGCAACTGCTCGGACTGGCGGAAATAACCTTCCAGCGCCTCGGCAATCCGCTGCCCCTCGATGGGGACCAACGACTGATAGCGCACACCGTCGGCAGGTTCGATCGTCAGCGCCATCTGCCCCTGACCGAGCAGCACCTGAATCGATTGATCCAGGGCATCCGCATCGAGATCCGCCGACCACTGGGCCGTCACGCGATAACTGAGATCCGAGCGAGCCTGCACGACCAGCAGAGAAATCGGCCCCTCCCCCCGAAACTGCAGAATGAGCCGTCCCTCGAACTTCAGCGTCGCCACCATCACCAGGGCCGCGGCGACGCACTCGCCGAGCAGCTGCGCCACGGCAGGCGGGTAGTCGTGCCCCTGCCCGGCCGTTGACCAGCTCCGATCCACGCTGACGGCCACGCCGCGCACCTGCCCGGAGCCGAAACCGAAGCGGTACAGCTGATCGATATCCGGCAACTCTTCCGGGGTGCGCGTCTCGGTCATTCCGACCCTCCGGGCGTGCCCAGGCGCGCCTGGAGGATCTCGTTCAGTTGCTGGGGATTGGCCTTGCCGCGTGCCGCCTTCATGGCCTGCCCCACGAAGAAACCAAACAGCTTGTCCTTGCCGCCCCGATATTCCGCCACCTTGTCCGGGTTCGCGGCCAGCACCTCATCCACCAGCGCCTCGATCGCCGAGGAATCCGTGATCTGCTTCAGGCCGCGCGCGTCGATGATGGCATCCGCCTCACCCTCGCCCGCCCACATGGCGTCGAACACCTCGCGGGCCAGCTTGTTCGACAAGGTGTTGTCGGCGATGCGCAGGAGCAACCGGGCCAGGGATTCGGCCGATACCGGGCTCTCGTCGATGGCGAGCCCGGTCTTGTTGAGCTGCGCGGCAATCGCCCCGGTCACCCAGTTGGCGCAGAGCTTCGCATCGGCCGACTTGCCGGCCATCAAACCCTGAAGACCAGCCAGCGTCTGCTCGAAGTAAGCGGCCGTGGCCTTGCTGCTGGTCAGCACGGCGGCATCGTAGGCCGAAAGCCCGTATTCGCGCTGGTAGCGATCGGCCTTGGCATCCGGCAGTTCGGGCAGACTGTCGCGCCATGCCGCCAGGGTTTCCGGCGCGATGACGACGGGCAGCAGATCCGGATCGGGGAAATAGCGGTAGTCGTCCGCCGCTTCCTTGGTCCGCATCATCCGCGTCTCGTCCTTGTCCGGATCGTAGAGGCGCGTCTGCTGCTGGACCGTGCCGCCGTCCTCGATCAACTCGATCTGGCGCTCGATCTCGAACAGGATCGCCCGCTCCAAAAAGCGGAAGGAGTTGACGTTCTTGATCTCGGTTCGCGTGCCCAGTGTCGTCTCGCCCTTCGGCCGAATCGACACGTTGGCATCGACCCGGAACGAGCCTTCCTGCATGTTGCCGTCGCAGATCCCGAGATACTGCACGATGGCATGGATCTTCCGGGCATAGGCCACCGCCTCCGCCGCCGAACGCATGTCCGGCTCGGACACGATCTCGATCAGCGGGGTGCCGGCCCGGTTGAGGTCGATGCCGGTCATGCCGGCGAAGTCCTCGTGCAGGCTCTTGCCGGCATCCTCCTCGAGGTGCGCGCGCGTGACCCGGATGGTCTTCTGCACCGCATCCTCGCCCTCACCCAGTGTAATCACCACCTGCCCGCCGCTGACGATCGGCTGGGCCAGCTGGCTGATCTGGTAGCCCTTGGGCAGGTCGGGGTAGAAGTAATTCTTGCGGTCGAACATCGACGCCAGGGCCACCTCGGCATTGATGGCCAGACCGAACAGTGCCGCCATGTGCACCGCTTCGCCATTCAATACCGGCAGCACGCCCGGCAGGCCGAGATCGACCGCGCAGGCCTGGGCGTTGGGTTCGGCGCCGAATCGGGTCGAGGCGCCGGAGAAGATCTTCGACTGGGTCGCCAACTGGGCATGAATTTCGAGGCCGATCACGACCTCCCAACGTGAATGCGCACTCATGCCGCGCCCTCCTCATAAGCCGTGGGCACGCGCTGATGCCAGTCCGTCTGCTGCTGGTATCGATGGGCGACGTTCAACAGTCGCGCCTCGGTGAACGGCGCGCCGATCAGCTGCATGCCGACCGGACGTGCACCGCTGAACCCGACCGGCACCGACATGCCGGGCAGCCCCGCAAGATTCACCGGAATCGTGTAGATATCCTCCAGATACATCGTGGCCGGATCGCTGGCATGGGCACCCAGATCGAAAGCGGGTGTCGGCGCGACGGGCCCCGCGATCACGTCGCACTGGGCGAAGGCCGCGGCGAAATTCTCGGACACCTGGCGCCGCGCCCGTTGGGCCCGGCCGTAGAAGGCATCGTAATAACCTGCCGACAGGGCATAGGTGCCGATGAGAATGCGTCGCTTCACTTCGGCCCCGAAGCCTTCCGACCGGCTGCGCTCGTACAGATCCATGAGATCACGGGGCTCGGCACAACGATACCCGAAGCGCACGCCGTCGAAGCGGGACAGGTTGGACGAGGCCTCGGCCGGCGCGATCAGATAATAGGCGGCCAGCGCCAACTCGGCGTCGGGCAGATCGATGTCGACCCGCACGGCACCCTGCTGAACCAGAATCTCGATCGCCGCCTCGATCCGGGCGGCCACCGTCGCATCCAGCCCATCGGTGAACCACTGGCGCGGCACGCCAATTCGCAGACCGGTCAGGGGCCGATCCAGCTCGGCGGCGTAATCCGGCACGGGCTGATCGGCAGACGTCGAGTCGCGGGAATCGTGTCCGGCCATAGCCCGCAGGGCGATGGCGCAATCCGCTGCCGAGGGGGCCAGCACCCCGCCCTGATCCAGGCTGGAGGCATAGGCGATCATACCAAAACGCGAGACTCGGCCATAGGTCGGCTTGATACCCGTCACGCCGCAATAGGCCGCCGGCTGACGGATCGAACCGCCGGTGTCGGTACCCGTCGCCCAGGGCACCAGTCGGGCCGCGACAGCTGCCGCCGAACCGCCGGACGACCCGCCCGGCACCGCAGCATGATCCCAGGGGTTCTTCACCGCGCCGAAAGCACTGTTCTCGTTGGAGGAGCCCATGGCGAACTCGTCCATGTTGGTCTTGCCCAGCAACACGGCACCGGCCTCGTTCAGGCGCTGATGCACCGTGGCATCGTACGGAGCCACCCAGTCGCCAAGCATCCGCGAGGCGCAGGTCGTGCGCACACCCTGCGTACAGAAAATATCCTTGTGGGCGTAGGGAATACCGAGCAATGGCGCACGCTCGCCAGCGGCGATGCGGGCATCGGCGGCATCCGCTGCGGCAAGCGCCATTTCGGGGATCCGGGAAATGAAGCTGTTGAGCGCGCCATCATGGGCGGCCACGCGCGCCAGAAAGGCCTCGGCGAGTTCCCGGGCGGAGAACCGCCGGTCGTCTAGTCCGGCACGCAACTCGGCCAGGGATTGTTTGTATAAGGACACGTCGAACTCTCTACTTGATCGAATGATTGAGACACAGGCGGATACGGCAACCAAGCGGCCGCATCCTGGGTGAAGCCCGTCAGGACTCGATGACCTGAGGAACGAGGAACAGGCCCCGCTCGACTGCCGGGGCCCCCGCCTGCAGACGGGCACGCTCGTCATGCTCGGTCACGAGATCGGGGCGAAGCGGCTGTGTTTGGTCCAGCGGATGCGCCATCGGCGCCAGATTGTCCAGACGAGGATCCTGCAACTGCTCGGCAAAGGCCAGGATGGCATTGAGATCCTCCAGCATCGCAGGGACCTGGGCCTCGTCAACCGCAATGCGCGACAAATGCGCCACGTGTTTGAGTTGGGTGGAATTCAGCGACATGAAGCATTCCTGAAATTGATGTGAGTGACGGCGGACTCGCCCAGCCTGTTACGCGGGCGAAGTTCCGCAGCATTTTAACGCGAATTTATCCCGGCCATGTACCCGATCGCGCCAACAGGACGCTGAAGCACCGCAGATCGAGAGTGCAGGAGGGAAAGCAGCCTCACCAGAGTCCCCGATCCGACCGCGCGAAATGCCACACGAAAAGCGGAAAACCGGCCTGCACCAAAAAGAGCAGGAGTGCTTGCTGGAAAATGGACAGATTGGTATCGTGGGCGGTGTTTTATGCAGATGCTTTACGAGACTGCTGTTATCTCATTTCAGGATGCATGTACGAATTCCCGGGCGTTCCGGTCCTTGTCTCGATCTTGGCCGGAACCTGTGGGCAGAGAACGCGCTCCAACCCCCTCATAATTACTTATAGTCATACCGGTATACATCCATCATGTTCAAGCGTTTTCGTGGCATTTTCTCTACCGATCTCTCCATCGACCTGGGCACCGCCAACACCCTGATTTACGTCAGCGGCCGCGGCATCGTTCTGGACGAACCCTCGGTCGTTGCCTTGAGAAACGAAGGCGGTCACACCGCAATTCAGGCCTATGGCCTCGAGGCCAAGCAGATGGTCGGCCGGACGCCCAAGTCGATCCAGGCGGTTCGTCCCCTGCGTGACGGTGTGATTGCCGATTTCCATGTCACCGAGAAAATGCTGCAGCACTTCATCAAGAAGGTACACGCCAACCACTGGTTCCGCCCCAGCCCGCGCGTCCTGGTCTGCGTGCCGGTGGGTGCCACCCAGGTCGAACGGCGCGCCATCCGCGAATCGGTCCTCAGTGCCGGCGCCCGCAAGGCCTACATCATCGAGGAACCGATGGCCGCCGCGATCGGCGCCGGCATCAACGTCGACGAACCCCGCGGCTCGATGGTGGTCGATATCGGCGGCGGCACCTCCGAAGTCGGCGTGATCTCCCTGGACGGCATCGTCTACTCATCCTCCGTCCGCATTGGCGGCGACAAGTTCGACGAAAGCATCATCGCCTATGTGCGCCGGCACTATGGCATCCTGATCGGCGAAGCCACCGCCGAACGCATCAAGAAGGAAATCGGCTCTGCCTACCCCGGCAAGGAACTGCTGGAAATCGACGTCAAGGGCCGCAACCTGGCCGAAGGCGTCCCGCGCAGTTTCACCCTCAACAGCAACGAAATCCTCGAAGCCCTGCAGGAGCCCCTGTACGGCATCGTGCAGGCCATTCGCACCGCCCTGGAACAGACGCCCCCTGAATTGGGTTCCGACATCGCCGAACGCGGCATCGTGCTGACCGGCGGCGGCGCCCTGCTCCGCGACATCGACACCCTGATTCGCGAGGAAACGGGTCTGCCCGTCGTGATCGCCGACGACCCGCTGACTTGCGTCGCCCGGGGGGGCGGCAAGGTTCTGGAATTGATCGATCAGCGGCACAGCTCCCTGTTCGCGACGGAATAAGCGTCACCGCAGACCCTGATGTCCCTGTTCGAGTCCCACCGCCCCGGCATCACCAAACTCATGATTCTGGTGCTGGCCGCCCTGATGCTCATGGCGCTGGATCGAGCGGGTAGCAGTGTGGCCACCCGCATCAATACCGGCCTCGGCAGCATCACCGACGGTATTGCCCGGGCGGCGCACGCCCCCAGCGAATGGGGCACCGACCTCTTCCTCTTTTTCCAGAACCGTGCCGATCAGGTCGCAACCATCCAGCACCTGAAGGAAGAAAACTTGCTGATCAAGGGACAGATGCAGCAGTTCTTCGATCTGAAACAGGAAGTCGATCACCTCAAGTCACTGCTGCATGGCCAGACCACGGTCGTGCCCAATGTCCTCCTGGCCCGGATGACGGCCATCAATGACACACCGGAGCACCGGAACTTCACGATCAATCGCGGCCTGAACGATGGCGTGAAGCCCGGCCAACCGGTCATCGACGGGCATGGTATCGTGGGTCAGGTGCTTCGCAGCAGCCTGACCGGCGCCGTGGTCATCGAGATCGTTTCTCGTCGACACAACCTGTCCGTCAGCCTGGGCGACACGGGCTTCATCGGCCTGCTGCGGGGTACGGGGACACGTGACACGCTTACCATGGACCGGATTCCGGACCGCTACGACGTCAAGGTCGGTGACCTGCTGACCACCTCCGGACTCGATGGCGTGTTCCCGAAGGGATATCCCGTCGCCCGGATCAGCCAGATCCACGACGACCGGGGACAGGCATTTCTGAACATCGTGGCGACGCCCGTGGCCAATCTGGATCATCTGAGCGAAGTCCTGGTCCTGACCGCACCACCGGATGCGCCGCCACCGCCCAGTGCCGCAACCGAACAGGCCAACACGATCGACCAACCGGGCAAGGCCATCATCGATGCGGGCAAACCGGCAGTCCCAAGCAGCGAGCCAATTGCCAAACCGCCGACCACGCCCCCACCGGCAGCGGCACATGCCAAGACCACCCCACCCAAGCGGGATGCATCTCATGCGCGGTGAATGGCTGGCCATCCTGCTCACGACGACCCTGGCGCTGGTACTCACCCTGGTGCCGTTTGGCGACTGGTACCAGCAACATGCGCCTCAATGGTTGCTGCTGACCGTACTCTACTGGTGCATTCACAGTCCTGGCCGCGTGGGCTTGGTCTATGCCTGGCTAATGGGGTTACTTCTCGATGTCGGTACTGCTGGGCTACTGGGTGCCAATGCACTGCTCTTCACGCTCGCAGCCGCACTAGTGCTGGCGCTACGCCAAATGCTTTCGGTCGCCAGCCCGATTCAGCAGGCCCTGTTCATCGCGGGACTCAGCACCGTCTATCTGCTGTTTTCATTATGGATTCAGGGGGGAATTACCAGCAGCATGGCCCTGCTGGACTATCTGTCGCGCGCATTGGCGAACCTGCTGGCTTGGCCAGTGATCACCCTGGTGTTCTACCTGATACGAGCGCGCCTGAGTCGCCTTTGATACGCCCCCCTTTCAGGGTTGAACGTCCCGATCAGCCGTGTGGTACAAAATGCGGCCACAGGATGGACAGCCAGACCATCGCGGCCAGAATCAATGCGGTAAACACGGCGGCCGACCCCATATCCTTGGCGCGACCCGAGAGCTTGTGCAGGTCGGTGCCCACCCGGTCCACGACATTCTCGATCCCCGTGTTCAGCAGCTCGACGATGAGGATCAGCAGAATCGACCCGACGAGCAGAGCCCGTTCGACACCGTCATGGCCGAGATAAAAACCGAGGGGGACGGCAACCAACGCCAGCCAGACCTCCTGCCGGAATGCCTCTTCCTTGCGGTACGCCGTCCGGAACCCCTGCCAAGAGTACTTGGTTGCGAGCAATATCCGCTTGAAACCCAAATTGTTGGATGCCATCACGCCCCCGCAGACAACATCTGTTGGTAGGCATCGGCCGTCATCCACGCATCCGGGGTTCCGGCCGGTTCGATCTTGAGGATCCAACCCGTATCCAGCGGATCGTCGTTGATCAGTTCCGGCGAATCCTCCAGAGCCTCATTGACGGCGATCACGGTCCCATCGACCGGAGAAATCACATCCGAAGCCGCCTTCACCGACTCAAGCGTCGCGCAGGGTTCGCCCCGGCGCACCTGCGCGCCCACCGGGGGCAACTGGGCATAAACCACATCGCCCAACATATCCTGGCCCTGCTCCGTCACGCCCAACCACAGGACGGAACCGTCCTGTCGATACCACTCGTGGGTCTCGCCATAAAACCGGTCAGTTCGCAACTCCATCGAAAACTCCTCAACTCGACATGCCGTGGCACCGTGCAACGGCCTTAGATAATCGCCAATTTTCGCACATCTTTGATCCGGCATTCCGGCCCCATCGACAAACAATACGCCGGAATCGACGCGGGAATTCCCACAAATCCATCACGGTTATCGCCATGCATGCGAAGATCCCGATGAGACAAAGGCTGATCCTCGCCTGGATGGAAGCACAGTTTCGATAACAAAATCGTGACGATGATCAATGAGCGAAGCCACGACCCTCCAGAAAGAGAAATCCCCCGATGGCACGGGGGATTGGCGGTCGCGCAGAAATGATCAGTGGATCGTCCTGTCGGTCAGCAGTGCCCTAAACACGGTCAGGATCACCAATTAGGATCGCTCGGGACGGCAACCCGAATTACTGAATCGAGAATTTCTTCAACCGGTAGAGGAACGTATCGCGCGACAGACTCAACAGGCGGGCGGCGCGACTTTTATTTCCGCCCGTCCGCGCCAAAGCCTGGCGCAGCAGGTCGGACTCGACGGCCTCCAGATCTACACCGTTCTCCGGCAGGCTGAAACGACGGGTACTCTCCGCCGACTCCACCGCGCTACGAAGGGCAAACGGGAGGTTTTCCACATCCACGACCTTGCCCGCGTGCAGAATGACCAAACGCTCGGCCAGATTGCGCAATTCGCGAATATTGCCGGGCCAGGGGTGACGCCGTAACACCCCCCGGGCATTGGCCGTGAGCCGCGGGGGTACCAGCCCGTAGCGGGCACTCAGTGTCTCGATGAAGCGACTCAGCAGCCAGTCGATATCGCCCTGACGCGCACGTAGGGGCGGCAGTTCAATCGGCACCACCTGCAACCGGTAGTAGAGATCCGCGCGGAAGCGCTCCTGCTCGGCCAGCGCCGACAGATCACGGTGCGTCGCAGCGATGATCCGCACGTCCACGCGCTGTACACGACTGTCCCCGAGACTCATGAACTCGCCGGTTTCGAGGAAACGCAGCAGCTTGGCCTGAACCGGCAGGCTCAGTTCGCCGATTTCGTCAAGAAACAGCGTACCGCCGTCAGCCGCCCGAATCAGGCCGGCGTAGTCCGCCTGAGCACCAGTGAAGGCACCTCGCTTGTGGCCGAAAAGTTGGGACTCTGCCAAGGATTCGGTAAATGTCGCGCAGTTCACAGTAATAAAAGGCGCGTGGCGACGATCGGAACCCTGGTGCAGCGCCTGAGCCACCAACTCCTTGCCCGTGCCCGATTCCCCAAGAATCAGCGTGGTGGCACCGGTGGCCGCGACAATCTGGACACTGCGCAACACCGATTCGAAAATCGGGGACTGTGTCCAAATCTGTTCGAGAATATTATCTTCACGCATGGGAAAACACCTACGCCGGACTATTGCAGTAAGCGGTCATTATAACGCACCCAATTTAAACTCCAGAAAAAAATACCGATCAATCCAACCACAGAAACGCCGCATGAAGCCCAGGATCCACCCCAGACAAAACCTTCATAGACAATCGGTTGGCGCCATACCCGAACGCTCAGGGCTGCCCAGCATATTCCGCTGAAACACCACGTCCCACATTTAAATGCTATCTCCATTTAATAACCAAGCGATTAAATCGGGTATTACAGCCCCCTGATTTCATGCAATAATCCGGGCGATTCAATGACTCAAGTCACCCGCACAAGGAATACATCATGTCCATGATCAAAGAGTTCAAGGAATTCGCCATGAAAGGCAACGTGCTCGACATGGCGGTCGGTATCATCATCGGCGCCGCGTTCGGCAAAATCGTCTCATCCCTGGTCAAGGACATCATCATGCCCCCCATCGGGCTGCTGATCGGTGGGGTGGATTTTCAGAACCTCGTCATCGTACTTCAACCGGCGCACGACAAGATTCCGGAGGTGGCCATCCGCTACGGCCAATTCATTCAGACCGCGCTGGATTTCCTCATTATCGCACTCGCCATCTTTATGGCACTCAAGGTCATCAACAAACTCAAGCGACCCGAGCCTGCGCCTGCACCGGCCGAACCGCCCGCGCCGCCGGCCGATGTCCAGCTGTTGACGGAAATTCGTGACCTGCTCAAGGATCGCAACGCATCCTGATCGCCTCCGGCGCGCTGCATCCGAAACCCGTCTCAGACTGCTCTGAGGTGGGTTATTTCGTTCAGGGCGCCGGATTGGGCCAGCGCTGGTCGATCTCATCGACTTCCGCCAACAATTCGGCGGACAGCGTGACATCGGCCGCCCCGATGTTTTCCGCCAATTGCGTGATGGACGTCGCGCCAATGATCACGGAAGTCGTGAACGGTTTCTGACGCGTGAAGGCGATGGCCATCTGCGCGGGCGATAATCCATGCCGCTGTGCCAATGCCACATAGGCTCGGGTAGCTTCGGCCACATTCGGCTTGGCATACCGCTGACCGAACCCGGGGAACTCGGTCAGACGCCCGGCAGCAGACGGATCGGACAGATACTTGCCGCTCAACAGCCCGAAGGCCAACGGGCTATAAGGCAGCAGTCCGATATTGAGTTGCGTGCTGACCTCCGCGAGGCCGCCGGTCTCGAACGTGCGGTTCATGAGGTGATAGGCATTCTGAATACTGACGACGCGCGGGAAACCGTGTTCCCGCGCAGCCTGCGCAAAGCTCATGACACCGTAGGGCGTCTCGTTGGATAGTCCGATCGCCCGAACCTTGCCGGCCTGGACCAGTTCGCCGAGGGCGCGCAGCTGGTTCTCGATCGATTCGGCGGCGCGTTGCCGTGCCGGTTCATAGTAACGCTCGCCGAACATCGGCACGTAACGCTCCGGCCAATGAATCTGGTACAGATCGACATAATCGGTACGCAGACGACGCAGGCTGCCGTCGATAGCCGCCCGGATCTGGGGGGCAGTGATCTGCGGGCCGCCTCGGATCCATTTCATGCCGCGGGACGGCCCGGCGATCTTGGTGGCGACGACGACGGAGTCCCGGGCCTGCCGCACCAGCCAACTGCCGATATAGGATTCCGTCCGGCCCTGGGTTTCCGCCTTTGGCGGCACGGGATACATTTCCGCCGCATCGATGAAATTCACCCCCTGCGCGACGGCGAAATCGAGCTGGGCATGGGCCTCCGCCTCGGTATTCTGCTGACCGAAGGTCATGGTTCCCAGGCAGATCGAACTCACGGAAATCCCGCTATCCCCCAACAAACGCATTTCCATGACGCGCTCCTCTTAAAACAAGTACATCGAACAGATCCCGATCGCCGATTCCCACGACCAACAACGTAAATTCGGCCGCGCCTGGGACATCCCGATCGGCACCAGGCCGGAAATTATTGGTTATCATGCGAACAATCACTATAGCAATCGATTCACCAACATTTGGGGCCGCTCTTGAATCCGATACCCTCTGGCCAGATTTGCGCGACACATCAGACCCTGATCACAGCCATGGTCGATGCCCTGAACGGCAGTGACGACGAACAGGCACAACGGCTCATTGCCCAATACCGGGAAGACGGCTGGGTGAACCTGGCGAGTCAACTCGAAAACTGGCTGCATGGTGCCGAACCGGCCACGGCCGCCCTGGACGACGAGGATCGCCAGATCGTACAGGGTATCCGGCAGGCGCAAACCGACCCGGACTGGCTATCGCGCCTGACCGAACAAGCACGAACCGATGCTGCCGAAGGCATTGCCCGGCTGATCGTTGCCGCCACCTGGGGCGATCCGGCCGCGCTGGAACTCCTGTCGAACCTGCGCGAGGCCGCCACCGAGGACGGCATCGAGGGCTCCCTCGCCCACGCATTCGTCGCCATGGTGGAAGGCGAGCGCGATATCGCGGCGCTCGTAGCGCGCTACCCCAAGGCGGAGTCCACGCTCCTCAGCGCTATCGTGCAACAGGTCCGGGTTCAGGAAACCGAGTGACAGGTCACAAAAACGACAGGATCCTGACGATAAATGCACCCTGCGGCCGTGTTGCAAAGCCCCAAGACGCTGTCTAGGCTTGAACCTCGTCACCACCGGTAGATTCTGCGTATGAGCGAACACCCGCTTACCCCCCGCCATGCCGACCTTTTTCTGCGGGCCGTCGTCGACACGACCGCCCTTCCCTGGGTGGCCTCGCCCGAACCGACCGTGCAGCGCAAGCTGATCGAACGTGCCGGCGGGGATGGGACCCGTGCCACCAGCCTCGTGCGTTTTGCACCGGGGGCCCGATTTCCCGAACATATTCATCACGGCGGGGAGGAATTCCTGGTACTCGAGGGCAGCTTCTGCGACGAAACGGGATGCTTCCCGGTCGGCAGTTACGTCCGGAACCCGCCGGGATCCCGCCACGCACCCTCGGCACCGGACGGCTGCGTCATCTTCGTCAAGCTCCATCATCTGCCCGATGGCGAAACCGAACAGATCGTCGTCAATACAAGGGAGACGTGCTGGCAACCCGGGCTGGTGGATGGACTCGAGGTCATGCCGCTCGGCAGTTTCGAGGGAGAACATACGGCTCTGGTTCGCTGGCAACCCGAAACCTACTTTCAGCCGCACCACCATTTCGGCGGTGAGGAAATCTTCGTTCTGGAAGGCACGTTCTCAGACGAACATGGCGATTACCCCGCCGGCTCCTGGCTGCGCAGTCCGCACTGGAGTCGGCATGCGCCCTTCAGCCGAACGGGATGCACCATCTGGGTCAAAACCGGACACCTACCGATTCCAGATCACTGGTGATGCAACGCCTGTCGCATCCCACCCGCTCGAAACCCTTACCACCCAAAAACTGGAGTTGATCACATGAACGTATCCGAAGCCATTCGAAGCCGTCGCTCGGTCAAACATTTCGATCCCGACTTCAAACTGACCCCGACGGCGCGAGACGAACTGCTCGGCCTTGCGCTGCAGGCACCGACCGCCTTCAATCTTCAGCACTGGCGCTTCGTCGTCGTTGACGACCCGGCCCAGCGACAGGCCATCCGCCAGGCAGCCTGGGATCAATCCCAGGTGACGGATGCCGCCCTATTGGTCATTCTCTGTGCGGATATGGCCAGCTGGGAAAAGCATGCCGCACGCGTCTGGCAAAACGCGCCCGATGCCGTCCGTGAAATGATGGTGCCCGCCATCGACGCCTACTATCGTGACAAGCCGCAAGTACAACGCGACGAGGCCATGCGCAGTTGCGGGATCGCCGGACAAACACTCATGCTGGCCGCACGGGAAATGGGGTTGGACAGCTGCCCGATGGACGGCTTCGATTTCGATGCCGTCGCCCGTCTGATCGACCTGCCCGACGATCATGTCATTGCCTTCATGCTGGCCATCGGCAAGAAAACGAAGGACGTCTGGCCCAAACCCGGACAACTCGCCCTGGAAGAAGTCGTCGTCGCCAACCGCTTCTCCCGTTGATCTTCCCGGATGCGGACGCCCGTCCGCATCCGGCCATGACCGCGTCAAACGGCGGAAATGGCGTTCTGTCGCATTATCCTCCCCCTGATGTTAACCTTCATCTCACAAACCACCTGACGTGGTAGGGTTAAGACCGGCCACGGCCATCAGGGCCGCACCGAATAGAACAATACAGTCGCGACGGGATGGAATGGGAACCTGAGATGTGATGGATGCCTACCGCAGCAAAACCAGATTCACCCGCAACCTGTGGCTGACCTTCGGTCTGTTCTGCGCGCTATCCGTCGCTTTTATCGTTTACGTGCGTGCCGAACAAGCCATCGGTGATGCGAATGACCTGCGATGGCGATCCATCCTTCTGGGCAGCGAATTGCGTGAAGCGTCCAATGACCTGACCCGGACGGCCCGGTCCTATATCGCCACCGGCAACCCCGTCTTCAAATATTGCCATCAGAGAATCCAGGCCATGCTGAGCGGGGCAGCGCCCTTTGCCGAACAGTATGAAAGCCCCTGCTGGAATCTCAATACTCAAGGCGTCCATGCCAAGTCGATGCTCCAGAATCAACCTGCACTGACCCTCTCCGCTCTGATCGAAGCCGGACGCTTCACCGAGGAAGAGAAACGCCTGCTCACCGAGGCCATCACCCAGATCACGCGACTCAACCAACGAGACGTACGAGCCATTGCCTTGGCCGATACCCCCCGTTCACCATCGGATGATCCCGAGGAAGCGGCACTGGGCCCACTCAGAAGCCCCGCCTATTACGAGGAAAAGAACGCGGCACTGCAGCGGATCCATCAGTTCATGCAACTCGTTTCCGAACGCACCCGCGCGGATGTGGACCATGCCAAGCAGATCGCACAGGAAATCCGCTGGCTCTTCATTGTGCTGGCCCTGGCTCTCATGGGGCTTCTGATCACCACCTACCGAGCTTTGAATACCACGCTCGGCGGCACGATCGATCTCATCCATGAACAATTGGAACGAATGGGTCGCGGCGATTTCACACAGCCGATTGCCATCGGCCCCGATCAGGAAAACAGCGTCATGGACTGGCTCGGCCGAACTCAGGTGCAACTCAGCGAACTTGAGCGCACCCGGCACGAGAACGAAGCCCAGATTGCCCGAATCACCCGATTGTATGCGGCGATGAGCCAATGCAACCAGGCCATCGTACGCTGCCACAACCAGGAGGAACTGTTCGCACAGATTTGCCAGGATGCGGTGCGCTTCGGAGGCATGAACATGGCCTGGATCGGCCTGATCGATCCGAAGACCCAGAGCATTGGCCCCGCTGCGGCCTACGGAGATAAAACCGGCTACCTCGAGAATTTCCGCATTCCCCTGAACCCCGAAAAACCCGGAAGCCACGGCCCGACGGGCACGGCCATTAGAGAAAACAGACCGTATTGGTGCCAGGATTTTCAACATGATCCGAGCACCCTTCTCTGGCGGCCGGGTGCCGCAAAAGCCGGCTGGAAATCCTCCGCCGCACTGCCGCTCCATCGTGGCGGGCGTATCATCGGGGCCTTCATGCTGTATTCCGAGGAAACAAACGCATTTGATGACGCGGCGCAGCAACTCCTGATCGAAATGTCCGCGGACATCAGTTTTGCCCTGGACAACTTCGAACGGGATAAGCAGCGGGAACGTGCCGAAGCCGAGCGGATAGCTGCACTGGACCGACTCCAGAAAATCACCCACCACGTACCTGGCATGGTCTACGAATATCGACTGGATGCGGATGGTCGATCCAGCTTCCCCTTCGCCAGCGACGGCGTGCGCAAAATCTATCAGGTGGCCCCTGAGGATATCGTCGAGGATGCAAGCATCGTCTTCACACGAATTCACCCGGATGATCTGGCAAGCGTCAGTGCCTCGATCGCGCGATCCGCCCGGGATCTCACCCCCTGGCAGCACGAATACCGCGTCTTTTTCGAAGATGGCAGCGTTCATTGGCTGTACGGCAACTCTCTGCCCGTCCGAGAGCCGGATGGCAGTACGGTTTGGACCGGTTTCATCACCGACATCAGCCGACAGAAGGCGGACGAGGCCCGGATTGCCCACCTGTCGAATTTCGACGTACTCACCGGCTTGCCCAACCGCATCCTGCTCCAGGAGCATATCCAGTACGATCTCGCCAGTGCTGCCCGGAGCAAGACAGCCCTGACCCTGATGTTCCTTGATCTCGACCACTTCAAGAACATCAACGACACGCTGGGTCATGCCGTTGGCGACGAGCTCCTGATTTTGGTCGCCCGGCGGCTTCAAGGCCTCCTGAGACCCCAGGACACCCTCTCCCGCCAGGGCGGCGACGAATTCATTCTGGTGCTCCCGGAATGCGATGCCGACCACGCAGCGCGGATCGCCCGCCGGATGCAGGAACAGTTCGTTCAGCCCTTCGTCATCGATCGTCACGAGCTGACCATCGCCCTGTCGATCGGTATCGCGCTCTATCCGAGCGACGGCCAGGATTTCAATACCTTGTCGAAACATGCCGACATCGCCATGTACCGAGCCAAGCAATCCGGTCGCAATGACTACCGATTCTTTACCCCAGAAATGCAGACGCATTCCGATCGGGTCATGCGCCTGGACAGCGCCCTGCGCAAGGCATTGGCGCGTGAAGAATTTCACCTGATGTATCAGCCACAGATCGAGATCGCAACCGGCAGGATCATCGGTGCGGAAACCCTATTGCGTTGGCAGCATCCGGATCTCGGTCAGATTTCTCCGGCCGAATTCATCCCCATTGCCGAAGACAATGGCCAGATCCTCCCCATCGGCGAGTGGGTTCTGAAGACGGCGGCCCGGCAAACCCGGCAGTGGCTGCAGGATCGGGATCACGCCTTCCTGATCGCCGTGAACCTTTCCGCCATCCAGTTTCGGCAGCCCAATCTCCCGCAGCGGGTACTGGAAATCCTGCATGAAACCGGTCTCCCCCCGGAACATCTGGAACTTGAACTGACCGAGCGGATTGCCATGGACGATCCGGTCACCGCGATCGAGATCATCTCGACCCTCAGAAAACAGGGCGTCCGGCTGTCGATCGACGATTTCGGCACGGGATACTCGTCCCTCAGCCTGCTCAAGCGGTTCCAGGTCTACAAGCTGAAAATCGATCAATCCTTCGTTCGCGACATGACGGAGGATCCGGAAGATCGGGCAATCGTGCACACCATCATCACCATGGCACACAGCCTGGGACTCACCACCATTGCCGAAGGCGTGGAAAATGCTGAACAACTGGCCCTGTTACAGGAAATGGGCTGCGAGGAATCCCAAGGTTACTTCACTGGCCGGCCCATGAGCGCCGACAGTTTCGGCGAATTGCTGCAAGCCCAATTCGGAGCACAGACATGACAGACGACTACCCTTTCATCCGCGCTGGCCGCAGGATGCTCAAGGAGAGAAACAGGGGGCTTGTGGGTCGATCAAGCCCACAGAAAGATCTCCGTGAAGGCGCCGATCAACGACGGCAGATGATACGCGCATGCCGCCATCCGGCCCGGGAAGGTTACTCATGAACCTCGGCATCACCTCGGTTCCACCGGATATACTCGATCATCTGCCCGTCTGCGTGGTGATCGTGAATCGGGACACGGTGGTCTACGCCAACCCGGCGGCTCAGAAGCTTTTCGAGGCCGCGAATCCAGAAGAGATTCTGGGCCACTCGATCAACGAATTCATTCATCCCCTCGATCAGCAACGCGTTCTGGCCCGCGTCCGACGGGCAGAAGAAGGCCCTTACACCAACCCGCCCACCGAATATCGGATTTACACCTGCAAGCGCAATCTCGTGGTCATCGGCATGACCAGTACGACCTACATTTTTCAAGGGGAAATCAGCCTCCTCGCCGCGT
The DNA here is from genome assembly GCF_001663815.1 of Halothiobacillus diazotrophicus. NCBI lineage: Bacteria > Pseudomonadati > Pseudomonadota > Gammaproteobacteria > Chromatiales > Halothiobacillaceae > Halothiobacillus > Halothiobacillus diazotrophicus. The sequence goes on from NZ_CP016027.1 coordinate 1,342,209, forward strand.
TCATGGATATGACCGAGCGTACGGCGATGGAGGCGCGCCTGCGGGAAACCGACGAACAATTCCAACGCATGATGAACACCATGCAGGACGTGTTCTACCGCACGGATGCCGAAGGCATCACCCGCTATGTCTGCCCTGCCGTCAAACAGGTATTGGGGTTCAGTGCAGAGGAAATCATGGGCCGACCTGCCGCCGATTTCTATCCGGATCCGAGCGACCGGCAGGTACTCAAGGAGGCGATCCTACGCGAAGGCTTCGTGCGCGACTTCCCGGGACAGATGCGACGCAAGGACGGCAAGATTATCGACATCTCGATCAGCAGCACCGTCATACTCGACGAAGAGGGCAAATATGCCGGGGTCGAAGGCATCTGGCGGGACATCACCGAACGCCGCAACCTGGAACGCGAGCTCGAGCGTCGAGCGACCACCGACGAACTGACCGGCATCGCCAATCGCCGCACGATCCTCGAGCAGCTCGATTACGCCCATAAACGATACCTGCGCTACCGCCACCCGCTGGTCCTGTTTATCCTGGATCTGGATTTCTTCAAGAGAATCAACGATCAGCATGGCCATATCGCCGGCGATCGACTGCTCGTCCAGCTGGTCGAATGCGTCCAACACCAACTACGCGAAATTGACCAATGCGGCCGACTCGGTGGCGAGGAGTTCATCGTGATCCTGGATGAAACCTCAGTGGAGCAGGCACAGGAAATCGGGACACGCATTCTGCAGACAGTCCGCAATCGGGCATTCGACATCGGGATTGATGCCCCGATCCACATTACCGCCAGCATCGGTGCGACCTGCGCCCTGCTGAGCGACCGGACGATCAGTCATCTGATGGAACGTGCAGACAATGCGCTGTACGCGGCCAAGGATTCGGGGCGGGACAGAATCTGCTGGAACTGACACCCCAAGTGCGTTAGCGGACCTCGTCGGCCACGTGGTAGAGCGGATCCTCCTGAATATTGACCTCCACGAGATCCCCGGCCTTCTTGAGCAACGAGCGGCACTCCGGCGACAAATGCCGCAGGTGGAGCTGCTTGCCCACGCAGCGGTATTTCTCGGCCAGATTGTCGATGGCCTCCAGCGCGGAATGATCGACAACCCGGGAATCGGCGAAATCCAGAATCACATCGTCGGGGTCGTTGCGAAAATCGAAGGACTCGGCGAACTGGGCAGTGGACGCGAAGAACAACGGTCCCTTGATGCGATAGACGCGACTACCTTCCGGCGTCGATTCGGAGGTAATCCGCAATTCTCGGGCATGCGCCCAGGCAAAGACCAGTGCCGACACGATCACGCCCGTGATCACCGCGATCGCCAGATCCGTCACCACCGTCACGAGCGCCACCAGAATGCCGACGAAAATATCCTGGCGCGGCACCTTGCCGAACAGGCGCAGCGAGCCCCATTCGAACGTGCCGATCACCACCATGAACATGATGCCGACCAGCGTGGCGAGCGGGATCCTCTCGATCAATGGCGAAAGGAACAGGATGAACATCAGCAGGAAAATCCCCGCCACCATGCCGGACAGCCGCCCGCGCCCGCCGGACTCCACATTGATGATCGTCTGTCCGACCATCGCGCAACCGCCCATGCCGCCGAAAAAACCGCTGGTCATGTTGCCCAGCCCCTGCGCCACGCATTCCCGGTTCGGTTGGCCGCGGGTTTCCGTCAGGTCGTCCACGAGCTGCAGACTGAGCAACGACTCGATCAACCCGACCCCGGCCATGATCAGCGAATAGGGCAACACCGTCATGAAGGCATCCCAGGTCAGCGGAAAATCGGGCAGATGGAATTGCGGCAGGTCACCCGCGATGGACGAGAGGTCACCGACGGACTTCGTATCGAGCCCGAGCCCGATGGCCAGGAGGCTGGTGACCACGATGGCCACCAGCGCGGCAGGCACCGCCTTGGTGAACTTGGGCAGGAAATGAGCAATCGCCATGGTGACCACGATCAACCCGGCCATGATGGCCAGGGGCTGACCGGTGATCCAGTGCATCTGTCCATCGGCGCCCTTGGTCTTGAAATGCTCCAGCTGCGCCATGAATATCACGATCGCCAGGCCGTTTACGAACCCCAGGAAAACGGGATAGGGCACGATCCGGATGTACTTGCCCAGACGGAACAGGCCCACGGCGATCTGGATCACGCCCATCAGCACCAGGGCCGCCAGCAGGTACTGCACGCCATGCGTCACCACGAGGCCCACCATGACCACGGCCGTCGACCCGGTCGCCCCGGAGATCATCCCCGGTCGACCGCCGAAAGCCGCCGCAATGAAGGCCATGATGAACGCACCATACAAACCCATGATCGGACTGACGTGCGCCACGAAGGCGAAGGCCACCGCTTCCGGCACCAGGGCCAGGGCGACGGTCAGGCCCGACAGAAGTTCGGTACGTGTGTTGCCCGCGTTATTCAGGCCCAGAAGATGAAACATGGCGATATCCGTACGTCGATGCACGATGAAAGAACAGGTCGGCGCAAGCATGGCTTTGGGTGCCGGATTGCCGTCGACAATCGCGGATCACGGACCGCGGGTCAGTCGGCCATGCTCAAGAGGTCCGTACGGTAAACAAGGGAATGCTAATGGTCAAGGCATTCGGCCTTCGCCAACCGATACCGTGCCAGCTGTCGGGCCAGGGGCTCCCGCGACAGATCGCTGCCTTCGGACCAGGCCGCCTGCTCCATGGCCTGGAAGCGTCGCGTGAATTTCCCGTTCGTCGATGCCAGAGCCGATGCCGGGTTCAACCCTGCCTTGCGCAGCAGATTGATCAGCGCGAACAGCACATCCCCTGCCTCGTCCTCGATCGCCGCCGAGTCGCCGCTCTGGAGGGCGGCAGCCAACTCGGCTACTTCCTCGTGCAGCTTGTCCTGCACGGCCGCCAGATCCGGCCAGTCGAAACCGACCGAGGCCGCCGCGGCCTGCAGCTGCTCGGCACGATCGAACACGGATACCTTCGCATCGACCTCATCGAGGGCGGATACCCGCTTCATGTCACGCGTCTGCCGCAACCTGAGTCAGGGCGATTTGCCCACCCCGATCCGCATGATAGGAAGACCGAACCATCGGACCGCTGGCCACATGGCTGAAGCCCATCGACTCGGCCTCGCGCGCGAAGGCAGCGAACTGATCCGGCGTGACGAACCGCTTCACCGGCAGGTGGTTACGGGAAGGCTGCAGATACTGGCCAAGCGTGAGCATGTCCACCTGATGCGCACGCATATCCGCAAGCACCGCCCGCAGCTGATCGTCCGTCTCGCCCAGGCCCAGCATCAGACCGGATTTGGTGGGCACCTCGGGACAACGGGCCTTCATGGTCTGCAGCAAACGCAGCGAGCCGAGGTAATCCGCGCCCGGCCGGGCCGCGCGATACAGCGACGGCACCGTTTCGAGGTTGTGGTTGAACACATCCGGCGGGTCATTCGCCAGGATGTCGATGGCGACTTCCTCGCGCCCCCGAAAATCCGGCGTCAGGATCTCGATGGTGAGGCTTGGGCAGCGTTCGCGCAGGGCCCGGATTACGGCCGCGAAATGGGCCGCGCCGCCATCGCGCAGATCGTCCCGATCCACCGAGGTGATCACGACATACGTGAGGCCCATGGCCGCGACGGTTTCCGCCAGGCGCGTCGGTTCCTCGGCATCGACCGGACGCGGTTTGCCGTGTGCGACATCGCAGAACGGGCACCGACGCGTACAGATGTCGCCCAGAATCATGAAGGTGGCGGTACCGCCGTCGAAGCACTCGCCGAGATTCGGGCAGTTGGCCTCCTCGCAGACCGTATGCAGCCCCTGATCCCGCAGGATCTTCTTGAGGCGCTGGACCTGCGCGCCGCCCTGCGGGCGAGCACGAATCCACTCCGGCTTGCGCGGCATCACGACGGTCGGCTCGATTTTCACCGGGATGCGCGACACCTTGTCCGCGGAGCGCATGGCAGGTGTCGGTCGATCCATCGGTGGCAGGGTATTTTCGGACATAAAAGCAGGCTCTGGCAGGAAAACTCAAGGAATGGCGACGGTCCGGCTGTCGAGGCTCAATCGCCCGGGGCCGACAGCAGCTCGACCAGTTGACGCGCGATGCCCTCAATGGACAAGGCGGATGCCGTCGCGCCCTCGGCACAGACATCGCGCAGCTGCGTGACGGGCAGGCGCGCCATGCCGCAGGGGTTGATCCGCGCAAACGGCGCAAGATCCATATCGATATTGAACGACAGGCCATGATAGCAGCGGCCCTGGCGAACCTTAAGCCCCAGCGCCGCGATCTTGGCACCGGACACGTAGACACCGGGGGCGCCCGAAAGTCGCTCGGCCGACACCCCGAACGTCGCGAGAACGTCGATGATCGACTGTTCCAAGCGGGACACCCACTCCCGCACGCCTATCCCGCGACGGGCCAGGTCGACCAGGGTATACAGCACGAGCTGCCCCGGACCGTGATAGGTGACCTGACCGCCCCGGTCGGTCGGCACCACGGGAATCCCCCCGGGATCCAGCACATGTTCAGGCCGGCCGTTCAACCCCTGGGTGAACACGGGGGCATGCGTCAGGTACCAGTATTCGTCGGGTGTTGTCGAATCCCGTTGCCGGGTGAACTCGACCATCTGCCGATGGATGGTCGCGAAATCGCAGGCACGGCCCAGATCGCGAAGGACGGGGTTCGGGACAACCGATGCCGAAGCAGCCTCAGAGGCACATCTTGACATCGGGGTGTGCGGTGATGCCGCGATAGATGGCATCCAGCTGACTCTGGGAGACGGCCGCGACCATCACGGTCATGCCCACGAAATTGCCCTTGGCGCTCGGCCGGATCGTCCAGGCCGATTCCGGCAAACCCGGCGAATGGGTGTCGACGACCGCGCGGATATCCGCCATGAAGGCATCCGTAGCCGGACCCATGATCTTGATGGGAAACTGGCAGGGAAATTCGATCAGGGTTTCCCGCTCAAGCGCCGCTTCCTCGGCCTTGACCGCCGCGGCATGCGCCTGCTCGGCGCGGGACTTGTCCGTCTCAAAATCGCTCATCACACCACCTGCTCTGTCTTCATCTGTTGGAAATCCCGGTTCAAGGTCGTCCAGACCGGACCGATCCGCCCATCGCCCACCGGTCGCTCATCGATCCGGGTGATCGGTAACAGATCGCGCGTGGAACTCGTAACGAACACTTCACTGGCATCGAAGAGGCGATCCAGGGGAATGGCCGACTCGACCACCGCTAACTGACCCTGGGCACGCAGCATTTCCAGCAGCTTCTGGCGGGTGATCCCGCCCAGGATATGCGGACCGAGCGGTGCCGTGTGCAGCGCGCCGTCGATAACCGCGAACAGGTTCGAGGCCGCGCCCTCCAGAGCCATGCCGTCCCGCACGAGAATCGCCTCGCTGGCACCGGCCGCCACGGCCTGTTGGCGAGCCATGATGTTCGGCAGCAGATTGACGCTCTTGATGTCGCAACGCGCCCAGCGCAGATCGGGGACCGTGATCGCCCGCGCACCCTCTCGGCGGATCGTCTCGGACAGGGCTGCCATCGGACTGGCACTGGCCAGCACCGTCGCCGCCACGGGCGGGTTCGGGTAGGCATGGTCGCGCTTGGGCGCCGTACCGCGCGTCACCTGGATGTAGATCGACACGTCCGGACTCGGGCAATCCCGGACCAGTCGCTCGATGATCGCGATCCATTCGTGCCGTTCAAGCGGTTCCCGAATGTCGATTGCCGCCAGGCTTCGGCCCAGTCGATCGATATGTTCCATCAGTCCGAATGAACGCCCCGCGAAAACCGGGATGACCTCGTACACTCCGTCACCGAACAGGAATCCCCGATCGAATACCGACACCTGGGCCTGTTCCGGCGCCACCCAACGACCATTGAAATAAACCTGCGTCATGATCCGTCCAAAGTAAAAAATCGGGACGACCGACAAACCGCGAGGGCGTCGGCGATCCCGTCATGTTCTGCCTAATACGCCACCGGGATTCGGTCAGAACCACAACTTGACGCTGTCCACCATGCTCTTGAAGAAACCGCCCTTCGGCACCGCCTTGAGCGCAACCACGTCGCGGGTCGCAATGACCTTGTCCCCCTGCTTCACGGTGATCGTGCCGACCGGCTGATCCACGGACAGCGGCGCAATGAGCTTGGGCTTCAGCGTCATGGATACCGTCACGTTCTTCGCCTGGTCCTTCGGCACCAGCACGATCATGTCCTTGGCCAAGCCAACCGGCACACTGTTACTGACGCCCTTGTAAACGGCCGGCGTCGCCAGGACGTCACCCGCCTTACGCACCGGGACATTTTCGAAAAAGCGGAAGCCATAGTTCAGCAACGCTTCGGCCTCGTTGTTGCGCGCCTCGTCGCTCTCCGTGCCGAGCACCACGGCAATCAGACGCATGCCATTCTGCTGCCCCGAGGTTGCGAGACAGAAGCCCGCTTCATCCGTATGACCGGTTTTTCCGCCATCTACCCAGTTGTCGCGGAACAGCAATTTCTCCCGGTTGTATTGCTTGATCCCGTTCCAGGTGAACTCCTTCTGCCGGAAGAACTCGTGGTAGTACTCGGGGAATCGCCGGACGAGATCATCGAACAGGATACTGATATCCCGTGCCGACATCACATGGCCAGGGGCGGGCCAACCGGTGGGATCCTCGTAATGCGTATGCGTCATACCCAGCTTCTTCGCCGTGGCATTCATTTCGGAAACGAAGGTGGCCTGGTTGCCACCGACATATTCCGCCAGGGCGGTGGCCGCATCGTTGCCGGATTGCACGATCATGCCGCGCAACAGGTTCTCGACACTGACCTGCTTGCCAACCTCGATGAACATCTTCGAACCCTGCATCTGCCAGGCATTCTTGCTGATGGTGACCATGTCGGTCAGGTGAATCTGACCGGATTTCAGGGCACTGAACACGAGATAGGACGTCATCAGCTTGGTGATGCTGGCCGGCGGCACCGGCTGATCGGCGTTTTTCTCGACGATCGTCTGGTCGGTATTGGCATCCAGCAGGATGTAGGACCGGGCGGAAAGCACCGGAGCGCCGGGAATCGGCATGGCTGCCGGCGCATCGGGGACCGGTTCCGCCGCCATCACCGTCGACATCAGCGACGTCGAGATCACGGCAGCCGCGAAAATGCGCATCCCCGAACGCAGGATTGCTGCGTTTGTCATTGCCCGACTCAACCGATACCCAAACTTAACCATCATTGTTCAACCACCATCTGCGCGTTTTCAAAACCAATTCTTCTGAGCTGATCCATCGTCCGGTCGAATGCCTCCAGAGAGGGAATCGGTCCGACACGGACCCGGCTCAAGGAACCGACCGGCACGGTCAGTACCGGTCCGATATTTGCCTGTTCCAGGCGACGGCGGGCGTCCATCACGTGGCCAATCTCGCCAAAGGCGCCCACCTGGATATAGACGTCCGAACCCCATACGGCATGCGGAAGCGATGCTGCCGAGGAACCGCCGCTCACCGGTGGGATGCGCGCCGGCATCGGCGGCGCGGATACGGTTCGGTTTGCCACGGTGACGGGTACGGGCGCGGCAGGCTGATCGGGCGTGACCACCCGGACATCGACCATGGCCGTGCCCCGTCCCAGCATGCCGATCTTGCGCGCCGCGGCATAGGACAGATCGATGATGCGGTTCGACACGAACGGTCCGCGATCGTTCACCCGAACCACGACCTGCTTGCCGTTTTCCAGATTCGTTACCTGCACGTAGGATGGAATCCTCAGGGTCTTGTGTGCCGCCGTCATCGCATACATGTTGTACCGCTCGCCGCTGGCGGTCGGACGGCTCTGGAAATTCGGTCCATACCAGGACGCGACCCCCTGCTCGTCATAGCCATTGTTGCTGGCCAACACCCGATAAGTGCGACCATTCACTTCATACGCGGGCGGGTTCAGGCGGCTGGGTTGGCTCTCAAAGCGCGGCGTCGCATTTTCGGTCGCGGCCTCGTTCGGGTTAAGCCGAGGTCCCGTGGAGCAACCGGCCAGCATGAACAGCAGCACAAGGAGACCAACCACCCCGCCGCGCCACAGAAAGGATCGATGGGCATCGCCCATGTTCGCTCCCCTCACGGCTTGTCGTCCCCCGTGGTTCCGTCATCGGCCTGGGGTGTTGCCTGGGACGCTGCCTGAGTCGTCGCCCGGGCGGCAGTGATCGCCTGACTCAACTGCCAGACCGCCATGGCATAGAGCGTGCTGTGGTTGTAGCGGGTGATCACGTAGAAGTTGTCCAGCCCGACCCAGTATTCGACCTTGTCCGGCCCGGTCAGGGTGAACACCATGACCTTTTCCTGATCGGGCAGATACAGATCCTTCGGCAACGCGATGCCCATGGCCCGCAACTGTCCAACCGTCACCCTGGGGGTCAGATTACGGCCCGTATTCAGATAGGGCTCGAGGGCTGCCTGCTGGGTCGTGACCTCAATCGGGAAACCGACCGGGCCGTCGTGCACCCAGCCGTGCTTGGCGAAATAGTTGGCGACGCTCGCGAACACGTCCGCCGGACTGTGCCAGAGATCCGCCCGGCCGTCGCCATCCCCGTCGATCGCAAACGCGAGATAGCTGGACGGAATGAACTGGGGCATGCCCACTGCCCCCGCATAGCTGCCGACCGCATCGTTGATGTTGAGGTGGTCCGCGCTCGCCATCTTGAAGAAATCGATCAACTGCCCCCGGAAGAAGGCGCCGCGCTTCGGATAATCGAATCCCAGCGTGGCCAGTGCATCGATCACCCGATAGGTACCCATGCGCCGGCCATAGAAGGTTTCCACGCCGACGATCGCCACGATGATTGCCGGCGAGACGCCGTACTTTTCGGAAATCTGCGTCAGCAGGTCGGCATGGGCATCCCAGAACGCGACCCCCTCTGCGATGCGCTTGGGCGTGATGAAAATCGGGCGGTACTGAGCCCAAGTCTTCGACTCGGCCGGCCGATTCATGGCATCGACGATGCTCTGCTGGTAGCGCGCGTCATCCAGCCACTGCTGGATTTCCGCCTGAGGAATGCCCGATTTCTGTGCGGCCTCCGCCGCAAACGCCCGGACATCGGCGCGCTGCGCGTACTGCCCCGGGGACGGGTCCGCCTGCACTGTACCGAGCCCGGATGCCAGCCCCAGTAGCCCGGCAATCAGTCCTCGCCCGATTACCCCAAAACCCTTCGATCGTTCGTCGCCCCGGTTGCTCATCGTTCATGCCCCAAAAAGCTGCGCTGTGTGCGAATACTCATCAGCATACCCAAGGCGATCATGATGGTCACGAGTGCCGTGCCGCCATAGCTCATCAAGGGCAACGGAACGCCAACGACCGGAAGAATGCCGATCACCATGCCGGCGTTCACGAACACGTACACGAGGAAGGTCATGGAAATGGCCGCCGCCAACAGACGCCCGGCCACGGACTCCGCATAGGCGGCGATATAGAGCCCGCGCCAGATCACCGCCAGGTAGAGACTGAACAGGATGATCAGCCCCATCAACCCGAACTCCTCGGCATAGACCGCGAGAATGAAGTCCGTGGTGCCCTCGGGCAGGAAGTTCAGGTGCGACTGCGTCCCCTGCAACCAGCCCTTGCCCCAGATACCCCCCGAACCGATGGCGATCATGGACTGGATCGTGTGGTAGCCCGCCCCCAGCGGATCGGCCATCGGGTTGAAGAGCGTGAGCACCCGTTCCTTCTGATAATCGTGCATGACGTAGAACCACATCAGCGGCGCCGCCGCGGAAACGGCGGCCACGAAGGCGAGCACGTAGTACCAGGACAGGCCGGCGAAGAACAGCACGAAGAGGCCCGCCATCATCACCAGAATCGCCGTGCCCAGGTCCGGCTGCATCACGATCAGCACGGTGGGCACCGCCAGCAGGGTCAGGGCGACCACCACGTCGAGGAATCGCGGCGGCAAGGGCCGCTTCGCCAGGAACCAGGCCAACATCATCGGCATACCGATTTTCAGCATCTCGGCCGGCTGAAACCGGATGAACCCGAGATCCAGCCAGCGTCGGGCGCCCTTGCCGATATCCCCCACCAGCCAGACAGCCACCAACATCAGCACCACACTGACGAACAGCCAGGGCGCGACCGCGAAGAAGACCCGCTGCGGGATCTGGGCGATCACCAGCATCAACAGGAAAGCCAAGGCAAAACGGAACGCGCTTTTCTCGACCCAGACCACACTCTGCTCCGAGGCGGAATAACCGGCCACAAGACCGATGGCCGCAATCAGCATCAGGAAAAAAAGCAGGACCGGGTCGTAACGGATCCGACGCAACACCCCGAACAGCTGACCGGGCACACGCAATGCATCCTGCCGTCCGGCCAGGCCGGTGGCCGAATCCAGCCGATCGGGCGTCCGCGGGCGTCCGCGATGGTCCTTAATCCCCATGTTGAACAAACTCCGGCTTAACGGTCTGACTGGGCTGATATCCGAGATAGTAATCCATCACCTTCCGGGCCATCGGCGCCGTCGTGCCCGATCCGCTACCCCCATGTTCCGCCAGCACCGCCACGGCAATCTTGGGATCGTCGTAGGGCGCGAATGCGATGAACACCGCATGATCGTGCAGTTTCTTCGCCAGTTCCTTGGCGTTGTACTGGGCGTTTTGCGCCACCGTGAACACCTGTGCGGTACCGGTCTTGCCGGCGATCAAGTACGGCGCGGCGATTCGGCGTGCCGTGCCATGCGGACTGTTCACCACATCCAGCATGCCATGGCGGACATCCTGCCAGAAACTCGGGCTCTTGAGCTCGATCGGCGGTTCCTTTTCCTCGTTGTTCTTGACGAGCCAGGGCCGATGACGCTTGCCGGATTCGGCCAGAATCGACGCCGTCTGCGCCAGTTGCAGGACGGTCGACAACATATAGCCCTGACCGATCCCCGCAATCACCGTTTCGCCGGGGTACCAGCCCTGCCCCTTGGTCTTCCGTTTCCAGGCACGGGAGGGCACGAGGCCGGAGGACTCGCCGGGCAGATCGATGCCAGTCTTCTCGCCCAGGCCGAACTCGGTGAGGAAATCGTGCAACTTGTCGATCCCCATCCGATAAGCCAGATCGTAGAAATATACGTCGCAGGACTGGGTAATCGCCTGGTCCAGGTTCACCCAGCCATGCCCCCATTTGCGCCAGTCGCGATAATGGTGGCTATCGCCGGGAATCTGGAAATACGGGCCGGCAAAAAACTTCTTGTTCGGATCCAGCAACCCGTATTGCAGGCCGGCCAGCCCCATCACCGGCTTGATCGTCGATCCGGGCGGATAGGTCGCCGTGATGGCTCGGTCGTAGAGCGGCCGCTCGGGGTCGTTCAGCAATGCCTGGTAATTCTTGCGACTGATGCCGTCGACGAACAGGTTCGGATCGAAACTCGGGCGGGACACCATCGCCTTGATCGCCCCGGTGCGCGGATCCTCCACCACCACGGCGCCGCTGTAGGTGCCCAGCGCGGCTGCCGCAATGCCCTGCAGCGGCACGTCGAGCGTCAGGTGAATATCCTTGCCCGGAATGGCCGGGGTGATGTGCAGCACCTTCACCACCCGACCGAGGGCATCCACCTCCACTTCCTTGTGTCCCGGCGTACCATGGAGCAGATCCTCGTACTGGCGCTCGATCCCCGATTTCCCGATGTATTGCGTCCCCTGGTACAAATCCGGGTTGATCCGCTTGAGATCGGCCACGTTGATCCGCCCCACGTAACCCACGACATGGGCCAACAGATGGCTGTAGGGATACACCCGTTTCAGGCTGGACACGATCTCGACACCCGGCAGCCAGGGCTGGAGCTGCGCCAGCTTGGCCTTCTCGTAGGGGGTGAGATCGGACTTGACCAGAACGGGATCGAACGACCGACCGAACCGGATGCGCTCCCGCAGATCGTGAAGCGTATCGGCGTCGAGACTGAGCACATCCTGCAGGATGGCCAGCTCGTTCTTGAGATTCGTGGCGTCTTCCGGCGTGATCTGTGCCTGGAACGTCGCGATGTTGCCCGCGACGACCCGCCCGCCGTCGTCGAAGATCCGACCCCGTTCGGGGGGAATGACCAACGTCCGAATCCGGTTCTTCTCCGCCAGTTCGGAAAAGTGCGCGTGACGGTCGACCTGGAGGAACGCCGCCCGCCAGATCAGCACCGAGAAGACGATTAATGCGATGAGTGCGGCCAGAAGCACCCGGCGCCGGAAGATGCGCCGACTGCGGCTACGATCGTTCAGGGCATCGCGCTGCGAATCGCGTAGAGAATCACGAATACTCATGACACCGGATCAGCGCGCTCCTTGGCCGCAAGTGCAATCAGGAAGCGGTATGACGCGCGATGGACGCATCGATCTCCGCACAGGCCGCCGCCTTGTCCGCCCAACCGTCGACACGGACCCATTTGCCGGCTTCCAGCGCCTTGTACTGCTCGAAGAAGTGCTTGATCTGCCCCAGCAGCAGCTCCGGCAGGTCCGTGGCTTCCTGAATGTCGTTGTACAGGGGCGTCAGCTTGCCGTGCGGCACGGCGACGATCTTCGCATCCACGCCGGATTCGTCCGTCATTTTCAGCATGCCCACGGGACGGGCACGAATGACGGAACCGGGCATCAGGGGGGTCGGCGTAACCACCAGCACGTCGACCGGATCACCGTCATCCGACAGGGTGTTCGGGATGAAGCCGTAGTTGGCCGGGTAGAACATGGCCGTCGCCATAAACCGATCCACCAGCAGGGCACCCGAATCCTTGTCCACTTCGTACTTGATCGGAGCACCCTGAGCCGGGATTTCGATCACGACGAAAATATCTTCTGGGGTCGCCTTGCCGGCGGGAATCTTGGCTAAATCCATGTTTTTCTCCTGAAAACGGAACAGATAGGTGGATAAATAAAGCAACGGGCGGATACACGCGCATACCGCCCGGACACAAACTTTGCGTATTATACGGACTTTATTTTTATCGCGCCGGTTCCGCTGGCAACAACCAACTCTTTCGATTTTTCAGGAAAACCCGCTCATGCGTATCGTTCTTCTCGGTGCCCCCGGCTCCGGCAAAGGCACTCAGGCTAAAAAACTGGTCGACCACTATGGCGTCATCCAGATTTCCACCGGCGACCTCCTGCGCGCTGCCGTTGCGGCGGGCACCCCGCTCGGCGTAGCCGCCAAGGCAGCGATGGACAACGGCCAGCTCGTGAGCGACGACATTGTCCTCGGCATGATCAAGGAACGGTTGAACCAGGCCGACACCCAGCGCGGTTACATTCTGGACGGCTTCCCGCGCAACCTCGCCCAGGCGGCCGCCCTGGACGAGCTGCTCGGCGAACTGAACCAGACGCTGGAAGCCGCCATCCTGCTCGACGTTCCCTTCGCGGATCTCCTGCGTCGCCTGACCGGACGTCAGACCTGCGCCAGCTGCGGTGCGGTCTTCAACCGTTACACCCATCCGAGCAAGGAACCGAATGTCTGTGATGCCTGCGGCGGCCCGCTGATCCAGCGCGACGACGACAACGAAGCCACCGTGAGCAAGCGACTCACGGTGTTCGAACAGCAGACCGAACCCCTGATCGCGTTCTACGAACAGCAGGGCAAGCTGCATCGCATCGACGGCACCCGCCCCATCGACACCATTACCGACGACTTCCACGACGTGATCGAACGCATGCAGTCGTGAGTCGCCGCATGTCCCCGCTGCCGACCCAGACCGCGCATCCGCACCATGACACCAGCACCGGGATAACCCGGCGCGTGTTCTCGGTACGCGTGCTGGCGCTGGCGATCGTTGCGGGCATGTATGGCCTATCCCCGACCGGAGGCTGGGCAGCCTCGACCGACGACAACGTCAATCCGGACTTCGTGCTCTGCCCACCCTTCGGCCCCGACCGGCCGCCGCTCCCGATCCAGCCGATCGATACGCCGACCCAGGCGACTGCCGATCATATCCGGCTGGCTCAGGATGGCACGATCAACATGACCGGTGACGCGCTGATTCAGCGCCCCACGGACCGCGTGACTGGCGACGAACTGACGTACCGGAAGAAGCCCGCCGAGAAAATCACCGGTTCGGGCAACCTGTGGTACGAGACCCCGGACTTCATCATTCAGGCCAAACGGGGCTGGCTGCTGCCCCAAATGCATCAGGGGCAACTCAGCGACACCCGATACTGGCTGGCCACCCGGCAGGCAACGGGCACCGCCGCTCAGGTGGAACAGCAAAGCGCGTCGACCTATCAGCTGAACTCGGCGGACTATTCGACCTGCCCGCCCGATCACCGCTCCTGGGATATCGCCGCCCGCCGCATCACCCTCGACCGGGCAAGCGGCAAAGGCGTCGCTCGCGATGCGGTACTCCATGCGGGCGGCGTCCCCATTTTCTACTTCCCGTACTGGACGTTCTCGCTCGACAAGCAGCGTCAGAGCGGATTTCTCCTGCCTTCATTCGGCAGCAGTACGACCGGCGGGCTGGAATACGCCCAGCCGATCTACTGGAACATTGCACCCGATATGGACGCCACGATCGGCCCGCACCTGTTCACGCGGCGCGGACTCGGGCTGGATACCGAATTCCGCTACCTGCACACCTTCGGCGGATCGGGACTCGGACGCGATCAGGTCAACGTATTCTGGTTGCCGCACGACCGCGTCTACGGTGACCGACGCTGGTCACTGGCCCTCAAGGATCGGGCACAGATCAATCCCAACCTGAATTACAGCCTGACCATCAATCGGGTTTCGGACAACCAATTCTTCCGGGATTTCTCGACCAATCTCACCCAGTCCGTCACCGACAACCTGGCCAGCCAGTTCACGCTGAATACCCAGGCAGGCGGATGGGGTCTCGGTCTATTTGCGCTCCGCTATCAGACCGTCAACCCACTGATCCCGGAGTCGGCCTATCCCTACCGGATCATGCCACGACTCACCGCCGTCCGCGGCTGGGATTTCGGTCCGGTCAGCCTGTCCCTGAGCGCGGACGTCACCCGATTCTCCCACCCGGACAGCGGCAATACCGTCGGCGATCGACTGCATGTCGCGCCGTCGCTCTATCACGTCTATCGTTCCAGTTGGTACGAAGTCACCCCGCGTCTGACGCTGGATGCCACCACCTATCAGCTGACCCGGGGCGTGAACGATCCGCTGTACGGTTCGGCCGATCCCCAGACACACCCCAATCGGGTGCTGCCGATCACCAGCGTGGATGCGAAACTGTATTTCGAACGCGCCTATGGCAGCAGCGGACGCTACCGGGCCGAACTGCAACCCCGGCTGTACTACCTGAACGTGCCCTATCGTGACCAGAACGCCATTCCGCTCTTCGATACCGGCCTGACCGACCTCAGCTACAGCCAACTGTTCACGGCCAACCGTTTCTCGGGCGGCGACCGGATCAGCGACGCGAACGCCCTGACCTATGGCATGTCCTGGTCGCTGATCGATGTTCAGGAAGGCACCGAACCCCTGAGTCTGCGAGTTGCCCAGCGCTACAACTTCCGGGAAAGTCGCGTGACGCCAATAGCCGCCCAAGGCGGCACGACCGTGGTCGCCGAAGCCTATTCGGACATCACCCGAAACTGGAACGGCGCCTTTACGGCGGAATACGACACGGATTCGGGCCATATCGGACGCACCCAGACCCGTCTGGGCTATCGGACCGATCACGGCAGCGTGGCCAACCTGAGCTACTTCACCAAGCCCCAGGACTACACCGCACCGTATCGCCAGACCGATATCTCCTTTGCCTGGCAGGCCAGTCCGCACTGGCAGATTCTCGGCCGTCTGGGCTACGATTTCACCCAGAAGAAGATCGTGCAATCCCTGCTGGGCGTCGGATACGACTCCTGTTGCTGGGCGACCCGCATCGCCCTCAAGCGGTACGTCGTCTCGCCGCAGACGATCACCGCCACGGCGAACCCCGTCAATTATTCCAATGCCATCATTTTCGAAGTGGAACTCAAGGGATTGGGTGCCTTTGGCAAACGCCGCGGATTGCAGCGGGAAATTCTCGGCTACGATCCCTGAAGGCCATGACGACGGCCGGCCAAACCCGGTTTGGCGACTGTCGTCGGGCAGGATGCCCATATTGCCGACAATTTGTTATTGTGCTTACCCCGAATACCCATGCCAGCGATCCGGATCATCTCTATGCCAGCCAAACGCTTCAATAGTCCCCTTTCACGCCGTGCCGCAAAACCGATCCTCGGACTGGCCCTGACCACCGCGCTGCTGTTCGGCGGCGCCGCGTACCCGGCCGAACCCCCAACCAATCCCCTGGCTGGCGCCGAGATGCTCGACCGCATCGTGGCCGTGGTCAACGAGAGCGTCATCACCCAACGTCAACTCATCGAACAGCTCAAGCGGGTCGCCAGCCAAGTCAACGTGGCCAGCCTCTCCCCGCAGGATCGCAAGCAGCTCGAAGAGCG
Organism: Halothiobacillus diazotrophicus; assembly: GCF_001663815.1. Taxonomy (NCBI): domain Bacteria; kingdom Pseudomonadati; phylum Pseudomonadota; class Gammaproteobacteria; order Chromatiales; family Halothiobacillaceae; genus Halothiobacillus; species Halothiobacillus diazotrophicus. The sequence goes on from NZ_CP016027.1 coordinate 1,358,598, forward strand.
CGTGCTCGACCGCATGATCACCGAGGAGGTCGAACTGCAACGGGCCAAGCAGCTGGGCATTACCGTGGACGACACCCGACTGGACGATGCGCTCAGCGGCATCGCCAGCCGCAACGGCATGAGTCTGCCGCAACTGCAACAGGCCGTCGTCCGCCAGGGCGAAAGCTGGCCCGAATACCGCGAATCCATCCGCAAGCAGATCATCGTCGAGGACCTGAAGCGCCGCGAGGTCTTCGAGCGCATCAACATCTCGGATCGTGAAGTCGACGACTATCTGAAGCAGTACACCGGCGCCAACACCGACACCACCGAATACCATCTGGCCCAGATCCTGATCAGCGTGCCGGAGAACGCCACGCCCCAGCAGGTCGAAACGGCCAAGAAGCGTGCCGAGGCCGTTCTGGAGTCTCTCAAGTCCGGTCAGAGCTTCGACAAGGTGTCCGCCGAGCGCTCCGATGCGCCGGACGCGACCAAGGGCGGCGATCTCGGCTGGCGGGACCTGTCGCGCATCCCGAGCCTGTTCATCGATACGGTCAAGTCCATGAAACCGGATGAGGTGAGCGGCCTGATCCGTAGCCCCAACGGCTTCCACATCCTAAAATTGCTGGGCGAACGCACCGGTGCACCGAGCAGCACCGACCTGACCGAATACGATGTCGAGCATGTTCTGATTCAGGTTTCCAGCCAGATGAACGCGCAGCAGGCCGCTGCAGAGGCCCAGACGCTCCGCCAGGAAATCATCTCCGGCAAGGCAAGTTTTGCGGATATTGCCCGTCAGTACTCCGCCGACAAGGGATCCGCAGCGCAAGGGGGCGAACTGGGCTGGATCAAACCGGCCGACATGGTGCCGGAATTCGCGGACATGGTGGAAAATACCCCGGTCGGCCAGATCAGCCCCGTGTTCCGTACCCAGTTCGGCTTCCATTTCCTCAAAGTGTTGAAGACCCGTCAGGTCAAGGTATCCACCGAATCGCTCCGCGCCCAGGCACGTCAGGCCATCGGCCAGCGCCGTGCCGACGAGGATCTCGTCAACTTCATCCGTCGCCTGCGTGCCGAAGCCTATATCGACAACCGCCTGACCGGCACCGTGAACGACGCGCAATGATCCCGCGGTTGGCGGTCACCAGCGGCGAACCGGCCGGCATCGGCCCCGATCTGCTGCTGACCCTCTCCCCCGCCGAATTCCCCGCCGAACTCGTGGTGATGGGCGACCGTCACCTCTTCGCCGATCGCGCCGCGCAACTGGGCGTCGCCTTCGACTGGCCCGACTACGATCCGCAACAACCGACCGCCGCAGGGGTAATCCGGTTCCACCATCACCCCTTGGCACAGCCGGCCCGCGCAGGCCATCTGGATGCGCACAACGCCCGATATGTCCTGGCGATGCTGGACAGTGCCGCGGACGGCTGCGTTCAGGGCGCCTTCGCGGCGATGGTGACGGCACCTGTCCAGAAAAGCGTGATCAACGAGGCGGGGATCGCTTTCTCCGGGCATACCGAATATCTGGCCGAGCGCGTGGGTGGCCACCCCGTGATGATGCTCGCCGCAGACCAGCTGCGCGTGGCACTGGCGACCACTCACCTGCCCCTGTCGGCCGTACCGGCAGCAATCACGTACGATACGCTCCTGCAGGTTCTGCGCATCCTGCACGCCGATCTGGCCCGCTGGCTCAAGAAATCGCAGCCGCGCATCCTTGTCACCGGGCTGAATCCCCATGCGGGTGAATCCGGCCATCTGGGTCGGGAAGAAATCGAGGTGATCGGCCCCGCACTGGAACAGGCGCGCAGCGAAGGCATCCAGGCCATCGGCCCCCTGCCGGCGGACACGTTGTTCACCCCGACCCATCTGAACGGGGCTGATGCCGTGCTGGCCATGTATCACGACCAGGGCCTGCCGGTGCTGAAGTACGCCGGATTCGGCGAGGCGGTCAACATCACCCTGGGTCTGCCGATCATCCGAACCTCCGTCGATCACGGCACGGCCCTGTCGCTTGCCGGAACCGGTCGGGCGCAGGGCGGATCGCTGCGGGCGGCCATCCGCGCGGCGCTTTCACTGACGGGTGCCGATGACGCAACCTGATTCCCACACCCCTTTTGCCAGGCAGGAACAAGACCGTTGAACGTTTCCGGCATCCAGGACGGCCACCGCGCCCGCAAGCGCTTCGGTCAGAACTTTCTGGTCGATGACGCCATCATCGCCCGCATTGTTTCGGCCATCGGCCCTCGCCATTCCGACCGCATGATCGAGATCGGGCCGGGCCTCGGCGCCCTGACCTGCCAGCTCATCCAGCCCCTGTCGCATCTGACCGTGGTCGAGCTGGATCGGGACATCATCCCGAAACTCAGTGCCCGCTGCCGGCAACTGCTGGGGCCCTCGGTCGACGAACGGCTGACCATCCTGCCCCAGGATGCCCTGACCCTCGATCTCGCCCCACTGGCCGCGGACGGCAAGCTGCGCATCGCCGGCAATTTGCCCTACAACATCGCCACACCGCTCATCTTCCACCTGCTCGACCAGGCCGGATTCGTCGCGGACATGACTTTCATGCTGCAAAAGGAGGTGGTGGATCGGCTCGCCGCCGGCCCCGGTAGTCGCGACTATGGCCGCCTGTCCATCATGGTTCAGGCCGTGGCCGATGTGGAGGCGCTGTTCGTGGTTCCGCCCACCGCCTTCAACCCACCCCCCAAGGTGGATTCGGCCATCGTTCGTATCACGCCCCTGGCCGAACGCCGCGTACCGGCCGACCTCTGGTCGCTGTTCGACGACATCGTCGCCCAGGCCTTTGCCCACCGGCGAAAAACCCTCGGCAACAACTTGAAACATTGGCTACCAGCGTCAACAATCAGTGAGGCGGGGCTCGAGCCGGGTATTCGCGCCGAGCAAGTCCCCCTATCGGGGTTCGTTGCCCTGGCCCAGGCGGCCCGGTCCGTGCCGAGACCGACCACGAACGCCTAACCGCGGTCGAACGGGACAGCACTTCTGCCCCCGTTTCGACCCAATCAGCGAGACCTGAGCAGCAACGAATCCGGCCATGAACATACAGATAAGCGAACGCCCCGAACAACTGGTCGCGGCCTGTGCCGAGCATCTGATATCCGTGCTGGCAGAAAGCATCGAGGCAAGGGGCCGGGCACGCATCGCGCTGGCAGGGGGCAGTACGCCCAAATCACTGTATGACCATCTGGCCAGTCCGGCACTGGCCAACCGAATCGACTGGGGCCGCGTCGACTGCTATTTCGGCGACGAACGGGCCGTGCCGCAGGGTCATCCCGACAGCAATTTCGGCATGGCCCAACGCCATCTGTTTGTGCCGCTCGGCCTGCCCAGGGACAACCAGTTCCCCATGATCAGCGCCCCCATGGGCGATCTCGACGCCGAGGCCGATCGCTACCAGGCCCTGCTCGCCGAGTGGGCCGAACCGGAGGGCCCCGTGTTCGACCTGATGCTCAACGGCATGGGTACGGACGGCCATTTTGCCTCCCTTTTTCCCGGCACGCCGGCCCTGACGGAGCGCGACCGCTGGGTCGTCGTCAATCCGGTACCCCAGCTGTCGACCCAACGGCTGACCCTGACTTTCCCGGTATTCGAACGGGCGCGGCATGTCTGCTTTCTGACGGCCGGCGCGGACAAGAGGCCCGCCTTTCAGGCCATACGGCAGCCGGACAGCGACCTGCCCTGTGCCCAGCTGGTCCGACGCCGCCCCACCGACTGGTTCGTCGACCGCGCCTGCACGGACACGAGTGACTAAGGACATGAGTTTTCTCAACGATTTTTTCTGCAACGCACCCAACGACCCCCGAGCGGAAGCCATCGAGGTGATCCCCCGTGCGGTCTATGTACCGCAACACTCGGATCCGGACAGCAACCGCTTTGCCTTCGGATACGAAATCCGCATCATCAACCATGGCGAGCAGACCGTGCAGCTCATGAACCGCCACTGGCGGATCGACATGGGCAACGGCTGCATCCAGGAAGTTCGAGGCGACGGCGTGGTCGGCGAACAACCCAAGATCGCACCCGAGTCCGAGCATCGCTATCAATCCGGCGCCGTGATCGAAAGTCCGGCCGGTCGGATGTGGGGCGACTATGGCTTCATCGACGAACAGGGCGACTCGTTCAAGGTGTGTATCCCGATCTTTCACCTCGTAGCCCCCAGCGACTATCGCCCCCTCCACTGAACCCGGCAGCGTCCCGCCATCATGAGCCTTCGCCAAACCTACACCCTCTGGGCACCGATCTACGATCGGATGCTGAGCCGGGCAACCCGACAGGCGCGCATCGCGAACCTCGAGACCCTGCCCGATCTGGCGAATCAGGTCATCGGCCTGATGGGCGTCGGCAGCGGGCTGGATATCGAACTGCTGCCCAACCACGCACCGCCCCGATGCTGTATCGGGCTGGACGTGACCCGCGCCATGCTGGACCGGGCCCGGCCACGCGCGGCGAATGCCCCTTGCCCGGTTGCCCTCGTCGAAGGGGATGCCATGAACACGCCGTTCGCGGATGGGGTGTTCGATACCGTGATCCTGCATCTCATTTTGGCCGTGGTTCCTCATCCCGCAGCAGCACTGGCCGAGGCCAGCCGTCTCGTCAAACCCGGTGGGCAGATTCTGATCTTCGACAAATTCCTCCGCCCCGGACAGAATGCCTGGTTTCGGCGGGCGGTGAGTCCGCTGATGGGACAACTCGCCACCCGCACGGACGTCGAATTCGAGCCGCTACTGGGCGCGCATCCGGAACTGACCCTGACCCGAGACGTGCCACTGCTGGCCGGCGGATGGTTTCGCGGCATCACGCTTCACAAGAATAAGGACTGATTCATGTCGACCTACGCGATCGGCGACCTGCAAGGTTGCCTGGACCCGCTCAAGGCCCTGCTCGACCGCATCCACTTCGATCCGACCAGCGATCGGCTGTGGTTCGTCGGCGATTTGGTGAATCGCGGCCCGCAATCGCTGGAAGCCCTGCGTTTCGTGCGGGATCTCGGCGACTCGGCAATCACGGTTCTGGGGAATCACGATCTGTATCTGCTCGCCTGCGCGTTCACGGACAAGCAACCCAAACCGGGGGACACGATGGACGAGATCCTCGAAGCCCCGGACCGGGACGAACTCATCGACTGGCTGCGCAATCAGCCGCTGATCCATCATGATCCCGAGCTCAACTGGACGCTGGTGCACGCCGGCATCCCGCCCACCTGGGACATCCCGATGGCCATGGCACAGGCTAAGGTGGCGCAAAAGGCATTACGGCAATCGGACCCGATGCCCTTTTTCACGGCCATGTTCGGCGAGCACCCGGCCTACTGGTCGGACAGCCTGAGCAAGACCCTGAAAATCCGCTACACCATCAATGCCCTGACGCGCATGCGCTACTGCACCGCCGACGGACGTCTGGACCTGAAGGAAAAGCGGCCGCTGGACGAAGTCTCGCCCGACCTGATTCCCTGGTACGACATGCCGCGGCGCGCCAGCCGCGACGCACGCATCGTATTCGGGCACTGGTCATCATTGGGGGAGGCGCGCGATCGGCGCAAGACCTGGGGCATCGATCAGGGGTGTCTATGGGGTCGCTCGTTGACGGCATTGCACCTCGATACGCGACCGGCCACCGTCATCAGCGAGCCCTGTCCCCGCTACCGGGAACTGGGCAAGCACAAGGAATAAACGGGCGACCTCATTTCCCGCCGCTGATCACCCAACCGGTGATCCCGGTGAAGGCGATCAGGAAACCGGCCGGTGCGAGCATCAACAGGTCGAGGAAGATCGAATGCCCGCCGCCCTTCACGAGAAACATGGTGCTGAAGCCACCGATCACGCCGATGGCGGTCATGACCGCCCCGATGATCAGCAACCATTTGGAGAACTGGCCAAGCCCCGATGCCCGAACCTTGGGTTCGTAACGATAGGGGTCCTGGATACCCGGTTCGAATTCGTCATCTTGTTCAGTATTTGCCATCTCATACCGTCCTGTTGAACGACCGTCGACAGCGGGAGGCACGTCGCGCATCGTATCCGGTCGAAAAGAAGCTCAATGCCCACCGGGCAGAACTTGTACGTCAATACCCCCTACCTTAACACCGCAGGGAACCCCGCGCATGACGATGTGCATCGGGGCCGGGAAATCGGCGGATCACGTCTCCGCATCGCGCTGCCTGTCGTACGGCTTCTGCTAGAATTGCTAACGTTATGCCCAGCCCTCAGATCAGGAGAACAGCCTTGTTAGAATTTTCAGTCAAAAGTGGTGCACCGGAAAAACAACGCACATCCTGCTTGATCGTCGGCGTTTATGAGGCCCGCAAGCTATCCGAGGCAGCCGAGGCCATCGACAAGGCCAGCGACGGACATCTCAGCGCCTTGACCCGTCGGGGCGACATGGAGGGCGAACTGGGCGACACACTCCTGATTCACGCCGTGCCCGGCATCCAGGCGGAACGCGTGCTGCTCGTCGGCCTCGGCAAAGAGCGGGAATTCGATCTGAACGCGTTCAACAAGGCGACGGCCGCCGCCGTCAAGGCCCTGCACTACCGCGGGACCACCGAGTGCGTGAGCCACCTGACCGAGCTCGACATCAAGGGCGTCGAACTCGAACAGATCCTGCGCCAAAGCGTTCTGAACGTCGATGCAGCCCTCTACCGCTTCGATCAGTTGAAATCCAATCCCGACCCGGGTCCGCGTCGTCCGCTGCGCAAGGTCACCTTCATCACACCCAGCCGCCGTGGGCTGCTGGAAGCGGAAGCGAGCCTTCGCGAAGCCATGGCCATCAGCGCCGGCATCCATCTCACGAAAAATCTCGCCAACATGCCCGCCAACTACTGCACGCCGTCCACCCTGGCAGAAGAGGCACGCAACTTGGCCGTTACCCACCCGAACCTGGTCGTCGACGTGCTGGATCAGGCTCGGATGGAAGGATTGGGCATGAACGCACTCCTGGCCGTGGCCAAAGGCAGCCGCGAAGCGCCGAAGCTCATCGTGATGGAGCACAAGGGCGCCAACCCGGACGATGCACCCATCGTGCTCGTCGGCAAGGGGGTCACCTTCGACAGCGGCGGCATCTCCCTGAAACCGGGCCTGGACATGGATCAGATGAAATACGACATGTCGGGCGCCGCGGCCGTCGTCGGCATCATGTCGATCGTTGCCGAGCTGCGTTTGCCGCTCAACGTCGTCGGCATCGTGCCGAGCGTGGAAAACATGCCCAGCGGCGGTGCGCTCAAGCCGGGCGACATCATCAAGAGCATGTCCGGCCAGACCATCGAAGTACTGAACACCGACGCCGAAGGCCGACTGATCCTCTGCGACGCCCTCACCTACGCCAAGCGCTACAAGCCCGAAACCGTGATCGACATGGCCACGCTCACCGGCGCCTGCGTGATCGCCCTGGGTCGCGTACCCAGCGGCCTGCTCAGCAACACCAAATCCCTGGCCCAGGAACTGCTCAAGGCGGGCGAGGCTAGTCACGATCGCGCCTGGGAACTGCCCCTCTGGGACGAATACCAGCCCCAGCTCAAGAGCAACTTCGCGGACATGGCCAATATCGGTGGACGGGAAGGCGGCGCGCTGACCGCCGCCGCCTTCCTCGCTCGCTTCACCAAGGACTACCGCTGGGCACACCTCGACATCGCCGGCACCGCCTGGAACGTCGGCGAGAACAAGGGAGCAACCGGCCGCCCGGTCGGGCTCATCAGCGAATTCCTGCTCCGACGCGCCCGTGCCAACGGGCATACGGGCTGATATTCCGGCAACCCTCGGCAGGATGAATGCCCTTCGCGACTGGATCCGCGCGCGCGGATCCAGCCAGCCGACCGCCCCGGAATTGCAACCCCGTGGCGGCACAAAGGCCAGCAGCCGGCGCAAGCCTGACGCCACTACCCAACACACTCTGCCGAGCACGGACCTCAACTTTGAACTGACGCGAAAATCCATCAAGCGCCTGTACCTGCGCATCAAGTCGCCGGACGGACGCGTCTCGGTCAGCGCACCGCACCATGTGCCGCTCAAACAGATTCACGCACTCCTGATCGAACGACAGGACTGGATCCGCCAGCATCAGATCCGGATTCAACAGCAACCGCGCCCCCATCCCGTCGAACCACTCGGCGCAGGAACCGCCATCCATTGCCTCGGCCAGCCCCTCACCCTGCGGCTGGCCACCAACGCCCGAACCAACCGTGCCGAAATCGATGCGGACATCCTTCGCCTTCATCGACGCGAAATCACCCCGACACCCGAGCAGATCCAGCACGGTCTGAACCGATTCCTGCGGGAAATCCTCCAGCAGACACTCGATGCGCGGGCGCGCCCGTGGGCGGAACGCATCGGCGTTGCCCCGAGCTTCATCGGCATCAAACGCATGAAAACCCGCTGGGGTAGCTGCAACACCCGGGACCGGCGCATCTGGCTGAATCTGGAACTCGCGCGCATGCCGGTCGAATGCATCGACCTCGTGCTCGTCCACGAAATGGTCCATCTGCATGAACGCCACCACAACGCCCGGTTCTATGCCTTCATGGATCAGTACCTGCCGGACTGGCGCCGGTGGCAATCGGAATTGCAGCGCTACGGCATGGCCGGCCTGTAAGACAGCCGCTGTGTAACAGCTGGTAACAACTGGGCAATAACCCCGAAATCCTCCCCGGAGAAACTACAGGCATCGCATTTCTCAGGGAGTTCATGCCATGTATCTGTTCAAAGCACTCGCGTTGGGCACGATCCTGATGGGCAATTTCATGCTGAGCAGCATCGGTATCGGCGATCCGGTCGCCGATACCCCGTCAACCCAAACGGAGCCTAAGCAAACCTACGGCTCCAAGCACGCCAGGAACCCGGCCACACCGACCCCGCCACCGGGCTCGCATAAACTGCGTTATGGCGACCGGATCACCCCACCAGCAAAACCCGCCCCCGCGACGGCAGATTAGCCGGATGCCCGAATCCCAGGAACCCTTCTCGACCTGGGATTACTGCAACACCATCTCCACCCGCCGGTTGCGCGCGCGCCCCGCCTCGGAGGCATTACTCGCTACGGGCGAAAATGAGGCGACACCCTCGGCCATCAATCGATCCGGCTGAATGCCGTATTTCGTCACCAGCGCATCCACAACGGCTTTGGCACGGGCCTTGGAAAGCGCGAGGTTGTGAGCCAGCTGCCCCGTATTGTCCGTATGCCCGACGATGAACACCTTCGCCTTCGGCTCAGCAACCAGCATTTTCGCCATCTGCGCCAACGTACCCTGGGAATCATGCTCGATCTGGGCGCTATCTGTCGCAAATTGGATCCCATACAGCGCGATATGACCATCTTTCGCCAAGCCTTTGCTCATCGCCCTGGCATCCACCGTCACCTGCCCCGAAGCCATCTGCTGGCGTTCGACCACACGCAACACGACCACCGGCATCGACAAGCCCGAACCTTTATCCCGGTCAACTACCATGAGCGACACACCCACCTCGCCCTGAGGCCGATCGAGAAAGGCCGTCAGAAACGAAAACTTACCCTCACCACTCGCCGCAGAAATCACATGGCTCACGAGATTGGGGCGCTTCGCCAAGGTATCCCGCACGCCACCAAGCAGCTGCTCGGCAAAACCGTAACCGCAATCCTCAAAACCGTGACAGGAAAATGCCAGCGTGAACCCACCCGCTTTCAGCGCGGATAGATAACTCTGAAACACCTCCTGACCACCGGCCTGCCCCGGCACGGTATACACCAATCGGGAGACTCGACCCGACAGATCCCGCGCTGCCGTCCAGGCATGCTTGTCGTCGGACCACCGCCCTGTCGGCAACGTCAGCGCCTCGAATCGCACGGCACGACATCCCGCAATCTCCGAACCCTTGAAGCGCGAAACAATCGGATTGTCCGCGCACCCCGAAACGTCGGAAGCCAAAACGTTGCCAAAGACAAGCAGACTCACGATCAAGAGCATCACGCGCCCCAAATCATGGACAGCCACCACCATCCCATTCCCATACAAACTACATGGCATATTGTGCATTTTTTCTCCTCCCTGACGAACGAAACATCCATGAAACAGGCCATCGAATCGCTGCCGTCGCAAGCCTTTTCAGGCAAAAAACCCCATTGCGGCACCAGCCTAACGACGGGTTTGCAAAATCACAAGTCCATGATAGGGTGAAAAAAGGATCGGGGTTCAACCCGACCTCCAGCGGCGTAATTCAAGGATTAGTATTAATTGCCGCTTGGACTAAACCCCCTTTGAGGTGCAGTCACTTTACCTCTGCATGATTTCGGTTTTACAGGAGTTGAACATGAAATTTTCACGCATCGCGCGCCCTTACGGCCTTCGTACCCGTCAACACGGTCAGGGCATGACCGAGTACATCATCATCACGGCACTCATTGCGATTGCCGCGATTGCGGCCGTGACCTACTTCGGACAAACCACCCGATCACAGGTTGCCGGCATGGCAAATGAACTGGCGGGGAAAAACTCCCAATCTGATATCGATAGTGCTGCCCAGGCAGCGGGCAAAGCCCGTGGCGAAGATAAACAAAAAACGCTGGATAGCTACAAGAACTCGACGGCTCACTAACACAGTTAAGAAATTCACTCCCGGCGAAGTATTGCTAGTCCCATTATTCGTCCTATTTTTTAGGGTAAGGGGAAGGGCCTACTGTTAGTCGCCAAGAGTGACTTGACCATCTGACAAAGCCATTTTGTCGTGCGAGGAGTTGCCGTGAAGCTTGTTGGGCCCAGGAAAACTGCCCCTGTTTTTTTGCCCCCCAGACCGATGCGAGGGCAAGCATTGGTACTTGCCCTCGTGACACTCGTCACCCTCGTGATTGGCGTCATCGTTCTGTTCAACACCGGACAAACGGTCGGCAAGAAAATCCAAATCGTCAACACCGCGGATGCCGCCGCCTATAGCGCCGCCGTGCAGCAGGCACGCGCCTTCAACATGATTTCGTACATGAACCGCGCGACCATCGCGAATCAAGTCGCCATGGCCCAAATGGTGAGTTGGTATTCATGGACGAATTTCGCCATTAGTGCGACCCATAACCTCAAAACCGCCTTGCGCGTTGTCGGTGTCGTACTGACTTTTTTTGGTGTGGGCGTGGAATTGCAAATGGTCGCCAACGCCTTGGAAAACGTCGAAAGTGGTCTCAAATCAGGGAGGGACATTGAACAAACGATGTTCAAAGCTGCCGCAAAAGCAATTTCCATCTTAGATGGCATCTACGCCCGTACCACTCAGCTCTTAGCGAATGTCTCGTCAACCGACGTGATCAATTTAGCCAGTCGGGTCGTACAACTGAATGACCCGAATGCCCACATCCCTCCTGAGGGGATTCTGATTCTCGCAACCAATGCCCGTACGGTGAATGGCTATATTCAACAATATCGCATTCCGAAGAACGGCGACCGATCAGCGGGGGCGGATCGATTAACCAACGTCGTTATGGAAGCGCGGGATCCGTTCTCGCGAGCGCGCAACGGAAACTTACTGGGGGTATTTCATAAGCGCGGGGGTACCGACCTAGTCAACTATCGTAACTGGGTTGGCGTAGACACCCTTAACTTCACGTTTTCCTGCCCCGTCTGGTTATGTGGTACGACGGGTTTTCCTCCTCATGCGGTGAGTTTCAATGTGCCCTTGGCATGGGGAGGCGGGGCCGCAGTCGACAAAAAACCATCTTCCTTCAAAAGTCTGGCCAATAAAAACAATGGCTGGTATGGGCCATATCGGGGAAATGGTCACGAATACGCAGGACAGGGGCACTACCGCCCCTATTCCGACGCCACCCAAAATGGCTTCTCCGGGTGGCTAGCTCTTTCCAGACCCGCCGAAGGTGCTAGTGACAAGGCATTTATCGAACCCAATAGCGGTGCGGGCTCATTTCTATCCAACACTTTGAGTAGCACGGTTGGGCTTCCCGACTATGTCGACATTCAGAAGGACAAGGCAACCATTCCCTACCTGAATGGCAAAAACGCCTCCGCCAATGGCGTAAATCATTTAGATGTCGGCCCCAGGTTCACCGTGCTCGTCGAAGAGTCCATGAATGATATCCGCACCAGTAGTCATATCCCCGGTATCGGGGGGGCACCGGATTTCGACATTCAGGACAAAACGGTTCGAAACAAAATGACAGCCCTATCATCCGCCGAAGTTTATTTCAGCCGTCCGCAAACCCTTTTCCCAAATTTGGTCAATTCACACCGAGAAATGGGCAGCCTGTTCAGTCCGTATTGGCACGCCCGTCTGGTGGAAACACCCTGTGTGACGCAAATAGCGGTTGCGGCCACCTATGGGGTGGTCGGCGTGTGCATACCATGAACAGATTACCTGCAATGCCCCGCGGCAACCGAGAACGTCATTCATGAAAAACCATCCGTTTAATATTAATTATATGAGTGGGCCAAACCACAGATAATCTTGGCCAACATGCATTGATTGGGGGCATTCATGACTCAGCTCACCATGAGGAATATTGACAATATCGTCTCGCGGCGGAAAATCAACAAAAACCAATAACGGAACAATAATCACGAACGAGAAACAACAATGAATACTAAAAACATACAGAAAATGCTTCTAAATAGGCCAGGAGTACTCAGTATCGCTCTCCTGGGTATCGCACTCATCGGATCGATCACAATTACAAAGGCTGCGCCAAAACTCCCTGATGAGGCCACGGGCAATGCCGGCACACTAAGCTACTCAGGATTTATCAGCGGAAAAATCACTTTTCATTCATCGGAATGCGCACATATTAATAACACTCTAGGCATGACTCTTCCCTATCAACCCAGATACCCGGACAACATTCAGCCACCGCCACCCGATCCAGGACCTTATTTGCTTTTTTCCAGTCCCGGTCATGGCGTCGACCTAAGATTAAATATTAGAAATCAAACGGCGACAAATACATTTTTCTCGATGAACCGACCTGCCGGTATAACTTGGGGAAGCAAACAGGGCATCTGGTTTGTCACTTTCAATAATTTCGAAATTTATGATTCTGAATACAAAGTGGGGAAAGAGGCCAGACCAATAACGCTGAATGGCACATTGACCTGCCTGTATGACGAGAAGGATAGATATAAACCCATTACCCCGTATCCTTGAAATTCTTCGACAAGACCTTCAATTAACCGACTGGGAGCAATTATGAACAACTTATCTACATTGTCACTACACGTACAGAAACCCACCAATCGTGATCTCCTGAAAAAATCAGCGGTATTTATGATCGTCCTAGCCACGTATTCCGGGATCTCTCCACCAAACCTCGTCCACGCGGAAAGCACCGTAGCAACCAAAGATATCCTGCATTACTCGGGAGCCGACAACGGATCGATAACCTTTCCTCATGCCTCCTGCCTCAGCAATGGCGGCAAGTTGATCATGCTTACGGCAGGATCCGAAACGGAGATTGGCCCTAAATTCGCCCTTTCAATCAACAAATCAGGCTCAGCTATCCTGGAATTTGTACCGAAAGGAAAAAACGAACTGAGTAATAATTTCGTCGCATCCTCCTCAAGTCGGCACGGTATTGCCGGGGTGGCATGGTCCCAGCGTCACAAAACCTGGTCAGTCGTCTTTACTCATGCGCAGCTTCAAAACCCCAGGGGCAGCGGTGCCCTAGTGCTCAATGGCTCGATTGCCTGCACCGAACAGGTACCGGGATAAGGAGGAGGCACAAAATGAGCTTTACCCGCACCGCAGCATGGCTAAACCCAACAACCGACCCGATTTATGCACGCGCAGGGGGGAAGCGCAGCATATGGAAGGGCCCCATGATCTTCGCTCTGTTCGCGGGCTTCGTCGTCATCTGCACATCCGGAAATGCCGAAGCAAAGAGTCCTTCCTCAAAAAACAGTTTACTTCATTACAGTGGTGCCCTAGCTGGCTCTGCCTCGTTCAATGCCCTCAATTGCACTCTACGTTCTGGCCATTTGGTTGGCCTGGGTGACTATGCCGCCATCGGGAAATCCACGGGGCCCAATATCACTTTTTTTGCAGCACACGATGATGGCACGGGCCAGCATCTGGGCTTCGTGCCCACCGGGAAAAACCAGCAGCATTTTTATTTCAATACCCGGGCGACCGATACGATCACGGGACTTGATACCACTCAGATCACAAACAACGGCACGATCACGTTCAAGCACGTCGAATTACATAACCCCGGGGCAACCCATGACCGGTTGACGCTTAGCGGCACACTCCGTTGCACGAGTATTACCCGGTGATTCGGTCATGACTCGCTCCACCCTCCCCCCTCGTATCCAGAATGCCCATCGCCGCAGGCAAAACGGGCAAAGCCTGGTCGAAATGGCGATTGCCCTCACGGTACTGGTGCCACTGGCGGCGGGCATCATGCTCTTGGGACAATTTATACACATAAAATTGCAAACCCAGAACGCCGCCCGTGAAGCCGCCTGGGCAGCAACGGTAGACCCCGCACTGGCCACGGCATCATTGCCGAATCGGACACAGGAAGAAGCAAGACTGCGTCAACATCAGTTTGCAAATGCCAATACAGCCCTGCGTAGTGGCGGGGCGTCGCCCGCACAATTGCCCGACCCCATGCTAACTACGTTCGCGGGCAGAGCCTTACTCAAACCGGGTGACCTGACGTTAACCGTCTACCAGCAGCAAGCAGCGCCAAGTTACCTGAGTAATGTCATAGGCATATTCGGAAACGCCCTCTCTCAATTGGGTTTCGACAGCACCCTGCCCCCGAATCGTCAAGGACTGATCACTGCTGAAGTCCATGCTAATACCCAAAAAATCCGAGGGCATAGTGGGTCGCCATTGACGTTTTTGGGCGACCTTGCGACTCGTCGTCTGGACTTCTCGTCCAAAACCGTTTTATTAGCTGACCCCTGGGATGCAGCAGGCAGCGGCGAAACCTTGAATGGTCAAATGGCGGGCGGAGCCTATGCCAATCGCACGGTTCGCGGTGTCATCGAACCCCTGGTACCAACCACATGGCTGAAAGGCGGTTTCAAATCAGCAATCCTGAGTTCGGTTCACCTGCTCGGAAGCATTCCGCTGATGGATCAACTCATTACCCCGGGTCTTAATAATTATGAGCTCGGCCGAACCGCCCCGGATGTCGTCCCTGTCGACAAGCTGGTGAAGTAGCATGAACGCTCAAAGACCGAACAAACGACTTTGGCGCCAGATGATTATCCATCTCGGTCTCTGGCTACCAATTACGGCCATGGCCGGGTTGTTCTCCTGGCCTACGCCCCCATTGCCCCCAGACACCACGACCCAAAACGTAGCGGGGCGGATCGTCTTCAACGGCCTGGACATGCACGCCCAGACATTTTCGTCGCCCCGATCGCCGGACGAGATTCTGGCGTTTTATCGCAAAGCTTGGGCAGGACAAGTCGTCGTCAACCCGATGGGGCATGAACAGGTCATCGGTCACCGTCAGGGCGATTATTTCATGACGGTCCAGGTCAGTGCGGCGGGCGGCGGGAGCAAGGGCAATATCGGGGTGGTCGATATCACCTCCGCCCCCGCGCATTTCGTGCCGGGCGAGGGCCTGCCCAAACCGATGGACTCCAAAGTGTTCAACGACATCCGTTACCCCGACGACCCCATCCCCTCGCGCATGGTCGCCCTGCAGAACCACTTGTCACCGCGCCAGAACGCCGGCTTTTACCGCGAGCGACTGGCGGGTGACGGCTGGAAGCCCGTGGACGATCATTGCAGTGCGTCCGGCTGCGTGCTGGATTATCAGCGGGGCGACCAAAAAATGAATCTGGCGATCACGCCGGGTCCACAGGGTCGATCGCAACTCGTCATGACGATTCAGAACCCTTAGGTATCCGATGAAAAACCACCCATGCCAACCCGGTGCCCCCAAACGACTGCCGCGATATCGCCGACAGCATGGTGCGGCCCTGGCCGAATACGCCATCGTCACGTTTTTGTTCGTGCTGGTGCTGGTGGGCGGGCCGAATGTACTTCATCAGTTGGCGCAGGCATTGAGCGATGCCTACCAGAGCTTTGTGTTCGCCTTGTCGGCCCCCTAACCCCGAAGACTCCCTGAAATCTCTACAAAGGACTTGTCGATGCCAAGGATCAATCGAAATGTTGTTTACATTCTGGTCGCTCTGTTGCTGGGCGTTCTGGCCAGCTTCATGGCCATCCAGTACATCAATGGACAGGTCGCCGCGCGCACCCACGCCCCGGTACAGGCGAAAACGCGTGCCGTCGTCGTACCGACGCACGATCTCAAGGCGGGAGACACGCTGACCGCGGACGACGTTGCCTCACGGGATATCCCCCAGGACTTCGTACCGGCCGACGTACTGACGCCAGATAACTACGGCAGTTACCTGGGCCAGGTGCTCCGCACGCCTCTGGCCCAGGGCGCCCCCATTCCCACAACGGCTCTGGAGCAGATCGCCGACCACTTCTCCGCCATCATCAACCCGGATGACGTGGCTTACACGATACAGGTGAACGAAACCAACTCGATCTCGGGCTTGATCGTGCCGGGCGATCACATCGACATCTTGCTGCTGGTGTCCAAAAACGAGAAAGACACTATCCGTCCGCTGTTGAGCGACGTGCTCGTTCTGGCGACCGGCAAACGCGCCCGAGGGCTGAAGACCGGCGACCATGCCACCGACAGCAGCTTTTCCAATGTCACGCTGGAACTCAGCCCCCGCAATGCGCAGCGCCTCAGCATGGCCAAGAAAATCGGTCAGTTGCGGGTCATGCTGCGCTCGCCGGAAAACCGGGGCGATCTCAATCTGAAACTACTCAGCGAAGCGGATCTGCTGGGTACCGGCCGACCGGGATACGGTCGAGGCGTTCAATTCATCATAGGCGGGAGTCACTAGCTCATGGATTCGAGTTTTCATCACGGCATTTTCCGGCGAGCGGCAGGCATACTGTATTGGATCGGCCTCATTGGCCTGTTTTCCACCGCGGCCATAGCCAGCCCCCCAACGCCCCAGATACCCGAGACACTCACCCTATACGCCGGGCAGGCGGTGGTGCGTGATGCCCCCGGCCCCCTCAAGCGCGTGGCCGTGGGCAATGGCAGTCTGGTCGAAGTACGTGTACTCGATCACAACCAGATGGTGATCATTGCCAACAAACCGGGAGATACCTCACTGCAGCTTTGGATGCGCAATGGGCAGCAACGCAACATCTCACTCCATATCGTGACGGGGAACACCGATCAGGTGGCCGATCTGGTGCGTCGGCTTCTTGATCACAATCCGGCCATCGCCGTGAATACGGTGGGCGGCAATGTCGTCTTAACCGGGACCAATCTGACACAAGAAGATCTCACCCAGATCGCCGCCATCAAGAAGGTCTATCCGCAGGTACTGGATTTCACCCAGGCCAACGCAGTGCAGATGAAACCCATGGTGATGATGAAAGTGCGCATCATGGAATTCGACAAAAACGCCATGAACAAAATCGGTATTCAGTGGGGATCGGTGCTGGATGGTCCCGGTGGAGGTCTGGCCCACGACTGGTCGGGCAATTCGCAATTCCGCATGACACCGAGCACCTTCGGCGGTATCGATGGCACCGGCCAAACCGTGAAACTGCCCCTCGCGCTGTCCGGCACCCCCGCCTACTTTGGCCTGGTGACGTCGATCACCTCGAAAATCAACCTGATGATGCAGACCGGCAATGCCTGGGAACTGGCCACGCCACAGTTGGCGGCGCGTAGCGGCGGCGTCGCGGATTTCCTGGTGGGTGGTGAAGTCCCCATCCCGGTCACCCAGGGGCTGGGTCAAACCTCGGTCGAATACAAGCCCTACGGCATCAAACTGCACATCGAACCCGTGGTCAGTAGCGACGGCAACATCACCACCAGCGTCAAAGCCGAGATCAGCCATATCGACCCCAGTGTAACGGTACAGGGTTACCCAGGGTTTCTGACTCGAAAAGCCAGCACCGAAGTCAACGTGCATGAAGGGCAGACCATCGTCATTTCCGGCTTGGTCGACTCTTCCGGCTCCAAAGCCCTGGACGAAGTCCCAGGGCTGGGTCAGATACCGGTGCTGGGCGAGCTGTTCCGCTCGCACAATTTCCAAGCCAAACGCACCGATCTTGTGATTTTCGTCACGCCCTACATCGTCACGCCCCACTCGCCGCGCAATCAGAACCTGATCGACAAGAGCAACCATTTGCGCGACGACTTCCAGAAAGCCATGGGCGACAACATCATCAACTGAACGGGAGGGAAACCATGTTCGTGGTAGAGATCGAAACGTCGAATCGGGCCCCTCGTCAGGTTCGATGCCTGAACGACAGTTGCGGCATCGGGCGGGGCGAGGACAACCTCATCATGCTGCAGGGCTGGAACATCGCCGGAGAACACGCCCGAATCCACGCGCGGCACGACGGTGCCTACATTCAGGCACTCAGCGGCCGGACGCCCATCATCGTGAACGGCGACCGGGTGCAGGAACAGCACGGTCCCCTGCGCCGGGAGGACATCGTCGCCATCGGGGCCTATCGGTTGCGCATCCTGGCCGAGTCGGAACACACATCGCCGGCACCGGCCGAGAAGGAACCCGTGCAAGCCGTGCCTGATGGCGCCCCACAGGCGGGGGAAACAACGCAGGTTTCGAATTCGACGGCGACTGTCAGGCCACCTCTGCCATTGCAGAACTCCGAGATGCTGTCCTGGCGACAGCGTATCCATTTCGCCCTGGTCAAACAGATGGATCTGCGCCGGGTCGACGTTCACGGCATGTCCGATGAGGAGCTTCGCGCCAAAACGGCAGCCCTTATCGAAGAAATCATCGAGAGAGAAGCTACGGAACTGCCGTCCGACATCGAACGCAGCCGGCTGGCGAAGGAGGTGCTGGACGAAGCCATCGGTCTGGGACCGCTGGAAGATCTGATCGCCGACGACAGCGTGACCGAAATCATGGTCAATCGGTCCGACGAGATCTTCATCGAGCGCGCCGGCCGAATCGAACGTTCGCCGGTCATCTTCACCGGCGACAAGGCGGTCCTGTCCGTCATCGAACGGATCGTCGCTCCGCTGGGTCGACGGATCGACGAAAGCTCGCCCATGGTCGATGCCCGACTGCCGGACGGTTCCCGCGTCAATGCCGTCATTCCGCCCGTGGCCCTGCGCGGCCCAAGCCTCAGCATCCGGAAATTCAGCAAGCGCAAGATGAGCGGAAGAGATCTTCTGGCCTATGAATCCTGCAATGCCGCGATGCTGGAATTCATCGAGATGGCCGTGCGGGAAAAAAGGAACATCATCGTCACGGGAGGTACCGGCTCGGGCAAGACCACCCTCCTGAACATCCTCTCGAACTACATCCCCGAACACGAGCGGATCGTCACCATCGAGGACGCCGCCGAACTCAAGCTGACTCAGCCCAATCTCGTCGCGATGGAGTCCCGGCCACCCAACCTAGAAGGCAAGGGGCAGATCGTGATTCGCGATCTCGTCCGCAACAGCCTGCGGATGCGTCCGGACCGGATCGTGGTGGGCGAGTGCCGTGGGGGCGAGGCACTGGACATGCTGCAGGCCATGAACACGGGCCACGAGGGCTCGATGACCACCGCCCACGCCAACACGCCGCGCGACGCCCTCTCGCGACTGGAAGTGATGGTACTGATGTCGAGCATGGATCTGCCGGTCGCCGTCGTTCGCGAACAGATCGCCTCTGCCGTCGATCTCATCATCCATCAGCGTCGCTTTCCCTGCGGTTCACGCAAGATCACTCACATCTGCGAGGTGACGGGCATCGAAAGCGGCACGATCCAGACCCAGGACATCTTCCTATTCCGGGGGCGAGATCATGGCAACGCCGACAAGAAGGTCCGCGGAAAATTCGTCGCCACCGGTGCCGTGCCCGAGTTTTACGAGGAGTTGGCAGAACGGGGGGTCGCGGTCGATCTGTCGATCTTCAAACCTGCCGACGGGGAAACCCCATGAACGACAACCTCATGGCCGTCGTCCTCGTCGTGTTCCTCAGCGTGACGCTGTTCGGCTACGTGCTGATGCGCGGCACGATCGCATTCATGGGGCGTTATCGAGAAACCTTCACCGAACAGGCCAGCTTCACCCTCGCGGACATGTTCCTGTTCCTGGACACCCATGTTCTGTGGCGCATCAACCTCGTCGCCTTTATTGCCATCCCGCTGCTGCTGTGGTTTCTCACGAACAACCTCGTGCTCGTGGCCGTGGCCCTGGGGGTGATCGCCATCCTGCCGAAAAAACTGTACGCCGTATTGCGTCAACGACGAATCGACAAGATCCAGCAGCAGTTACCCGATGGCCTGATGATGGTCGCCGGCAGCATGCGGGCAGGTCTCGGCTTCGCACCGGCGCTTGAAAGCCTCGCCCGCGACACCGATCCGCCCTTGGCTCAGGAGTTCGCGCTCGTCCTGCGCGAACAGCGCATGGGCATCAAGCTGGAAGAAGCGCTGGCCCACTTCAACCAGCGCGTGCCGGTTCAGGACGTCACGCTGTTCGTGTCGGCCGTGAGCATCTCGCGCGAGGTGGGCGGCAACCTCGCCGAAAGCCTTGCGTCTCTGGCGGAAACCCTCCGACGCCGCCTGATCATGGAAGGTAAGGTGAAATCCCTGACCGCTCAGGGACGACTCCAGGGCATCGTCATGGCCCTGATGCCGGTGGGGCTGATCGCCTTTCTCTCGCTTGCCTACCCCGACACCATGCACGACCTCTACCACACGCCCATTGGCTGGGGCATCGTCGGCATCGCCGTCGTCATGGAATACCTCGGGTACCGGATGAGCCTCAAGATCGTGACCATCGACATATGAATACCACCACCTTCGTCCTACTTATCGGCCTACTCATCAGCAGCTCCGTCGGACTGCTGTTCTGGGCCGTCACCGGTTTCCTTCGGGACGTCCCGGAATCCGATCGCCAGTTTCATGATCCGCTGCCCCTTGGCCTGCGCCTCATCTGGCCCCTGGTCAATGCCGTCACCTTCGTGATCGCGCCCAGACTCTCGCCGGACAAGCTCGAGAAGGCCCACCACGACCTGCAAACCGCCGGACAGGACTTCGTCCTCACGCCGGAACAGCTCTACGGATTACGCGTCGTGGCCATGGTACTGGTCATCGGTTTTCTCTGGCTGATCCTCACCATGCTCCACAAACAGACGCTCCCCCTCTATGGCGGCGCGCTCCTGTTTGGCGGCCTGCTGGGTTGGCTCTATCCCAGCCTGTGGCTCACGGAGCGGCGCAATCAGCGTCGCCGTCTGATCATCAAGGATCTGCCGATCTATCTCGACTTCATCACCATGGCCGTTGAGGCCGGCCTCAACATGACCGGCGGCATCGAACAGGCCACCCTCAAGGGCCCCAAGGGCCCGCTGTCCCAGGAATTCACGCGCCTGCTGCGTGACATGCGCTCGGGACTCTCCCGCGCCGAAGCCTTGCAACGCCTGGCCGATCGAGTCGACATGCCGCAGATCTCCACCTTCACCGGCACGCTGATCCAGGCAGACCGGGTGGGCGCCAGTCTCGGCAGCAGCCTGCGTGCCCAGGCCGAACAGCGCCGGGAAGAACGCTTCCTGCGCGCGGAAAAACTCGCGCTCGAGGCCCCGGTCAAGATGATGCTGCCGCTCGTCATGTTCTTCTTTCCACTGATTTTTCTGTTTCTGGCGTACTTCATCTATCTGCGGATGCAGCAGGAGGGCATTCTATGAATCCCGGCAGTATTTACCGTCACGGTCAACCCATCGTTCCCCTGGCCTGGCAAGCCGACCGTCCCTGGAGCCGTTTGCGGGGCCTGCTCGGGCGACCGCCCCTGGCCAACGATGCACAACAGGCCCTCTGGCTCGTACCCTGCGGCAGCATTCATACCTTCGGCATGCGTTATTCGCTGGATATCGTTTTCCTCAATCGCGACGGACATGTGCTCGACTGGCACGAACACGTCAAGCCTTGGCGAATGCGGCAATGCCACGGCGCCCATCAGACCGTCGAGCTTGCCCCCGGCAGCCTGTCTCGATTGACCCCGCAATGTGGAGAGCACTGGCAATGGCGCTGCAAATGACTTTCCGCGGCATGGCCCTGGGCCTCGTCATCCTCGGAGCGGGCCTGACCGGTTGCGCGACACAGCCGCACTCGGAAAATCTCCCCGACGTCATGGCCTTGCAGCAACATGCCCGTCTCGCCTACGCCGAAGGTAATCTGCCCCAGGCCCAGGCGGACTATCGACAGCTGACACACCTGCTGCCGGAAGACGAAGACACCTGGTTTCATCTGGGCAACGCCTACGCACGCGGCAATCAGCCAGCCCTGGCCGTCGAAGCCTATCGACACGTGCTGGGTCACGATGCGGCCTATGCCAAGGCATGGCACAACCTCGGCATCGTGCTGATGCAACAGGCCGAAGCGGCGTTCGCAGAAAGCGCCCGTCACGCCCATGGCGACCCGACGCTCCAGAAAGCAAGTCTGGTGATGGCCCAACGAATCGCCCGATTGACACAACCCGAACCGAACGCGGCGCCGAACAGCGTACCTGAAGCCGCCACACCACCCCCGTCGCCGGCCGTACCGGAGAATTGAATCATGATCCGTCACCCCACCAACCGTAGCCAGCGCGGCCAGGGATTGGTCGAAGCGGTGATCGTCATTCCCGTTTTCGGCGTGCTCCTGCTCGGCATCTTTCAAGGCGTGCTGCTCTACCGAGCCAAGGCCACGCTGGACTACGCCGCCCTCATGGCCGCCCGCAGCGGCGCCACGCATTTCGCCCAACCCGGCCCGATGCTCGACGGCCTCGCCCGGGGCCTCATGCCCCTCTACAGCCACCAGACAGGCGGCACCACATTGATCGCCGCCTACGCCAAAGCCAAGGCCGACCTGCAACTGGCCCAGGCAGCAAGCATCCACATCGCCAGCCCCACCCGGGCGGCCTTCAACGACTTCCAGCAACCCGAATTCGACGGCGTGAAGGCCATCCCCAACGACAGCCTGCCCTTCCGCGGCAGCCACATCGGCCCGCAGAGCCACCTCACCGTACAGGACGCCAACCTGCTCAAGATCCGCGTCACCTATCAGTACCCCCTGATCGTGCCGATCATCGACCGGCTCATCGGCCACCTCGATCTGGCCCGAACCGCAGCCGCAGGACACAAGGTGTACAGCCTCGGTATCCAGGCCCAGGCCACCGTCTATATGCAAACGCCAATTCGCGATCCCAAGCTGCTGCCGACGGGCACTGGCACTGGCGGAAATGGAAATGCCGGAGGCGGAAATAACAAACCGGGAGCCCCTCAAGGGAGTGGGAATACCGCACCACCACCAGCTCCACCACCCAGCGGATCTGGCGGCTCGACGCCCCCAACTGGCTGCACCCCAAGCGCAGGCATCTGTTGCATTACTTGAGTCCGAAACCCACCGCGCCATTGAAGGCACCGCAAGGATTGCAGATCAAACGGAATAGATGGATCTATGATGAACACGAACAATCGCCTCCGCCCCATCCTCCTGTGGCTTGCCCTGCTTGCCAGCGTCACGCCGCTCCCCCAAGCAGCCCATGCCTGTGGGGCTGGCAGCTCGGGCGCCACCTGTGGCGGCGCCGGGGTCGCCAGCCTGGGCAATAGTTCCGGCACCAATCAGGGGGGCGGCAATCCGATCAATGTCATCACCGGCAATAAGTTTGAGCAGGAAGTGGATTTGCCTGCCCTGCCGGGGGTGCTCGGGCTGGAGATCGTGCGCTATTACAACAGCGCCCTGGCGTCCCCTCAGGCGACCGGTCGGACGATCGGCCGGGGTTGGCGCCTTTCTTATGAAACGCAGTTGTATCCGGTGCGCAATACTTTGCAGATCATGCAGGCCGATGGCACTCGGATTATTTTTGTCCGCAATGCCAAGGATCCCAGTCAGTGTGCGACGAAAGACCCGACCAACGGCTCGGTGCGGGAACTGCCGTCGTCCGAGGGCGGCGGCTATGTCTGGACCTGGGCCGATGGCCGCAAGCTGAAATTTAACTGGCAGGGCAAGCTTGTGCGGATTACGGCCCCCACGGGGGAGTTCGTTCGCCTTGAGCACAATATGGCGGGGGCGCTGGTGAAGGTGACCGATCCCGAGGGACGCAGTCTGACGCTGCATTATCCGAAGGTGTCGTCCGGCTCCCCGAGCGGGTCTGTCAATCCGACGTTCGATGGGGTGCACGCTATCGATAGTCCGGTGGGTCGGTTTGTT
Source organism: Halothiobacillus diazotrophicus (assembly GCF_001663815.1). Taxonomy (NCBI): domain Bacteria; kingdom Pseudomonadati; phylum Pseudomonadota; class Gammaproteobacteria; order Chromatiales; family Halothiobacillaceae; genus Halothiobacillus; species Halothiobacillus diazotrophicus. Next base: position 1,382,768 of record NZ_CP016027.1, read on the forward strand.
TATACCTATGGCAGCCCGGTACCCCAGGGTTTTACGGGCGATCGGGGTCTGTTGGCGGCTAATCTTTCGGCGGTGACGCTGCCCAATGGGGTCAGCCGGCATTATCTGTATGAGGATCCCCGCCATCCGAGCTTTTTGACGGGGTTGAGTGTGACGGCGAAGGCCGTGGATGGGGTGGCGCCGCCGAGCCGGCGCATCCGCACCTGGGCTTATGACAAACAGGGTCGGGGGATTCTCAGTGTCCTGGGCAAGCCCCGGCAGTTGGATGACAAGGGGGATGTCCTGCCCGGCACGGGGATTGGTCAGGTGGATTTCGCGTACCCCTCGCCATCCAAGACGGTGCTCACCAACAGTCTCGGTCAGAAGACGGTCTTTACCCATACGGTCATCGGTCAGGAGAATCGCCTGCTGGAAGTGCGAGGAGCGGGCTGTACGGGTTGCGGCACGCCAAATCGTCGTTATGGCTACGATAAGCTGGGGCGGATGATCGACGAAACTCGGCTCGCCCCGGAAGGGCGCCCTCTGAGTTCCACCCAAACCCGTCGGGACGCCCTGGGTCGCCCCATCGAAATCCGCCAGATCGAGTACCTCCACGGCAAACCGCAGCCCGCCCGTCCGTTGGTGCGCTACACCTATGCCGGCGAGGCCATCGAGCCAAACCAGATCATTCGCCCCAGCGTGGTACCGGGCAAGGAATTCGTCACCCACATCGCCTACAACGCCGTCGGCCAACCCACCCAAGTGACGGAATCGGGCTTCAGCCCCATCGATGCCCAAGGCCACCCGCAACCCACCGCCCTCACCCGCACCACCACCTATACCTATCAAACCATCAACGGCCGCAGCCTGCTCACCCGCATCGATGGCCCCCTGCCCGATGGGCCAAAACAATCCCCGGCCGATTCGGATATCACGCAGTTGGAATGGGATCAGAAAAGCACCCGACTCATCCAGATCATCGACCCGATGAATCGGACTGTACGGTTAACCTACGATGCACAGGGACGCCCTCAAACCATCACCCGCCAGTTTGACAACGAAGTACATCGCGATGTCATGCACTACACGGCGCTGGGTCAAGTGGCCACGCTGTCGGAGGAAATCCTTTCACCGGGCAAACACGACGTTTTGGTCGAACGTACCCGTCATGCCGGCTTCGATGCCGAAAACCAGCTCACCCAAATCATCTGGCCGGATCAAAGCCGAACGCGAATCGACTACAGCGCCGCCGGCCGCCCGAAGCCGATCCCATTGGCCGATGGGCAAGTGCTCCGTTTTCTGTCTCAACCCCCGGGCAATACTCAGCCACCGACGGGCAAAATCAGCACGTCGGCCAAGGTAATAACTTCCGCACAGAAACTCGACACCACCTGGGGCAAACCCGGTACGGCGGCACAAAATCACGTACTGCAATTCAAGGCAGACGGCAAAACCGCCGAGCGTCGCTTTGATGACTTCGGCCGTGTCGTTGCCATCAAGGATCCGGGCCAAACTTGGCAGACAGCCCGCTACGATGCGGCAGACCGTCTGATCGAAAAAACCGATCCGCTCGGCAATCGCAGCCAGGCGCAGTACGATTTGGCTGGCAGACTGATTCGCATGTTGCGAACGGCAGCCGGTGCGAATGAGCCCGAGCAAACCGTGCAACTGCACTGGGTCGGCCCGAATCTGACGGAAGAAACCGTCCGCAACGGCGGCGCTCACGGCCCCCTACTGCACCGTACCCAACGCAGTTATACCCTGTGGGGACAACTGGCCAGCGAACAGGTTACGATCCCCACGCTGGATCAAACCCATCCGGTCCGCATGCAGCGGCATCTGTACTACAGCAGTACCGGACAACTGCTCAGCCAGACCCTGCCCAACGGCCAGCGGCTGGCCTACCGCTACTATGCCGCCAATGCCCAACACCCCGATGTTGAGGGCCAGCTTGCCGAAATCGATTTGATCAATTGGCCAGCATGGCTCGATCCGTTGCTCACCCGACTGCCCGAAGCCAACCAACCCAAAACAGTGCTGGTCCACTTCAGTCCAAATGTTGACCCGCAGCCCGCCGGTAATAGCGACGCCACCGCCCTACCCCCCGAGCCGCAACCGGGTATGGCCCTGCGAGCGCCAGGGCAACAATTCGATGCCGCCGGATTGCCGCATCGCCTGAATACCGACAAAGGCAATCTACAGCTGATCTGGAATGCCGCCGGACAATTAACCGCCGTCAACGATGCGACAGGGCAAAGCCTCGCCCGCTATACCTACGATGCTCAAGGTCGGCGAGCCAGCAGCCGCACATCTGAAGGCATCACCTATTTCTTCTATGCGGGCACCCAATTGCTGGCCACAGCCACACAAAGCCCCGAAGGCCATACCCGCATCACCGGCGAATACGTCTATGCCGGCTATCGCCCCATCGCCTGGCTCAAACCCCCATCAGCCCCGAACAATCTGACCGAGCTGTTGGCAGCAATCGGCCTAAAATTCCCAGCCACAGCTTATGCCTTGAATACCGATCACCGGGGTGCGGTGCTGACCGTCACCGCTCTGAACCACAATGGGGTACAGCAAAGCCCGCTCTGGCAATCGCATATCAACGCTTGGGGCAAAGCCTCACCCGAAGGCAACACCCAATTCGACCCGCACCTGCGCCTCGTCAACCAGTACGCCGATACAAACACGGGCCTGAGCTATAACCTCGCCCGCTACTATGATCCAATCACCGGGCGCTACATCAGCCCCGATCCCGCCGGCATCGCCGACAGCATCGATAGCAAAACCCCGCAAAACCTTAAACTTGACACCACCGCCTATGTCAGCGGCCAACCTCTGCTGTACTTCGACCCAGACGGGGCAGCGAAAATTACTTATTACCTCATTGATTCAACACCAAATAGAATACTTTCAGCAACACCCGGAACAGTGAATACCCAGGGGCGGTGGGCATTTTGGATTCGTGGAACCAAGGATGGGGGCAACTTACTTTACGATGCGGGGGGCTCATTTTTCGCCCAGTCAAACCTCTATCAAGATAAGGCCTTATTTAACAAAACGTCACCAGATAACGTCTATGCCAACTGGCTGGACAGCACCATGTCAACCTTTGCCCCGAAAGGCACAGACCTGGTACGAGATTTCATAAATTACTATCTGTACGACATGATCTCACCGCCGAGCTTTACACTAAACATAAGCGATCAACATGCAGCCGCACTCATCGCAGACGTACTTAACGCCGGAAACGTACATTCAAAATATTGGTGCAGTAGCAGCAAACCCCAGCTCCTCTACCCTTCCGTGACATTAGCAAATCATGGACCGCTCTATCCCGGAGGGAAAAAGGGGCAAAACGATACGTCTACCGGCGCGGTGGTACCACAAGGGCAGGATACCGTGCAGTGCACGGAAGCAATGACTCCTAATCGCCGTTTCGACCGACTGAAAGCAGCAATTGAAATGCAGGAAACCAAGGGCAAAAGTTGCGCCAAAACAGGCTGCCCGACGAATACCAGTAATTTCCTGGGCGAAGTCAGTAAACGAAATCACAACCCTAAACAACCAGCAAGTTATGGCAAGACGCAGTTCACCGCAGCGACACTTATCGATGAAGTCTTAATCAGTTCAGCTCCACCGGTAAAACTGCCCGCCAGCAACAGTAAAAAACCTTTGAGAGCATTACTACATCCACGCTACAGCAAGCGCGAATTAGTAATCCTAGGTCTCGAAGATGCAAATGGGAACGACACTGGATTAATCAGGAGATTAAACCAAGCAAAAATACGCATATCAGCTGTGAAAAACTGGATAGGTAACAATATTTATGCCACCACAAACATCATCAAGATTCCACAGCCAACCCTATATAATTTTGCACGAGACACAGGGCTAGGATGGCGAGAAATCAACGTAGCTCCGCCTGCCACAGCAAATTATTCCATAACAAGACAGTATTATGTTCGCATAATAAGATACTTGAAGCTACAAAACCTAATAAATCCTTACATAAGACAGTCAGGGGGGAGTTCAAAAACGGCCTGGAGCAGCATTAAGGCGAATCCATCAGATTACAAAAAAATCAAGAAACTGCTCTCTGAATTAGGCATGAGTGAGAGGGGGCTCAATCCTTACCTGACGGTAAAAATGTGGAATGAAGGCTGGAATGCCCTATACAATGCCGCTATATTCACGGACAACGACCTGAAAAAGTGGATGCTAACCCATTCAAATTCAATTTTCAAAAACATGCATAATTTCAATACGGTTTCTGGCTTAAGAATGAGAAGAATGATTGCCAGATATCACGACCAAAGACCCAAAGAAACCGAAGAAACGATCGTAAGGCGATACGCAAATTTCCACAATGGATACGGATCAACAATTTCACATACAAGCTACAGCAACAGTGTAGTGAAATACTGGAAACAAGCCGACTGCATCAATATAGATACCACACGATTCAGCCTAGACCCCAAGCGAACCCCTTAATGAGGAAACCAATTATGCGCCCACTCCTTTTATTATTTATTGCACTTAGCCTGTCCGCAGCCCTAACGCCTGCAGCATCCGCACTACAAGAAAGTGATCTGACAACTACACCACCCTCTTGCAATGGAAAAATAAAACACCCAAGGGACAACAGAGGAGAGCTTATAACAGATCCCCACTGGATAGACATCAACGGTGACGGGGAATGCGACATCATCTCAGGAGGAAAAAAACTTAGCACTGGATTCATTAAAAACCCTGACTCATATTATTTACAAAAAAATGGCTATTTTGCTTACCATGGTGTTTTTCCAATGGGTGACGAAGGAATTTTAGCAATATATTACGTTAAATTAGAAAGAAAACCATACCTAGTCACTCAAGATACTGGCCGAAACAATATTCCAGGCACATCAATCCTGCACTGGAACTCCACAAAAAACAACTTCGACTGGATCGGAGGTAGCAATGAAAACCCCATAGCGCTTACTGTGCTAAAATTCCACGTAAATTATTTAATAAATAGATCTAAAATCGCGATCAATAAACACAATGATGAAGCAGTCTCACTCTATGATGATTTGGTTGGATATATTGTAGATACGCTGCGATTCAACGACGCACCAAAATCAGTGCAAAACTATTTTCAACAAAAACAAGAACTACTAGGAGACTTAATTAGAGACGCAAACCTTAAAGGGTATATTCAATAACACAAATATTCTGCTCAATCCCCGCAGATCAATCCCAGCCTCAGCCTGACGGAGCCGGTCTCCCTCATCGTTTGGACACTGATAATGGCAAATTTAAAATGGGACCATGATGTTAGTTGCTCTACCAGACAACCCGCACAAAATAGGATGATTTTTCCTTGGAATAATAAAATTGGCGCATTTAAAATAGTGGATAAACCCGATACTTGCGAAGTCGTGGATTTCAACTATTGGACAATTCAGCCACGTTGCACAAACTAAGTGATTTACCCCGCATTGCTTGAAAAGGAGTTCTCGATGCAGTATTTCTTACCCATTCCAACAGTTCTGAGCATCCTGCTTGTCATTGTGTCGCTTTCAGGATGTGCACAGTTCCTCGATCAACCCGGATCTGCCGACGGACCACACCCCGTCGACTGGGCGGTTCAGAAGGATTTTTATACCCGCCTGATGGCTTTGCCTGGCATCGATACAGGCTCGGTGTACTGCGATAGACATATGGTGATTCTGTTTGATCCGGACTGCCCGGCATGTACCGAGCAGTGGCGCATATTGCAGCCTTATTTCACCCGGGCTCGCATTCACTGGGTACCCATAGGAATGACCGAGACAAGTATCCAGCGTGGGGCTGCTTTGCTTGCCGCCATCAACCCATCTGCCGCTTTGTTTGCGAATTTTGACCGGTTCGACTCATCAGGACAGACCGGTGGCTACCCCATCGGAGACCCGCCGCAGTGGGCGGTGGAAAACGTCCGGGCGAACACGCAAAGCGCGGTGGTCCGTGAATACATCTGGGGCACGCCTACATTGGGCATTGAATTGGCACCCGATCGTTACTTTGGTTTCACGGGGGTGATGCCGGCCGATGAAATCGGCCCCATCCTGAATTCCGTCCGTTTTATCCGTGCGGCGCCGAACCACGGGTTCATGGCCATCAAGCACCGCCATCACTGAATCAAGGCGTGATCGGTATCCGTGCGATCAAATCTTGAACCGTTTGACCAGCGATTCCAGTTGTTCGGCCAAAGAACGAACCTCGGCGCTAGACTGCGCCGTGCGGCTCGCGGCATCTGCTGTTTCGTCGGCGATTTTTGCGATCCGGTTGACTGAACGGTTCGTCAATCAATGGGGTCGAAGTCGTCGATTCAAAATACATACGCGCCTAGCCCGTTTTGCCCCACAACCTTCATTCTAAATAGATGGATCTATGATGAACACGAACCGCCGCCCACTGCTGCTTGTCTTCTGCCAGATCTGCTGTTTGGCCCTCTCGGCCATGACGGTCTTCGTTCCGATTGAGGCTCATGCCTGCGGCGCCGGCAGCTCGGGCGCCACCTGTGGCGGCGCCGGGGTCGCCAGCCTGGGCAACAGCTCCGGCACCAATCAGGGCGGCGGCAATCCCATCAACGTCATCACCGGCAATAAGTTCGAGCAGGAAGTGGATTTGCCCGCCCTGCCGGGGGTGCTCGGGCTGGAGATCGTGCGCTATTACAACAGCGCCCTGGCGTCCCCTCAGGCGACCGGTCGGACGATCGGCCGGGGTTGGCGCCTTTCTTATGAAACGCAGTTGTATCCGGTGCGCAATACTTTGCAGATCATGCAGGCCGATGGCACTCGGATTATTTTTGTCCGCAATGCCAAGGATCCCAGTCAGTGTGCGACGAAAGACCCGGCCAACGGCTCGGTGCGGGAACTGCCGTCGTCCGAGGGCGGCGGCTATGTCTGGACCTGGGCCGATGGCCGCAAGCTGAGGTTTAACTGGCAGGGCAAGCTTGTGCGCATCACGGCGGCCACGGGCGAGATACTGCGTCTTCAGCACAACATGGCCGGCGAATTGGTGAAGGTGACCGATCCCGAGGGACGCAGTCTGACGCTGCATTATCCGAAGGCGTCGTCCGGCTCCCCGAACGGGGCGGTCAATCCGCCGTTCGATGGGGTGCACGCTATCGACAGCCCGGTGGGTCGGTTTGTTTATACCTATGGCAGCCCGGTACCCCAGGGTTTTACGGGCGATCGGGGTCTGTTGGCGGCTAATCTTTCGGCGGTGACGCTGCCCAATGGGGTCAGCCGGCATTATCTGTATGAGGATCCCCGCCATCCGAGCTTTTTGACGGGGTTGAGTGTGACGGCGAAGGCCGTGGATGGGGTGGCACCAACGAGCCGGCGCATCCGCACCTGGGCTTATGACAAACAGGGCCGGGGGATTCTCAGTGTCCTGGGCAAGCCCCGGCAGTTGAATGACAAGGGGGATGTCCTGCCCGGCACAGGGATCGGTCAGGTCGATTTCGCGTACCCCTCGCCATCCAAGACGGTGCTGACCAACAGTCTCGGTCAGAAGACGGTCTTTACCCATACGGTCATCGGCCAGGAAAACCGCCTGCTGGAAGTGCGAGGAGCGGGCTGTACGGGTTGCGGCACGCCGAATCGCCGCTATGGCTACGACAAGCAGGGGCGGATGATCGCCGATACTCGGCTCGCCCCGGACGGTCACCCCCTGAGCACCACCCAAACCCGTCGGGACGCCCTGGGTCGCCCCATCGAAATCCGCCAGATCGAGTACCTCCACGGCAAACCGCAGCCTGCCCGTCTGTTCGTGCGCTACACCTATGCCGGCGAGGCCATCGAGCCAAACCAGATCATTCGCCCCAGCGTGGTACCAGGCAAGGAATTCGTCACCCACATCGCCTACAACACCGTCGGCCAACCCACCCGGGTCACCGAATCGGGCTTTAGTCCCATCGATGCCCAAGGCCACACGCAACCCACCGCCCTCTCCCGCACCACCACCTATACCTACCGAACCATCAACGGCCGCAGCCTGCTCACCCGCATCGATGGCCCCCTGCCCGATGGGCCAAAACAATCCCCGGCCGATTCGGATATCACCGAAATTAAGTGGGACAAGCAAGGTAACTTCCCAACAAAGATCATCAATCCAACTGGTTTAACCCAACAAATAAACACACGGGATGATGCCGGCCGCCCTACCCTCGTGACAAATATCGATGGCCAGCCGACCCGGCTGGCCTACGCCTACACAGGTCAGGCTACGCAAATCGAGCACGAGCAACGCAAGGTGCAGATCACCTACGATGCACGCATGCAACCGGTTGCACTACAGAACAATGCCGGTCAGACCATCCGCATCAACTACCAGCCCGAACAAGGCAAGCTCAGTTATACCCTGCCCGACGGACAAACACTGGCGGAGCACTACAACACCGAAATGCGAGTTACCGCCACAGACTGGCTGGGGCATCAGGGGCAAACGCTGGGCAACCCCACGCGCTACCACTATGACACCCAAACCGGCTTGCTGAGTGGCATCACCCAGCCAAGCGGCCTTCAAATCAGCTTCAATTACAACGCCCTTGGTGAATTGAATCATTGGCAACAAGGCAAGATCAAAGGCCAACAACATTTCGACCCTATGGCAAGGCTACTGAGCGCCGATGTCTCAGGTACAAAATATAGCGCGGGCGTGGACAAACGAAATGGCGCACTGGCACTGACTCTACCCACAGGGGCGGTGCATACCCAACTGACAGACGATTTTGGCCGCGTGGTACAGCAAACAAGCCCAGAGCGCGGTACACGCACGGCACGCTACGACCTTACCGATCACACGATCGAAGTTCGTGATGCGTTGCGCGTGATGACAGCGCGCTACGACATGGCTGGCCGAATCGTCGAGCGTGAGCACAAAGATCTGATCGACGGACGGACGCAGGGGGTTCGCTACGTCTGGCATGGCGCCTTGCTAGTAGAAATCGATGATGACGCCCAGCAGACCGAATACACCTACGATCAATACAGTCACCGCACCAGCGAACGGATCACATACAAAGCCACGCCAAACGCGGGCGCTACCAGCTACACCACCCTCTACCATTACGATCAACTGGGACGGCTCAATCGGGTCAAACTGCCCGAAGGCGCCACGCTGATCTACCGTTTCGATGCTATCAGCCGGGTGGTACAAACCGACTATCAGCCACCAGCCCTCACAGAGTGGGCCAAGGCTAGCCACCAGATTTGGAAGAACGAGGGCACGCGCCCCCTCATTTCAAATCTGAAAACCGATTCGGCACACGGACTATTGAGCTTCACGCACAGCAACGGCGAACGGGCCACCGCCCGTTATGATTCCGCCCTACGGCTCGTCGGGTGGCAAGACGGCTCGGCCCATACCCAGCTTAAATACAACCCCGATGGCGACATCAGCCAACTGGTGCGCAACCGGCAAATCCTGGGGCTTGATTACAACCCGCAGGGGCGTCTCGCGAAGGTTGTCGAAGGTAACCAGACCGAACACTTCGATCTGGACACCAACGGAAATCGGCTCAGTCAAACTCAGCCATCCGGTCAAACAGAAACCTACAAATATCGGCACGCCAGTGACCAATTACTCGCCGCTGGCTCCCAGAGTTACCGCTACAACAGTGTCGGCGAACCCGTTCAGATCGAAACGGGAACCGACACCCGTCATCTCAATTACGGCCCGATGGGCGAACTCGACTCGGTGTCGACCCAACAGGCGGGCAAGAAGCCATCAATTGCGATTTACCACTATAACCAGGATCTGCAACGTATCGCCAAAACGGTGAACGGACAAACGACCTTTTTCCTATGGCAGGGTGGACGGATATCGGCAGAAGCCGATGCCCACGGCCACATTCGCACCCGTTACCTGTATTTAGGCAACCGCCCGGTAGAAGTCATCAAATACAACACGCGAGGCCAGCCCCATATCTATGCGGTGCTAACCGACCATCTCGGCGCGCCACTCGCAGTGGCCGACGAGCACAAAAACATCGTATGGCAAGCGCAATACAACATTTATGGCCGTGCCACCGTGCGCGATCACAGCCTGCATAGTGGGGCCAGCCCACCGACTAATGCGATCTCGCGAATCTTCGGCATTACCGACGCCCAAGACAATATTCCCTCAGCAAACTTCCAATTCAACCTACGCCTCCCCGGCCAGTACGAAGATACCGAAACCGGCTACTACTACAACTTCCATCGCTACTACGACCCGAAAACCGGCAGATACCTCACACCCGATCCCATAGGGCTGGAAGGGGGTACGAACCTCTATGGGTATGTGGATGGGAATCCGGTAATGGCAAGCGATCCGCTTGGATTGGATTGGGAGGCGGCAGACGGGAACGTTCCTGGATGGGCTAACCGGCTTATCGTGGGCTATCGTGTACACCAGATGTTTTCTAAATATATAAAAAAAAGAAATTTAGGATTCTTTACCGACTCTACTTACGATGGCACATTTGGCAGTCTGCGCCCTGATGTATACGACCCTATAGAAAAGAAAATCTGGGAATTGAAGCCGCTTGGCAATCGTGACAACCCAGCCGCCTATAAGATAATCACGAATCAAGTGGACAGATACGTGTCTATCGCCAACAGAGCAGTTAAAGTTAATGACCCGCAGGCCCGGGAATGCGGGGGATGGAGCAAAGGAGCAACAAATGCTTTGTTTAATCAGGGTCAACGATTGGGGTATGTGCAAATTGGGGAAGGGCCGTTTCGTCGAGTCTACGAGATTACATTGTGGCGGGATAAAGCTAGCCATGGGGTTGACACAGGTCTGGTTTTTTATCGTGCTGATTTGATAGAAAATCCGGCAGGTAAATTTTTCGATTCTGTATTAAAAACCCTGGCCAATGCACCAGTAAAATGGGTTATCACACCACTACCCTTTCGCATACCAGTTTTACCCTAGTCCTTAGCGAGGTACTGATGAATGGAAAATGAAAGCAGGCAACTGCCGGTAGCATTGACCCAGAGTGCAGAATATGCAGACCAATGGCACACCTACTTCAGCAGCGTCAAACCGATCGACGACGCCTTCATCGCCCGCGGCTTTAAGGCCGTCAAGGCTTATATAGATCGCGATGAGGAACTTTGCGGAACGGGAAGCTATGCCACGATGATCTATCAACTTTCTCATCAACAGAAAATCGACGAGTGGCGGACAGTGGGCGATGCCTTATTTCAAGAAATGATGGTTTATGAGGAGCAAGGCGAGATAATCCCAAGTGGCTACATAAAACGTATTATCGATCATCCCGTTTTGGCATGCCACGCCAAGCTGAATTTATTAAGCCGGTGCTTTAAAGAAGAATATTATTCGCGTGTTATACCTCATTTGCCAGCCCTACGCGATGCAAGACTGGAAGAGCGCAGGCAGTTAGCTACAATATGGGGACAGCAGCCCCTTGCGCGACTTCAAGAGAATAGTGCCATTAACTTACGCAAGGAAGTAATGAACAGCGTATTCACCGATGCGTTTGGTGCTTTGGGCTTCGAGAAACGAAGCACAAAGGCAGGTGTGATTCGCATGCATAAACCCCTTACGAGTCAATTCGCAATGATTGTAGAGCCGGATAATTACTGTTTGCTTCGCAGGGGTATTTGCGACTCCGGGGAGAAATACGATGAACTATATGGCGCCGATAATTTGAACTGGATGACATATATAGGCTCGACCAATAAAAAAGACCGAACCAATTGGCTGACCTTCATCCCTCCTTTCCATAGTTACCCTTTTTCTCTTTACGGATACTTCAGAAGCACCCATGAGATGGAGGTTTCAATCAGGGCAAAGGCTTTGATATATGAGTTACTCATCTCTCCTTTTGAGAAAATATTTAAGAAATATGGATAAATAGGGCCGGACAACTGGGGTCTATCTTAGGATTTTGCAGGGCAAGGGCGTGTCAGATCGTCTAAACTGAGCCTGTGATGAGGGTGTGGCTCATGGGGTTCGCGCCTCTTCTCGGATGCTCAACTCTGAAATGCCGCCCTCGTCACCCTGCATCATCCGAAACGTCTGCCGTGGATGATGCCAGCCGAACCGGCCGTGGCTACGAGATAGACAAGACGTTGGATGATTACCAACCTTGTTTTTCTGGAGGATGCCATGAACGACAGCATTCGTGTGGCCGTTGATGTCGGTAGCCGTCAGCATCGGGTGGCGGTCAGTGACGCGACCGGGCACCTGCTCGATGAATTTTCCATCGACCATCATCACCTCGGTTTTTCCCATTTTTTTGATCGCGTCGGGCGCCATGGCGCCGCCGATGTACGCGTAGCGATGGAAGGTTTTAATGGTTGGGCCCGGCCGTTGGATCAGGCGGTGCTCGCCCGCGGTTGGCGTCTTTACAACGTCAACAACCTCAAATTGGCTCGGTACAAGGAGATTTTCCCCGCGCCGGCCAAGACCGATGCCATCGATGCCCGGCGCATGCTCGAATTGTTCTCCCTGGCCGAGCAGCGTCCCTTGGCACGTAATGCGCTGGTGGAGATCCAATCGGCCAGCGCGGCCCAACGCCAACTCAAATACCTGACGCGCCGCCGACGTATTCTCGTGACCGAACGCGCTCAGAGATCAATAGGGTCAGAGCCATTGATAATCAAATTGCCGAACTAATTATTTTATCACCGCACGCAAATTTAGCCTACTTAACCAGGAACCAGGAACCAGGAACCAGGAACCAGGAACCAGGAACCAGGAACCAGCTTCCTTATTGCATTTAGATCATACTTTGTCAACCACATGATCCAATCTGAAGCCTTTTTAATCAAGTAATCAATGGCTCTGACACCATTGATCCAATCTGAACCCATTGATCCAATGAAACCACTCAAACTCAACTAAGGATCATCACGCGATGAAAATCACTCGATATCTATTAATCACACTGGTTTTAGTCATCATGGTGGTCGGGCGGCAGGCTGCATCCGCCGAAACCGCAACGGCAGGAAGCATGACCGATCAGGAAATCCTTCAGCGATTCCAATTAATGAAGCCGCAGCAATGTAAACGAGTTGGGCAAAAAAATGAACCGCCCGAGCATATCGACACGCCTGTATATGGTGAGCGGTTTCACCTAGACCTAGATGGCGATGGCACATGCGAAATACTAGATGTGTGGGTTGATCGAGTCACTCCTGATCCAGACGATTATCGCCTGGATGGGATGAGCGCCATTTATAGGTACCACAAGAAACATTGGGTTCAGTCCTATGGACTGCCATGTAAACCAGAATATCAAATCTTTGACAGGGAAAATAAGACGATATATTACCTACTCGATTTTCACGGCAATACTTATAACAGCGCTGAAGGTATTTATTATATGGATGGTGGGTGGGAAATTAGTCATGCTGGACTACGTGGCGGAATTCGGCCATGTAGTGTCAGCTTTGTGTGCAAGGGCGTGAATTTCGAACATGTTGCCAACGTACTCTTGAAAAAGCAAAAGTCCGCCGAAGCTAATAAGCTGGAATCCAAAAAGCAATGAGATTATTGGGATACACCTTTTTAATCAACGACAATTGGGGTCGACAACTGGGGTCAGAGTAAAATTAAACATGACTTCATGTCCCTTGGCTTCCGCCCTCGCCGTTATGTCAGCGTCCGGAACTCGATAATCTCGGTAAACTAGCCATCGCGAATTTCTTTCTCTGAAGGGATTTCATAACTCAGAAGTCGGTAATTTTACTCTGACCCCAATTATTCGCGATAGGAGAAAGTCATGTGGAAGTGTATTGGTTGGGTCGCTGATGGAGAACCCCTGACCATCGATGGGGTAAACGTGTGGAATTATAAATGGAAAATGCTAGATAAGATGGTGACCGTGAAGGATCCTCTTTATGGAAAAGAGCACAAATTTGAAGTTTGGAGAATAGAACCAGGTAAGGGGAAATATCCCATAGAATTCGCGGCAGGAGAATTTTCTAACTTAATATGGGGCTTTTACGTAGAGATATGATCGACAATTGTGGTCAGAGTAAAATTAAACATGACTTCATGTCCCTTTGCTTCCACTCTCGCTGTTTTGTCAGCGACCGGAACTCGATAATCTCGGTAAACTAGCCATCGCGAATCTCTTTCTCTGAAGGGATTTCATAACTCAGAAGTCGGTAATTTTACTCTGACCCAATTATTCGCAACAGTGTAGTTAAATACTGGAAACAAGCCGACTGCATCAATATAGATACCACACGATTCAGCCTAGACCCCAAGCGAACCCCTTAATGAGAAAATTAATTATGCGCCCGCTCATTTTATTATTTATTGCACTTAGCCTGTCCGCAGCCCTAACGCCTGCAGCATCCGCACTACAAGAAAGTGATCTGACAACTACACCACCCTTTTGCAAGGGGAAAATAGAACACCCAAGGGACGATAAAGGAGAACTTATAACGGATCCCCACTGGATAGATATCAACGGTGACGGGGAATGCGACATCATCTCAGGAGGAGAAGAACTAAGCACTGGAGTCATTAAAAACCCTGACTCATATTATTTCCAAAAAAATAGAAATTTTGCTTACCAGGGCGTTTTCCCAGAAGGGGATAAAGGAATCTTAGCGATTTATTACGTTAAATCTGAAAAGAGGCCATACCTCGTAACACAGCATACGGATTCTCTCAGCACTGGGGCACCATCGATTCTACGATGGAACCCCAAGAAAAAAAATTTCTCTGGAGTAGAATTATGGATTAATGGAGATCCAGCAGCACTAACCGTCCTAAAATTCCACGTAAACCACTTAATTAAGCTAACCAAAATAGCAATTAAAGAACATAACGGCGGAACAGCATCACTCTATGACGATTTGGCTGACTTTGTTGCAAATGCAGTCTCGGACACCTATTTACCTGAAGCCGTGCAACACTATTTTCAACAAAAACAAGAACTACTAGGAGACTTAATTAGAGAGGCGAACCTTAAAGGGTACATTCAATAACACAAGTATTCTGCTCAATCCCCGCAGATCAATCCAAGCCTAAGCCCGACGGAGCCGGTTGCCCTCATTGTTTGGACATCGATAATGGCAAACTCAGGCTGACCTGGGATGCGGCCGGGCATCTGACCGCTATCGACACGGCCGACGGTCAACGCCTGGCAACCTACACCTACTATGCCGAGGGACGACGCGATCAATAGGTTCACGACAATTTGGGTCAGAGTAAAATTAAACATGACTTCATGTCCCTTGGCTTACGCCCTCGCCGTTTTGTCAGCGTCCGGAACTCGATAAACTCGGTAAACTTGCCATCGCGAAGCTCTTTCTCTGAAGGGATTTCATAACTCAGAAGTCGGTAATTTTACTCCGACCCCAATTATTTCAACAAATCCCTTACGATATAATTTGTGTTGAGATATCGACGGTTGAGGACGATTGGATGCGGAAGAACGGCCAGCTGAGTTTTACGGATGCGGAGTTGAGGCTGAAGAAGAAGCAGACCCGTCGAAGGATCAATAGGGATCAATAGGGTGGGATCAATAGGGTCAGAGTCGTTGATAACCCACTTGCTGAACACATTCATTTGCCACGGAACGCAAATTTAGCCTACTTAACCAGGAACCAGCTCCCTTATTACATTTAGATCATACTTTGCCAACCACATGATCCAATCTGAAGCCTTTTTAATCAAAATAATCAATGACTCTGAACATCCCTCTTGTATTTTCAAGTTGTTTTCGCCGTTATTCTGTAATCACGTTGCTTCGTGAGCATACGCCAGATCACACGCGTCAAATGGCGGCCCAAGGCTCTGACGGCTTGGTTGTGTCGTTTTCCCTGACTTCGTTTACGCTCGTAGAAGGTCCGTGACTGCTCGACGCACCGCATGTGCCTGACCACGCAGGTCATCATGGCACTTTGACATCGGGTGTTGACGCATTTGGGCAAGGCGGCGCGTTGCATCATGCCGGAACTTCGATCCAGGGGGGCCATACCCAAGTACAAGGCGAGGCTGGCCTCGCTGTTGAATCGCGATAGATTGCCGATTTCCCCGGATAGTTCTGCCGCGCTGATCGGGCCGAATCCCGGTATCGTGCACAGGCGCTGCGTCATCGGGCAATCAGCTGCTGTGGCTTCGATGCGCTGATTCAGTGCGTTCAGGCGCTCATCGAGTTCGAGTATGGCCTGGGCGTCGGCGACGATATCGGCATCGTACAGGTCGATATCTGGGCCGAAGGTGGCCTGCGCCTGCCAGGTGCGTATGCGTGGTGCCGTTTTTGCGCCGACCCCAGGCAGGGCTGCGATCGTTTTCGCCTGCAATCGGGGCAATGCCGTCAGGCGCTGGCGACACGTGAGGAAACGAAGAAACCAGCGGTTGGAAACGGCGCCCGTGAGGGCCAACAAGTCGGGACAGACCGCCTGCAGATCGACGCGAAGACGGACCAAGCGCTGAGCGCGTTCGGTCACGAGAATACGTCGGCGGCGCGTCAGGTATTTGAGTTGGCGTTGGGCCGCGCTGGCCGATTGGATCTCCACCAGCGCATTACGTGCCAAGGGACGCTGCTCGGCCAGGGAGAACAATTCGAGCATGCGCCGGGCATCGATGGCATCGGTCTTGGCCGGCGCTGGGAAAATCTCCTTGTACCGAGCCAATTTGAGGTTGTTGACGTTGTATAGACGCCAGCCGCGGGCGAGCACCGCCTGATCCAACGGCCGGGCCCAGCCATTAAAACCTTCCATCGCTACGCGTACATCGGCGGCGCCATGGCGCCCGACGCGATCAAAAAACTGGGAAAAACCGAGGTGATGATGGTCGATGGAAAATTCATCGAGCAGGTGCCCGGTCGCGTCACTGACCGCCACCCGATGCTGACGGCTACCGACATCAACGGCCACACGAATGCTGTCGTTCATGGCATCCTCCAGATATAACAAGCTTGGAAATCATCCAACGTCTTGTCTATCTCGTAGCCACGGCCGGATCGGCTGGCATCATCCACGGCAGACGTTTCGGATGATGCAGGGTGACGAGGGCGGCATTTCAGAGTTGAGCATCCGAGAAGAGGCGCGAACCCCATGAGCCACACCCTCGTCACAGGCTCAGTTTAGACGATCTGACACGCCCTTGCCCTGCAAAATCCTAAGATAGACCCCATTGATCTATAGATGCCCTACTTTACCGACAGCAATTTGGCTGCGTGGGAATAAAATTTGCCACTTATTCGCCCGAGTCTTCTGCCCCCAAAGTGACGTACGTATTCGATCGTATGTATCGACAAAAGCACCTGCTCTTTGTGATTGTTGCGTGGAAGATCAACAACCGGGGTGCGGGTGTGATCGGAACGTTGTATCAAGTTTATGCCTATGAAAAGGATGGGAAAGGTGGGCTCAAGGTGGACAAGGAGATCGTGACCAGGAATGACATGACCGGGATCGAAGGAACCGATCAAAATTTGCCATCCCATTTCCACGGCAAAACCCCGTCAGAAGTCGACGAGCTTCTGGGCTTAAAACCGAAATAACATCCACCACGTATATGGTTCAACGCACATTGTTTGAAATGGAGTTCACAATGCAGTTTTTCTCAGCCATTCCACCCCTTCTGAGCATCCTGCTTGTCGTTGTGTCGCTTCAAGGGTGTGCACAGTTCCTCGACCAACCCGGATCTGCCGGGGGACCACACCCCGTCGACTGGGCGGTTCAGAAGGATTTTTATACCCGCCTGATGGCTTTGCCTGGCATCGATACAGGCTCGGTGTACTGCGATAGACATATGGTGATTCTGTTTGATCCGGACTGCCCGGCATGTACCGAGCAGTGGCGCATATTGCAGCCTTATTTCACCCGGGCTCGCATTCACTGGGTACCCATAGGAATGACCGAGACAAGTATCCAGCGTGGGGCTGCTTTGCTTGCCGCCATCAACCCATCTGCCGCTTTGTTTGCGAATTTTGACCAATTCGACACATCAGGACAGGCCGGTGGCTACCCCATCGGAGATCCGCCGCAGTGGGCGGTGGAAAACGTCCGGGCGAACACGCAAAGCGCGGTTGTCCGTGAATATATCTGGGGCACGCCTACATTGGGCATTGAATTGGCACCCGATCGTTACTTTGGTTTCACGGGGGTGATGCCGGCCGATGAAATCGGCCCCATCCTGAATTCCGTCCGTTTTATCCGTGCGGCGCCGAACCACGGGTTCATGGCCATCAAGCACCGCCATAACTGAATCAAGGCGTGATCGGTACCCGTGCGATCAAATCTTGAACCGTTTGACCAGCGATTCCAGTTGTTCGGCCAAAGAACGAACCTCGGCGCTGGACTGCGCCGTGCGGCTCGCGGCATCTGCTGTTTCGTCGGCGATTTTTGCGATTCGATTGACTGAACGGTTCAGGTCTTCGGCCACGGAGCTTTGTTCGTCGGCCGCACTGGCGATATGGGTCGTCATGTTCGTGATCGATCCGACCGAGTCGGCAATCAGGTCGAGTGCGCCACCCGCCTTTTGCGCCTGGCTCACACAACCTTCGGTTCTGGCCTGCCCTTCTGCCATTTTGCTTGCGGTATCCACGGCGGCCTGTTGGAGATGTTCGATCATGTGCTCGATCTCCTGCGTCGACTTGGCAGTGCGCTGTGCCAGCGTACGGACCTCTTCGGCCACCACGGAGAAGCCTCGTCCGTGCTCGCCGGCTCGTGCCGCTTCGATGGCGGCATTCAGGGCCAGCAGGTTGGTTTGCTCGGCGATGTCTCGAATCACGTCGAGCACAGCACCGATCTTTTTACTATCGGCCTCAAGTACCTGCATGGCACCGGCCACTTCGCGAACCTCGGCAGCCATGGTCTTGATTTCCTGAATGGTGCGGTTGACCTCTTCGTGGCCGTTTTTCGCTTCCCGATCCGCACTGGCGGCTGATTCCGCTGCACTGGCCGCGCTGCGGGCAACTTCCTGCACGGTGGCGGCCATTTCCGTAATTGCGGCGGCCACCTGCTCGGTTTCGGAGGCCTGTCGGGCGGCATCTCGACCTGTTTCGGCAGTGATTTCCCCCATCTGGTTGCCGCTTTCATCCAGGCTTCGCGTCAATTCGAAGATGCGCCGCACCAATTCCTGAATCTTGGTCACAAACTCGTTAAAGCTCACCGAAAGCTCGGCGACTTCATCACGACCGGTCACGGTCAGGCGCTGGGTCAGGTCGCCCTCGCCCTGAGCGATCCCCTGCAGCATGGCGACCGTCTCCTTCATCGGCTTGGTGATTCCCCGACCGATCAAGGCTGCCACGGAGGCACCGATCAGCAATGCCAGCAAGGCGATGCCAAGCACGGTATCCCGCGCCGCACTGATCATGCTGGCGTAGTGGCTTCGATCCATGGCGATTTCCAGAACACCCATCGGCTTACCGGAATAATCGCGAATCACATTGGCATAAATCGCGGTGGGAACATCCTGGAACGTGATCTGGCGAATGACTTCCTTACCCTCCAGGGCTTGACGCATTTCATCCGGAGAAAACAGGGACTCCTCGCCAAACGTGCTCGCAAATGGCTTGAACTTGTCGCCATCGGGCAGCCAGAGACCGACGTTGACTGAGTAACGGCGCTTGAACTGTTCAAGGAATGGGAGACCGAAGGATGAGCCCAGCTCGACCGAACCAATCTGTTTGCCCTGATAAGTCACGGGCACCACACCACGGATACCGATACCTGCCACACCACGTTCGAGACCCCGTACGGCCTTGCCGTCCTTGTTGACCTCGACCACGGTATGGCGAAATGAGGAGAGATCATCGCCAAACTTTTCCGGCTTGTGTACGCGGAAAAACGACGTGGCCGGCGGGGTGTGAAACTGCATCTGCCGCGCGCCGTAATCCTTCTTCAGCACCTTGAAGGCGGGCACCAGCATGGCGCCGATTCGGTCGCGATCACCATCGGCCATCGCCTTCTGCAAATCCGGGATGTTGGCCAACAGGGTTGCCACCACCTCGGATGTCTTGCCCTCTGCCGCAATATCGGCCTGCAGACTCTCGTAGAGCCTGCTCATCTCTCGGTGCTCGGCATCGCTGCCCAGGGCATTCAACTTGGTCAACATGATCGGCACGATCACCGCCAGGGCGAGTATGAGCACCAAGCCAGAACCGAGGCTGATACGGGTACCCACCTTAAAATTGCGCAGCATGACTTCGTCTCCTAATCGCCAGCATGAATCTGATGCCGCAATGAGTCACGGCAGATTGAACGAGTGCCGCATTGCGGACAGCACCTATCGTCAACAAGGCATGAATCCATACCCGGCTACCCGGGCGTCGCCTAATAATGCGCGGCCCGGACACCGCACTGAGTAATATAGTCGGCAATTATGCCGCGCCCTTGAGATTTTTTTCGATCCGTTGACCATTGACACGCCAAAGCGGCCAATAAAAACAATATGTTAATTTATTAGAATATTATTATTTACAAATCAAACGGATCGAATGAAATAATCTCCTGACAATAATTTCTGGCGATAGATTTCCGCAACCCTATTCCGGCCATGCGGCTATTTTTTACTGCACAGAGAAAATTACCCGTCGTAATTAACCAACATCGACGGGCTTATCGCGTATTGCCAAACAGGCCTGCGAACAGATTAACCGGTGCCCGTACGACGCGGATCCTCGGTTTCCGGAGCGTCCGGCAGAACAGGTTCGATCGGTTCGAGGGGCGGCAGCCCATGCGCAGCGCGCGCACGGCCGCATTTCTCATCCGGCTGGCCGTTTTCGTCCCAGGGTTCCAGTTCCCGGCATGGCGTCGGGCGATTGGGGTAGATGGTGCAACTGACGCAATCGCCGATCTCGCCATCGAGGGCGACGCAGCGGAGCGGTTCGACGAGGGTACCTTTCATGGCCAGTCGATGCGGGTTGATCTGTTCGGTCATTTCGGGCGGCACGCGACCGTCGAGAAACGGTACCGATTCTGCCCAGTAGAAAGACACGCGGAAATAGGCGCAACACGCACCACAACCTTGACAGGGACTGCCCACGATCGCCTCGATTACTGTTGGATTTAGGGGATGGATATTGGGGGATGCACGGCGGAGAACCCGACGGCGGTGCGGATTCTAGATCCCGCCTGAAAAAAAAGAAATAGCGGTGTCGTTTGCCGTATTTGGGGCGCTCTGGAAGCGCGGGGTGTCAACGCCTAGCGAATGAAAAATCATGCCCTATCAGCCGGATATGCCGGGTCATCGATGAGCAGAAACGGCGCGGAGAAATTTCCCTCGCGGATAGCCCGATCATCCATCAATCAGCAACGGAAGCCCACGTACGCTTTCCTGGCACGGGGTGGGGAATGAAATATAATTTTCCGCGTCTGTCGGTCTTTCATTCAGGAGCAGGTAGCGAATGGAGCGGATGTTTTTTGTCTTGGGTGCGTTGTCGGCGTTCTTCGGCGTCGCGGCAGGCGCGTTTGCCGCGCACGGTCTGAAAGGTCGCATGAGCATGGAGATGCTGTCCGTCTTCGAGGTCGGGGTGCGGTACCAGATGTATCACGCCTTCGCACTGCTCATGGTCGCCTGGGCGCTGACGAAGTGGCCCTCCGCATTCATGACCGCGGGCGGAGTCCTTTTTGTGATTGGCACGATCCTCTTTTCCGGCAGTCTTTATCTGCTGAGCCTGACCGGGGTGACGTGGTTGGGCGCCATCACGCCGTTGGGCGGGGTCGCCTTTCTGGCGGGCTGGCTCTGCCTCGCCTGGGGCGCTTGGAAGGGCTGAGGGCGGGGCCCCGTGGTGCGGCCAGAGTTGCGCTCGAAATGCACTAGGGCTGCGCCAAGATCGGCGTCTCGCTCACCTCGGACAGCAAATAATCCTTGAATGCCTGGGATACCGGCGACAAACGCTTGTCGGCGCGCTGCACCACATACCAGTGCCGAATGATGGGGAATCCCTCGACCGGCAACACCACGAGACGCTTGAGCGCCAGTTCCAGTTCCAGGGTTTGCAGCGAGATGACGCCCAGTCCCAGTCCCGCCTGAACCGCCAGCCGCAACGCTTCGTTGCTGTTCATCTCCATGCTGGTACGGATCTCGATGTCGCGTGCGGCGAAGAATCGCTCCATGGCGGCTCGGGTGCCCGAACCTTCCTCCCGCACCACAAAAGCCTCGCTCGAGATTTCCTCGATGGACACCTGCGTTCGACCCGCCAGCGGATGATCGGGCGGCGCGATCACGACCAGGGGATTTTCCATGAATCGGGTCGCCGTCAGGCCCAGTTCCCGGGGCACCTGCCCCATGACGGCGAGATCGACCTTGTTGGCGGTGAGCAAGCCGAGCACTTCGGCCCGGTTGGACACGTCGAGATGAATGGCAACCTGCGGATACTGGTCGCGAAACCGAGCCAGTATGCCGGTAGCAACCGCATTGACGGTCGATGTCACCGCGAGATCGAGCTGCCCCTCGCTCACGCCTTTCATGCGGGACAACGCCGCGCCGAGATCCCGCAACTGCGCGGTGATGTTCTTGCTGGCGTGGAAGACGACGCGACCGGCATCCGTCAGAAAAATCCGCTTCCCCACCTGTTCGGTCAAATCCAGGCCCACGAACTTTTCCAGCTGCCGCACCTGCATGGAAACCGCCGGCTGGGTGAGGTAGAGCTCCTCGGCCGCCTTCGAGAAAGAGAGATGACGGGCAACCGCTTCGAAAACCATCAATTGGCGCAGGGTCAGACGACGCATATATCAAGCAAACCTTATACAAATCGTAATTACTATTGATTATCAATTATACAAGCGCGCTTTTATAGTCCCCACACATTTCAGGGGAATCTATCTCCTGAGCGTTTCCAACCTACAGGAGTCCGACCATGGATCAATCCGCACGTTATGCCGACCTCAGCCTGAGCGAAGAGGAACTCATTGCCGGTGGCAAGCACATTCTCGTTGCCTACAAGATGAAGCAGAAAGCCGGTTACGGCTATCTGGAATCTGCCGCCCACTTCGCGGCCGAGTCTTCCACTGGCACCAACGTCGAAGTGTCCACCACCGACGAATTCACCAAGGGTGTCGACGCGCTGGTCTACCACATCGACGAAGCCACCGAAGACATGCGGATCGCCTACCCGATCGAGCTGTTCGACCGCAACATCACCGACGGTCGCATGATGATCGTGTCCTTCCTGACGCTGGCCATCGGCAACAACCAGGGCATGGGCGACATCGAACACGCCAAGATGATCGACTTCTATGTCCCGCCGCGCGCGCTGCAGCTGTTCGACGGCCCGTCCAAGGACATTTCCGACATGTGGCGCATCCTCGGTCGTCCGATCGTTGATGGCGGCTACGTGGCCGGCACCATCATCAAGCCGAAGCTGGGCCTGCGTCCGGAACCGTTCGCCGAAGCGGCCTACCAGTTCTGGCTGGGCGGCGACTTCATCAAGAACGACGAACCGCAGGGCAACCAGACCTTCGCACCGCTGAAGAAAGTCATGCCGCTGGTCGCCGACGCCATGAAGCGTGCCCAGGACGAAACCGGTCAGGCCAAGCTGTTCTCCGCGAACATCACCGCCGACGACCATTTCGAAATGTGCGCCCGTGCGGACTTCATTCTCGAAACCT
The DNA here is from genome assembly GCF_001663815.1 of Halothiobacillus diazotrophicus. Classification (NCBI taxonomy): domain Bacteria; kingdom Pseudomonadati; phylum Pseudomonadota; class Gammaproteobacteria; order Chromatiales; family Halothiobacillaceae; genus Halothiobacillus; species Halothiobacillus diazotrophicus. The sequence goes on from NZ_CP016027.1 coordinate 1,406,314, forward strand.
TTGGCCCGGACGCCGACAAGGTCGCGTTCCTGGTCGACGGTTACGTGGGCGGCCCGGGCATGGTGACCACCGCCCGTCGTCAGTACCCGAGCCAGTACCTGCACTACCATCGCGCCGGTCACGGTGCCGTGACTTCCCCGAGCGCCAAGCGTGGCTACAGCGCGTTCGTCCTGTCCAAGATGTCCCGTCTGCAGGGCGCTTCCGGCATCCACGTGGGCACCATGGGCTACGGCAAGATGGAAGGCGACGCCGACGACCGTCAGATCGCCTACATGATCGAGCGCGATGAAGCGCAGGGTCCGGTGTACTTCCAGAAGTGGTACGGCATGAAGCCGACCACCCCGATCATCTCCGGCGGCATGAACGCCCTGCGTCTGCCGGGCTTCTTCGAAAACCTGGGCCACGGCAACGTGATCAACACCGCCGGCGGCGGCTCCTACGGCCACATCGACTCTCCGGCAGCGGGTGCGCTGTCCCTGCGTCAGGCCTACGAGTGCTGGAAGGCCGGTGCCGATCCGATCGAATACGCCAAGGAGCACAAGGAATTCGCCCGCGCGTTCGAATCCTTCCCGGGCGACGCCGACAAGCTGTTCCCGGGCTGGCGCGAGAAGCTGGGCGTTCACAAGTAATCGGCCAAAAACCCGAAGGGGGCATTGCCTGCCAAGCCTCCTGAGGTCCAGACCGAATGCCCTCGGTTCGCCGAGGGTTTCTCATTCAATAAATCCTTTTGGGAACCGTTTTTTCGAATCGTCCTCGTGACGGCCATCTGGGCCATGTACATCCCAACGATGTGTGCATCGCCCAGCTTGCCGCCTCCGGCTTCACTCATGACCCATCGCCTGGGCCAACCAACCCAAATGCACAGGGAATCACGCCATGACCGATAAAGAACAGTACCGGATCCAGCAGGAGCCTTTTTATCAGCAGCAGACGAACGAGGTCGCGCTGTATGAGGCAGCCTACCGCCGGCGCCTGCCCGTGATGGTGAAGGGGCCGACCGGCTGCGGCAAATCCCGGTTCGTCGAATACATGGCCTGGAAACTGGGCAAGCCGCTGATCACCGTGGCCTGCAACGAGGACATGACCGCCTCGGATCTCGTTGGCCGTTACCTGCTCGACGCGAATGGTACACGCTGGTTGGACGGTCCGCTCACGACGGCCGCACGGATCGGTGCCATCTGCTATCTCGACGAGATCGTCGAGGCCCGTCAGGACACCACCGTGGTAATCCACCCGCTCACCGACCATCGGCGCACCCTGCCGCTCGACAAGAAAGGCGAGCTGATTCATGCCCACCCCGATTTCCAGCTGGTGATTTCCTACAACCCGGGCTACCAGACCCTGATGAAGGATCTGAAGCAGTCCACCAAGCAGCGATTCACCGGTTTCGATTTCGACTACCCGTCAGCCGCGCTGGAAACAGAGATCGTGGCGAAGGAAAGCGGTCTGGAAGCCGCCTCCGTCGCCCTTCTCGTCAAGATCGGCAACGTGGCCCGCAACCTGAAGGGCCACGGACTGGACGAAGGGATTTCCACCCGTCTGCTGGTGTATGCGGCCACCCTGATCCAGGACGGCGTAGCGCCACGGGATGCTTGCCGCATGGCGCTGGTTCGGCCGATCACCGACGATGCCGATATTCGCGAAACGCTGGATCACGCGATCGACGCCACGTTTGCGTAACGTGCCGCACACCCGACCCGCGGATCGATGCCCATGCCCGATGATCACATGACCGAGACGAAGCACCCCGACCCCGCCCTGGCGGCGTATTGGCAGCAACTCGACACCCGCTTCCCCCAGGCCGAAGCGGTATTCGCGGACTGCATGGCCGACGCCCTGAAGTGCCTCACTGCCGAGGGTGTAACGGCCTATGTTGCGGCTGCGCGCGTGATCGGCAAGCTGGGACGCGGCGTGGAGCCGTTGTTGGCATTCCTGGAAGAATGGCCGGATACCGCGGCGGCCGTGGGCGAGGCCGCGCTGCCCGATGTAATGACCGCCATCCAGACGATGCAGAAATCGCCCAATGGCCGGGCCATCGATCCCTTCATCCGCGCGCTGGCGCCGGTCGCGCGTCGTCTGCAATCCGCCGAACTGCTTCGGGAATATCTGGCCATCATGCTGGATCTGATGACGCGTACCACGGGCTCGATCCATGGTCATCACACCACCTTCCCCAGTCCCGGGCTGCCGGACTTCCTGAATCAGTCCGCACATCTGCTGGGACTGCTGACGCTGGGCGGGCTGAAGAACTGGGTGGATTACGGCATCCGCAACGACAAGAACCATCCCGAACGGCAGAAGGATTTCTTCAGCCTGCAGTCGGCGGACAGCCGCGCCGTGCTGCAACGCGAACGCCACGGCACACTGCTCGTGGACGTGGAGCGCAAGCTGGATACCTACCTGCGCGGCCTGTGGCAGGACAGCGAGCACCTCGTGCCCTATTCCACCGCCTTTGACGAGATCCGCAAACCGATCCCTTATTACGATGTGCTCGGCATCCGCCTGCCCGATGTCTGCGACGACCGAAACGGTGTCCCGGGGATCGACCGCTATCGCGCCATGCTGGCGCATATCGTAGGGCATCGCCGCTGGTCGGAAGCCCAGGTGGCCGACAACTGGAGTCCCTTCCAGCGCATGGCGGTCGAATTCTTCGAAGACAGCCGGATCGACACGCTGTTGATTCGCGAATATCCCGGCCTGCGGCGCCTGTTCCTCGCCCTGCATCCGAAGCCCGAGGAACACGCCTGCGATCCGGAGACCACCTCCTGCCTGCGCCACCGACTGGCCATGCTTTCGCGGGCGTTTCTGGATCCGGACCACGGCTATCGCGACGCCGACCTCAATGAATTCGTTGCCCGGTTCCACGAACTCATGGCCGAGGAAACCATCACGCCCCAGGCGAGCGCCCGATTGGCTCTGAGCTACGTCGCAAGAACCCGGCGCCCCAGCGACCAGTTCGCCCAGGTGCACTTCGACGATACCGAGGTCGAGTACCGCGACGATAACCGGCAGTTGTGGAAATTCATCGAAGCAGGCGACGAGGAGGAGGCCTTCGACGAGGCGCGCAAGGTCGAGCAGCAGGAGGTTCTGGGCTTGCCGCCGCGCCACTATCCCGAATGGGACTATCATAGCCAGAGCTACCGACCGGACTGGGTGAGCGTGTACGAAGCCCTGCACCCGAGCGGGAACCCGGCCGATATCGATCGACTGCTGCAAAAGCATGCCGCCCTCGCAAAGCAACTCAAGAAACTGCTCGATATCCTCAAGCCGCAGGACAAAGTCCGCATCCGCTATCAGGAGGAAGGCAGCGAACTCGACCTCGACGTCGCCATCCGCTCGCTGATCGACTACAAGAGCGGCGCCACCCCCGATCCGCGCATCAACATGAATCACCGCACCAACGGGCGGAGCATCGCCGTCATGCTGCTGCTCGATCTCTCGGAATCGCTCAACGAGAAGGCGGCAGGCAGCGAACAGACCATCCTCGAACTCAGCCAGGAGGCCGTGTCCCTGCTGGCCTGGGCCATCGACAAGCTCGGCGACCCCTTCGCCATCGCCGGTTTCCATTCGAACACCCGGCACGAAGTCCGCTATCTGCACATCAAGGGGTATGGCGAACCCTGGCAGGATATGGTGAAAGCACGGGTGGCCAGGATGTCGGCAGGCTACTCCACCCGGATGGGCGCTGCGTTGCGCCATGCCGCCCACTACCTCGGCGCTCAGAAGGCCGACAAGAAACTCATGCTCATCCTCACCGACGGCAAACCCTCCGATGTGGACGTCGCAGACGAACGCCTGCTGATCGAAGACGCGCGCCAGGCCGTGAAAGCGCTTGATCAGGAAGGCATATTCCCCTATTGCATCAGCCTGGACGCCAGCCTGAAAGCCGGGGATGATGACTACGTCCGCGACATTTTCGGCCAGCAGTACACCATCATCGATCGTATCGAGCGACTGCCGGAACGGCTGCCGGAGCTCTTCCTGTCCCTCACCCGCTAACCGATCTTCCGATCATCGGCACTCATCACCATTCAAGGAGCCCATCCATGACGATTCCACCCTGCCCCCAATGTGGCCAACCCAACACCTACCCCGACGGCGACCTGTTCATCTGCGCGGATTGCGGTTACGAGTGGCCGGCACAGGCAGAAGCGGATTCGGCAGAGACCGAACGGGTGGTTAAAGATGCCAACGGCACGGCGTTGACGGATGGCGACACGGTCACGCTGATCAAGGATCTGAAGGTCAAGGGCTCGTCGATCACCCTGAAGGTTGGCAGCAAGATCAAGAACATCCGGATCGTCGACGGCGATCACGAGCTCGACTGCAAGACGGAAGCCGGCCCCATGATGCTCAAGGCCTGCTTCGTGAAGAAGGCCTGACGCGCTACGCCGTCTGGGCGGCGCCGAACCCCGACGGGACTTCACGTTGGCCTTTTGGGTGGGCAAGGCCCTCCGAGGCGCTGTCATACAGATGATAAACGACCTCCAGCGCATCCGTCGCCGCACTGAAATAGGTCGCCGCCGCCAATTCCGGCTTATTGACCGCAATCAAATCGTGCTCAATCATCTCCAACAAACGCTGTACGGCTGCATCAACGCGATGAATCAACTGATGGGCCTCAACCCCCAGCTGCTTAGCCTGATCCTGCTGGACAGCACGATGCATGATCTCCAGCCCAGCCCGGATACGATTCACCAGGAAATGCAAACGGATCCGGTCGACGCCGGCGACCTTTCGCGCTGCCGCGATTCCCGAACCAATCGCCCGGGCCTTGCCCAGATCCTCGGCCAGCTCCGGCAGGCGGCGCCACAACATCTCGCTCAGGGGACGCGCGACCGGGGTACCGAGATCGGAATGGCTCCGTTCCGCCACGTCCGCCATCAGATGCACCACGCGCAACACGAGCGCACTGTGCGCCTCGAAACTTTCGGGCACGCTCATCTGCAACACTTGGGACTGTAGCTGCGCCCAACCGCTCTGAATCACGGACCAGGGCTCGCCGACCACCAGATCGCGATTCTCAGCCAGACGGTCCGTGAGGCCCCGCAGTTCATGGGTGATTTCGCTCTGCTTAACTTTCAGACGCGGCGTGAACGACACATCGCCATTGAGGACGATGCTGGCCATGCCCCGGTGCAACTGGATATCCTGCACCAACTTGCGCAAACCCGTATTCAGGGCGATGCCACGCTGACTCCGACGACTCGGCGACTCCACCCGCCAGGCGCGCAGGATCGCCAGACCCAGCAGCAGGCCAATCAGTGCAAGACTTGCGGCAAGAAACATTTGAAAAAAAGTCATGGGTGATACTCCTCGGGGTTGCTCAGGCCGATCCGGTTTCGGTCATGCCCGTTTGTGCCAGACGCAGCCGGCGCGCCAACTGATCCAGATAGTCCGCAACTTCCGATGTCTCATGGGCCGCCGCGCTGTTTTCCCAGGCATTACCCGAAATTTCCTCGACATGACGGGCGATCTCCGCGCTGACCTCACGCTGCTGGCGCGTATTCAGACCAATCTGCTCCACGCTGTCCAGGGCGGCATGCACGCGCTTATGGATATTCTCGAGCGATGTAACCACCTCGTTAACGTGCGTGACGTTGGCATCGGCTTCCGTGCTGGCGGCACCCATGCGATCCACCGCATGATGAATGTCATCCTGAATGGCGTCGATGATCCGGGAGATGGTCTCCGCCGAGCTGTGCGAGCGCAGGGCCAAACTACGCACTTCGTCAGCCACGACCGCAAAACCGCGCCCATGTTCCCCGGCGCGGGCGGCCTCGATGGCGGCATTGAGCGCCAGGAGATTGGTTTGCTCGGCAATGCTGCGAATAAGCTGAGAAACGGCGCTGATCTCGCTGGACCGTTCCTTCAGTTGCTGCATGTCCTGAGACATGATCTTGATCGTGCCTGCAAGACCAACCAGCCCGCGGGTCGTGTCATTCAGGGTCTTGCTGCCCGATTTGGCCAAATCGCTGGCGTCGGCCGCACGACGCTCCGTATCCTGGGTCTGCTCTGCCACCTCGCCCAGGCTGACCGTCATTTCTTCCATGGCCGCTGCCGTGGAAGTCGCGGCATCTCGCTGATGGGCCGCTGCATCATCCACACGCTTGGCACTGGCCTGAAGTTCACCCACCGCATGAGCCACCTCGTCCAGCACGCCTGAGGTTTGCGTCATACGCCGCTCCACGCTGCGCACCATGTCATTGAACGCCACGGCCAGCGCCCATCGACCGTCCTGCCCCGTCACCGGCAATCGGGTGTCATAATGCCCTTGAACCACGGCCTGCATGGCCTGGGTCACCATCGTCATGGCACGCCGACTGGCACGCACCCAACTGGCGGCCAGATAAAAACCGAACAGCACGAGGGATACCAGCAGCCCCATGCCAACGCCACCGGGATGAGCCCCGGATTCCACCATGACGACCAGATCCACGAGGGGAACAAGAATCAAGCCCCAGATGAGCGCCAGCTGCAGACGATCGGGCAATCGTCTCAAGAACAGCGAAGCCCGGATGGGCGGGACATCGGTCATATACGGCTCCTCATACGGTAATCGTTCTGCTTTCATCGAATGAATTAGCAATTTCCGATCCACCCGTGATTTGCCCCAAGGACGGTCATAGAACGCCCTATGCCCCATGACAGCGCCCCACATTAGAGCGAATGCACAAGGGGGCGCACCACGGGAAGGCGCCCACAGGAGACCACGAGAAATTGACAGGGAAAAGCAACCGTTATGGTGCGGAGAGAATCATGGGGACATCCGTCCGCTCCCCAGGAAATGGCACCTCCTGCTCACGGTGCAGGAGGTAATCGAGAAAGGCGCGGGTCGCCACGGAAAGCTGACGACCCGCCGGATAGATCGCATACCAGTGGCGAATGATGGGAAAACCCTGTACATCCAGCACGGCGAACTGCCCCGGATGGTTGAGGGCAAGGGTGTGCCGGGACAGGGCCGAAATACCCAGACCGGTCAGAATGGCCTGCTTGATCGCTTCGTTACTACCCAACTCGAGCCGAGGCCGCATGTCGATGTTTTCTCGGGCAAAACAGCGTTCGATGGCAATCCGGGTGCCCGAGCCCTTTTCGCGCATCAACCAGGGTTCCTGGGCCACGCGCGCCAAGCTGATGTCCTTTTCATTGGCCAAAGGGTGATCGGGCGGCGCCAGTACGACGATCGGGTTGTCCATGATGGGGGTCGAAACCACGTCCATGTCTTCCGGCGGCTGACCAAGCAGATACAGATCGTCGAGATTGTTCGCAATGCTGGCGAGCACCTGCTCCTTGTTGGTCACGCGAAGACTCACGTCGATGCCCGGGTACAGCTTGGCGAATTCGCCGAGCAGGCGCGGGGCAAAATAGGAAGCCGTGGTAATGGCCATCAGCCGAAGCTCCCCTTTCTTCAGACCCTGACGCTCCGCAACGGACATGATATAACGGTCCATGATGCCGAAAATGTCCCGGGTCGCCTGCGCCAGCTCCTGACCGTCGGGCGTCAGGTGGATTTTCTTGCCGACTTGCTCGATCAACGGCACGCCCACCATGTCCGATAACTTCTTCATTTGCATGGACACCGTGGGTTGCGTCAGAAACAACTCCTCGGAGGCGCGGGTGAAGCTGCCAAGCCGCGCAATCGCCTCGAAAATCTCCAACTGCCTGAAAGTGGTGTAGTGACGCATTAGCCGATCCTGAAATCATCGATGAACATAGATCATATTCTATGCAATGGATAGAAAATATCGACTGGTATTGATAATTGGCAGCAGGCACTATTCCGGCACGCGACAAGCCACAGGGGCGTTGCGCGAATCCCCCATCCTTTTTAGGAGGAACTCATGGCAGTTAAAAAGTATAGTGCTGGTGTCAAAGAATACCGGCAAACCTACTGGATGCCGGAATACACACCGCTGGATTCCGATCTCCTCGCCTGCTTCAAGATCACCCCGCAACCCGGTGTTGACCGTGAAGAAGCCGCAGCCGCGGTGGCAGCAGAATCATCAACTGGTACCTGGACCACTGTGTGGACCGACCTGTTGACCGACATGGACTACTACAAAGGCCGTGCCTATCGCATCGAAGATGTGCCGGGTGATGATAGCGCCTTTTACGCGTTCATCGCCTACCCGATCGACCTGTTCGAAGAAGGTTCGGTCGTCAACGTATTCACCTCCCTGGTTGGTAACGTATTCGGCTTCAAGGCCGTACGTGGCCTGCGCCTCGAAGACGTTCGCTTCCCGCTGGCCTACGTCAAGACCTGTGGCGGCCCGCCGCACGGTATCCAGGTTGAGCGTGACAAGATGAACAAGTATGGCCGTCCGCTGCTCGGCTGTACCATCAAGCCCAAGCTGGGCCTGTCTGCCAAGAACTACGGCCGCGCCGTTTACGAATGTCTGCGTGGCGGTCTGGACTTCACGAAGGACGACGAGAACATCAACTCCCAGCCGTTCATGCGCTGGCGTGATCGCTTCCTGTTCGTACAGGAAGCCACCGAAACTGCCGAAGCTCAGACTGGCGAGCGTAAGGGTCACTACCTGAACGTTACTGCGCCGACTCCGGAAGAAATGTACAAGCGTGCGGAATTCGCCAAAGAAATCGGCGCGCCGATCATCATGCACGACTACATCACCGGCGGCTTCACCGCGAACACCGGTCTGGCCAAGTGGTGTCAGGATAACGGCGTTCTGCTGCACATCCACCGTGCGATGCACGCGGTAATCGACCGCAACCCGAACCATGGTATCCACTTCCGCGTACTGACCAAGATTCTGCGTCTGTCCGGTGGTGACCACCTGCACACCGGTACCGTCGTAGGTAAGCTGGAAGGCGACCGCGCTTCCACCCTCGGCTGGATCGACCTGCTGCGCGAATCCTTCATTCCGGAAGACCGTTCACGCGGTATCTTCTTCGACCAGGATTGGGGTTCCATGCCGGGCGTATTCGCCGTGGCTTCCGGTGGTATCCACGTATGGCACATGCCGGCGCTGGTCACCATCTTCGGCGACGACTCCGTTCTCCAGTTCGGTGGCGGTACGCTGGGTCACCCGTGGGGCAACGCTGCTGGTGCAGCTGCAAACCGCGTGGCGCTCGAAGCTTGCGTACAGGCACGTAACGAAGGTCGCGACCTGGAGCGTGAAGGCAAGGAGATCCTCACAGCCGCGGCGGCTAACAGCCCCGAGCTGAAGATCGCCATGGAAACCTGGAAAGAGATCAAGTTCGAGTTCGATACGGTCGACAAGCTCGACACGCAGAACCGTTGATCCCTCCTGTCAGACAACTTTGAAAAGGTGAACAACCATGGCTGAAATGCAGGATTACAAACAAAGTCTCAAATACGAGACCTTCTCCTATCTTCCGCCCATGAGCTCGGAGCAGATCCGCGCTCAGATCAAGTATGCGATTGCCCAAGGCTGGAACCCTGGGATCGAGCACGTCGAGCCGGAAAACACCATGAACCACTACTGGTACATGTGGAAGCTTCCGTTCTTCGGCGAACAAAGCGTGGACAACGTCCTCGCCGAGCTCGAAGCATGCCGTCGGGCCTATCCGACTCACCAGATCAAACTGGTGGCATATGACAACTATGCGCAGAGCCAAGGCCTCGCCTTCGTGGTTTACCGCGGCAGCTAATTAGTTCGTCATCGCTGTGCGCGTCCTGCGCACAGCAAATCATCAAGACAGAGGTAGAAAACATGCCTTCACAGTCAGGAATCAATCCAGCCGACCTGAGCGGACTTTCTGGCAAGGAACTCGCCCGCGCACGCCGCGCAGCGCTGTCCAAGCAAGGAAAGACAGCCGTAGCAAAAACGGCCCCAACAAGAACACGCGCTCAATCTCAGGCGGCATCTTCGATCAACCAGCCCAAGCCTGTGGCCTATAGCAGCGAGCCGACCCAGGCAAGCAACATCGCCGACGAGCTCTGCGCAACGGTGGACACGGCCGATTTCGGCACCGAGAGCAATCGGGTTCGCAACCTGTGCCGCGCTCGTCGCCAGGCTCTGGCCACCCAGGGTCGCAGCGCCCAAGGCGGAAACAGTGCACCGTCCGGTCGTGTTCGTCCGAGCAAGCCGGCTGTCAGCAGTGCTGCATCAATGATCGAAAATGCCGGAGCACAGCAATCCGTCGATGACTCACCGTTCATCACTCAGGAAGTGAACACGGTTTGCGATATCGCAGAAAGCACCCCGGAGCGCTTTGGCGCCCAGGGCAAAACCGTTCGCGACATCTGCCGCGCACGTCGTCAGGCACTCGCCGATCGCGGCCAGCGGGCGGTACCGCCCAAGCCGACCTCCCAGGGCGGCCCCGGCCGCAATGGTTACCAGATCGACGGCTACCTCGACACAGCCCTGCATGGTCGTGAAGCTGCCAAGCGTCATCGCGAAATGCTGTGCCATTACGGCCGCGGCACCTCGCCTTCCTGCCGCCCGACCGGCCGCGTGAAGAAGAACGGCCAAGCTGAGACAGAGACCATCGCCCCAAAAAAGGTTGAAACCGGTCACACACTCTCTGGCGGTCTCGTAACAGGGACACAGGTCGAACGTAAAGACCGTGTGACCGGTAATGAGCCGGGCAGTTGCCGGGCAGTCACGGGCACCGAATATGTCGGTTCCGAGCAGTTCCAGTCATTCTGCAAGACCAAGCCGGAAGCCAATCCAGTCAAGGTACAGGTCACTTCCACCGCACGCGGCCACAAGGTCAGCGGCACCGAGGTTGCCCGCACCGAAAAACTGACTGGCGGCGAGGCGGGCACCTGCCGTAACGTCACGGGCACCGAATACCTCAGCAACGAGGCACACCTGAGCCTGTGCGGCACCGCAGCGCGTCCGATGAACGCCGAAAAGGTCATGATCGGCGCCACGGCACGGACACACCAGATGATCACGGGCAGCGACGAGTTCCGCCCGTCCGGCGTCACCGGCAACGAATCCGGTTCAGGCCGAACGATCACCGGCTCCCAGTACGCCGACGAAGGCGTTGCACGGCTGACCATCAACGGCGCACCGGCCAAGGTGCCGACGACCCATACCTTCGCGGGTAACGACGTCACGGGTACCGAAGTTGGCCGTTCCGTCAAGGTCACGGGCGACGAGCGTGGCTCCTGCCGTCAGATTTCCGGTACGGAATACCTGAGCAACGAACAGTTCCAGTCCTACTGCGGCACCAAGCCGGAACGCGGCCCGGTCAAGGTTGGCCTGGACCGTTCCGACCGCGGTCAGCAGATCACGGGCAACCTCGTTGACCGGACCGAGAAGGTCACCGGCAACGAGCCCGGCTCATGCAACCGCGTCACGGGCTCCCAGTACGGCAAGAGCAGCCTGTGCGGCGGCGGTGTCGACAAGGTTCGCAGCATGCGCACCCTGACCGGCAATGCCGTCACGGGTCAGCAACTGGATCATGGCCCAAAGATGTCCGGTGACGAGCGCGGCGGGTGCATGCCCGTCACCGGAGATGAGTACTATGGTGTCGAGCACTTCGAACCATTCTGTACGAGCACCCCTGAACCTCAACCGCAAAAGGTCGAGCAGTCGATGACCTGCCATGGGCAAGTCGTCAGCGGCACCTCCGTCGATGCCAGCGACATTGTCACCGGCAACGAATTCGGTGCCCACCGGCCGATCAGCGGCACGCCCTACCAGGGCGCGCAGCAGACGGGCTGTATCCAGCCTTCTGCCATGAACGGCGCCATGGGCGCAGCACGACAGGTCAGCAATCGCTATGTGCGGTTTGCGAACCCCGAGCTTGCCAACCCGGCTCCGGTCGAGGAAGCACCGGTTGACTTCAGCATCACGACCCCGGCCCGGGCCGCCCAGCGCCGCATCACCGGCAGTGCGATGGATCACTCCCGTCGCATCACCGGCCCCGGCATGCTGGCCAATGGTCTGATCACCGGCACACCGGAATTCCGGCATGGCGACAACCAGGCACGCGGTTTTGCCCAGCCAATGGCCATGGCCATGGCGCAACGCCCGGCACCTGCTCCGATCGAAATGGCACCGACACCTGTGGTTGCCGAACCGGCTCAGGAGCCGGCTCCGGTCGCTGAAGGACTGGCTTGTGCCCCGCGATCGGCAGGTACCGAGCGTGTGACCGGCGAAGGCAAGGATCGTTGCCGCATTACCGGCGATGACTGGTCCGTCAACGACCACATCACCGGAACCGCCGGCCAGTGGGCCAGTGCACGTAACCCGTCGATGCGTGGCAATGCACGCGGCGCCGTGGTCAATGCACGCAACAACCGCGACGTGGCTCGTCCCGAAGCACCCGGATCTCGGATCACGGGCAGCAGTGGCAACGACACCAGTGGCAGCCTGATCACCTATTCCGGTGGGGCGCGCGGTTAATTAGGCAGTGGACTCGTAAGCGATGAACACCAGAAATTCACGTCAGATGCAGCGTTCCCGACTCGGGGGCACCAGTGCGAAAAATCGCGCGCCGGTGGGCCTTGGTTCGAAAACGCAGCCGCGCCTGGACTTGGCCGAAACGGTCCAGCCCAACCCGGCCTATGACCGCCACCCGGCCTGCAGAACGCTGCCGGATCGTGGCTGTCAGCATCCGTTGACGGATGTCGCTGCCAACGAACAACTGGGACGTTGCGAAGATACGGTCAAGAACCGCTTCGATCGCATCGTACCCTTCCTCCGCGCTGTCGCGGGGATCCCCCTGGGCGTGGAGTACGTCACCCGCGTTCAGGAACTGGCCCAGTCCTCCCTCGGACACACCCTGCCCGAGCACCTGCTGGCCGACAACTGGATCAATGGACATAACCTGAAGGGCATTTTCGGTTATGCCACGGCCAAGGCACTGACCGCGGCCACGGAGCAGTTCAGCCGTCGGCTTAAGTCCGAGCAGGACGATGCTGCCTCCGCCATCGGCATGCTGCTCGATTGCGGCTTCCATGCCGTCGATATCAGCCCCTGTGCGGACGGTCGTCTGAAGGGTCTGCTGCCGTATATCCTGCGGCTGCCGCTCTCGGCCTTCACCTATCGCAAGGCCTATGCCGGCGCCCTGTTTGATGTCGAGACCGATCTTCAGCAATGGCAGTCGACGGAATTGCGTCGTTTCCGCGAAGGCGTGCCCAACTATGCCGACTCGCCGACGCACTATCTCAAGATCGCCGTGTACCACTTCAGTACCTCCGATCCGACGCATGCCGGCTGCGCTGCGCACGGCAGCAACGATCGCGCGGCGCTGGAAGCCGGGCTCGCGCGGCTGATGCAGTTGCGTCAGGCTGTCGAAAATGCCTTCTGCTGCGGTGCCAGCCTGGAAATCCTGCTGATTGGCGTAGATACGGATACCGACGCAATTCGCGTGCATATCCCCGACGGGGACGGTTTCCTGAACCCCCATCGTTATGTCGATAACGCTGACCTCTACGCGAATACGCTGAACATGACGCCTGACGCAGCGCGGATGGCCGTGCACGAGGCAATCCTCGCCGCCAGTGCCAGCGAAGGCTGGGCGAAGGGGCACGGAGCACCGCACGAAGGCATGCGTCGTTTCATCGCCCATCTGCTGATCAACAACCTGTCGCAGATCGATTATGTCGTTCAACGCGCCGGTGGCCGCTATCCGCAAGACGACATCGGGCACGCGGAACGCTTCATCAGCGCCGGCGATGGTTTCGACGAGGTTCAGATCCGTAACCTCGCCTACTACGCGCATCTGCAGACGGTCGAAGAGAACACGGCAGACATCGATGTCGGCATCAAGATCTTCAAGAAACTGAACGTGGCACGGGGTCTGCCGATTCCCATCGCCGTTCACTACCGCTACGACAGCGGCGTTCCCGGCGCGAGAGACCGGATGGTTGAACGGGCGCGACGTGTACATCGTGCCATCGCCGCCCGCTTCCCCGAACTTAATGATGCGGGCATGTTGCAATTTCGCTTGAGTGTCCAGGATCGCGAAATTGGCAGCCCAATTGAAGAGGTTGCACCAGCATGAAGATCATGCAAGTCGAAAAAACGTTGGTATCGACCAACCGGATCGCCGACATGGGTCACAAGCCGCTGCTCGTGGTCTGGGAAAAGGTTGGTGGCGCCCGTCAGGTGGCGGTCGATGCAATCGGCTGCGTACCCGGCGACTGGGTACTGTGCGTCGGGTCATCGGCTGCACGTGAGGCGGCCGGTAGCAAATCGTACCCCTCTGATCTGACGATCATTGGGATTATCGATCAGTGGAATCCCGACTGATGGAAATCATGCGGGTTCGCTCTGATCTCATCGCCACACGTCGCATCGAGGGGCTGAAGCACATCTCCCTGCGCGTGCTGGAGGATGCATCAGGGAAACTGAGTGTGGCCTGCGATCCCATCGGCGTTCCCGAGGGTAGTTGGGTGTTTACCATTAGCGGCTCTGCTGCACGGTATGGCGTGGGTGATTTCGACATTCTCACGGATATGACGATCGGTGGAATCATCGATCACTGGGAAGCGTAACCAAAAAGTTATGTGTTGATATTTGATTGGGTCTTTATTGAGGAGAGTACAAAATGGCTGCAGTAACAGGTATTGCACTGGGTATGATTGAAACTCGTGGTCTCGTGCCGGCAATCGAAGCCGCCGATGCCATGACCAAGGCGGCGGAAGTCCGTCTGGTTGGTCGTCAGTTCGTTGGCGGCGGTTACGTGACCGTCCTGGTTCGCGGTGAAACCGGTGCCGTCAACGCAGCAGTTCGTGCAGGCGCTGACGCCTGCGAACGAGTCGGCGACGGTCTGGTCGCGGCGCACATCATTGCCCGCGTCCACTCTGAAGTCGAAAATATCCTGCCGAAGGCTCCGCAAGCTTAAGGATCAGGATACGCGAACCGGCGCAAGCCTTGTTCCGGTTCTTTGCATCAAGTGACAGCTTAGGAGTTAATTAAATGGCTGATGTAACTGGTATTGCTCTGGGTATGATCGAAACGCGTGGTCTGGTTCCCGCTATTGAAGCGGCGGATGCCATGACCAAGGCTGCAGAAGTCCGTCTGGTTGGTCGTCAATTCGTTGGCGGCGGCTACGTGACCGTTCTGGTCCGTGGCGAAACGGGTGCGGTCAACGCCGCCGTTCGTGCCGGTGCAGACGCTTGCGAGCGTGTTGGTGACGGTCTCGTCGCTGCGCACATCATCGCGCGTGTTCACTCAGAAGTAGAAAACATCCTGCCGAAGGCTCCGCAAGCCTAAGACAGAGATTCCTAAGACGGCTCACTTCGGCGGCCTCGGCCGCCGATACCGTCTACCCTATTCCTTGAGCGCGTATTGCACGAGCTCATAGCATTCAAGAGGATGTGTTATGGCAACGACTCATGGCATTGCCCTGGGCATGATTGAAACCCGTGGTCTGGTTCCGGCCATTGAAGCCGCCGACGCCATGACCAAAGCGGCCGAAGTCCGTCTGGTCGGACGTTCATTCGTTGGTGGCGGCTACGTCACCGTTCTGGTTCGCGGCGAAACCGGCGCGGTCAATGCAGCCGTTCGTGCTGGTGCGGACGCTTGCGAACGCGTTGGCGACGGTCTGGTGGCCGCGCATATCATTGCCCGTGTCCACTCCGAAGTGGAAACCATTCTGTCTGAAGATCCTTCGGAAACCGCTTCCGCCTGGTGCATCGCCAACCTTAACGGTTGAGGCGAGTGTGACTGAGGTTTGATCGCATGCGAATTCATCCTCGAATCACCGCGTATGTGATGCGCGGTCTTGAACACGAGTTCAACACCGTTCAACAATTCCAGACGCGCGCCGCGCTTGCCGAGCTATGGTCCGAGACCGAACTCGCCGAGAGTTATCGCCACAAGGCGATACACGCGCTCAGTCACGTCGAACGTCTCACGCAGACGCTTTTCCTGATGGGCGTCGCGCCGAACAGCTTCACGGTCGGCGCGGTCCGGCCCGGACAGAATCCGGCCGAAATGCAGGCGTTATCCATCGCGCAACTTCAGCAGACGGTTCATCTGTATGATGACGCCTGCCAGTTCTGCCTGCGTATTCGCGATGCCGAGCATCACGCGCTGTTCCAATCGTTCCTGGACGAAGCGCTGAAGCATTATTGGCAGGAATTGCAGACGCAGGCAGCGCAAGCCATCTAACCGGGGAGAAATCGTCATGGCCGAATCCACCACACCACCCATCTCGGTTGAAGGTTGGGAGACCCGCAAACTGCCGCCGCAGTTGACGCGTCGCTTCGATTTCGACACATATGCGCAGACGCGCGGGTTTCTGGACGACCTGGCCGAGCTCTCCGAGGCAGTGGGCAACTACCCCAACCTGCACTTCGCCAAGGATTTTGCCACGGTGACCATTTCCGCGGCCGATGACGGCGCCCTGCAGGAATCCGAGGCTACCTTTGCCCGTCAGGTCAATGACCTGGCGGCCAAATTCCGCTGATTGTCGGGTGACACCCATGGCACGCGCACAGGCACCGGCCTTCAGCATCGCGATCGCAAACCTCAAAGGCGGCTGCGGCAAAACCACGATCAGTACCAACCTCAGCGCCGGTCTGGCTCGCCGCGGCTCCGTCGGGCTGGTCGACGCGGACCCGCAGGGCGCATTGAAGCATTGGGTCGACTGGGGCAGTCGGGAGGCGGATGACGCCGTACCCACGCTCTATGCGGAACACGCCGACCCCGTCGAAAACCTCAAGGTTGCCCAACCGCATCACGAATATGTGGTCGTGGATTGCCCGCCATCGCTGGACATGGCGATCACGCGGCAATTGATGGCCGCCTGCGATTTCGTCCTGGTCCCGGTTCTGCCCTCCCCGCTCGATCTGTGGGCCAGCGCGCAGACGATCGACGTGATTCGCAGCGCCCGTGAAGAGCGGCCCTCACTCAAGGCTGCCCTCGTCCTCAATCAGACCGAACCCCGCAGCGCCATGTCGCGGGCCATGAAGACGGCGATCGAGCGACTGGGCGTGCCCGTATTGTCCACATCGGTGCGGCGTCGTGCCGTGTATCGCAATGCCGTGGTGGAAGGCGTCAGCGTCTTCCAGCTCGGCGGCCGGGGCCAATCCGCGGCCAATGAAATCAACCAGATCATCCAAGAGGTCATACCCAAATGAGCAATCTCGAAGACAAGCTGAGCGCCAGCATCCAGACCGACAAGCCTGCAACCGCAGCCCCGGCCAAGGCGGCTCCCGCCGCGAGCAAGCCTGCAACAGCCGCCGCAAAGGCACCGGCCAAAACACCCGCGAAGCCCGCAGCCAAGCCCGCAGCCAAGCCGGCGGCTCGCGCTTCGGCACCGGCGCGCCGTCCGGCAGCAGCTTCGGCCAAGCCGACGGTTGCCGCAGATGACGTTCAGGTTCCTGAGCACGACACCAGCGCGCACCCGCGTCGCGTTTGGCCGGACTAAGTCGGAAGAAGCCGCCAAAGCATGAGCATTTCCATGGATCAGCATCAGGCGCTGTTCGACGACTTGGGCGAGCCCGTCGCCGAAGTCCTCAAGCAGCACTGGCACGACTTGACGCGTCTGCTCAGTCCGTTGGGTTTCCAGACCTTTCTGGAAAGCACGGCGAACCTGAACGCATTGGGTCGTGGCGACGAACTGGTCATCGCCTTCATCGAGTCATCGGTTCCGGTGGCACGGGAAATCGGCGAGACCTCGGTGTTCGAGCTGTTGTCCTCCGTGATCCAGATGTTCTCCAAGGCCAGCGGGTCGGTGCTGGCGCGCGTGTTCCAATCTGCGCCGGTGGCGGTCAGCCGCCTGGGTGAGGCGGAGCTGTTCAATGCCTACCTCTCCCTGCTCGATCATGTCGCTGCCAAGGCACCGCGGGCGTTGCGGCCGCTGCTCGATCACATCGAAGAGTTGCTCGGCAGCCTGACCCTCGGCGGTCTGCGGCGCTGGATCACCTGGGGCATCCAGGCGCATCGCAACGACTTCGCCGCCCAGGACGCCTATTTCAGCTTGTCCACCCCGGAATCCCGGGCCGTGCTTCAGCGCGAACGACGCGGCGTCCTGTTCGTCGACGTTCAGCGGCGCCTGGTCATGTATCTGCGCGCACTCTGGGGACGCGATTTCTTTCTGCGACCGACCTCCGGGGATTTCGAAACGCGCACCGGTTATCGACCATTCATCGATGAATTGTTCATCAACCTGCCCGATGCCTACGACGACTACAAGGTCGAAGGCCACGAACCGGTCGATGGTCTGAGTCTGTACCGCGCCGCAGCGGCACATGCCGCCGCCCATCAGATCTATTCCCGGATTGATCCCAAGGCCAAGGACACCGGTCCCCTGGAGCGGGTACTGGTCGGGCTGATCGAGGACGCGCGGGTCGAACGCCTGGCCATGGCGGATTTCCCGGGGCTCGTGCCGCTCTGGCTCAATTTTCACCGACTGACCCTGGCCGCCCTTCCCGATGAGGATCGTCTGGGCTCATCCCCGCGCATGAGCGCGCTGTTCGACCGCATCGCTCTGGCGCTCTGCGACGACGCGTACCTCGACGACCATCCGCTGGTCCAGGCGGCACGCCACGGTTTTGCGGCACTGGGCGAGGACATGCAATCGCAGGAGGCGGCACGGACCCTTGGCCTGACGCTGGCCGAACAGGTCCGCGCCCAGAATCTCCCTTTCCAGAGCCGAACCGATATCCCCAGCAGTCCGTATCGGGACGATAACGCCTATCTCTGGATCGAGCCGGACGCGAAGCCGAACACGGCCGTTGCCGCCAGCATCCACGACAAGCGCAAGTACGTCAGCGTCATGGAAATGCTGCATGCCCTGGACGTGGAGTTCGCCACCGCGGAGAGTGCCGACGAGATCTGGGTACTGGCTACCGAACTCTACGACGACGACGGCACGACCTTCAACGAGTTGTACGGCACGCCACCGATGGCCTCGCCGCGATACTACCCGGAATGGGACTATCAGACCCAGCTCGAGCGCCCCCTGTGGACGACCCTGACCGAAAAGAAACCAGCACTGGGCGATCCGGAAACCATCGAGGAAATCCTGGCCGAACACGCACCCATGGTGCGGCGCCTGAAGTACCTCATCGAGGCCCTGCAGCCTCAGGGCGTGGTTCGTCAGAAAAAGATCGAGGATGGCGACGAGGTCGACCTTAATGCGGCCATTCAGGCGATGACCGATATCCGCATGAACCGTCAGCCCGATCCGCGCATCGGCATTCGTCGCCGCATCCAGGTCCGTGACCTGTCGGTGATTCTGCTCATCGACCTGTCCGAATCCACCAATGACCCGGTGCGCACCGGCGACGGCGAGAAAACCGTGCTCGATCTGGCCCGGGAAGCAGCTGCCCTGCTCGGGGATGCGCTGGACCGCATCGGCGACCCCTACGCGATCCACGGTTTCGATTCCAACGGTCGCAGCGATGTCGAGTATTTCCGCTTCAAGGATTTCGACGACACATTCAACGACCTGGCCAAAGCCCGCCTGGCAGGCATGACCGGCCAGCTGTCCACCCGTATGGGCACGGCGTTGCGTCATGCCGGTCGACTGCTGGATGCCCGAGCCAGCCAGCGCAAGCTGATCCTGCTGCTGACCGATGGCGAGCCATCCGATAACGATGTGCGGGATCCACAGTATCTCCGACACGACACCAAGCGGGTGGTCGAGGAACTGCGCCGCCGGGGCATCGAGACCTTCTGCGTCACGCTCGACCCCCACGCGGACGAATATGTCGAACGGATTTTTGGTGCCAAGCATTACATGGTGCTGGATCAGGTTGCACGACTGCCGGAAAAGCTGCCGGCGTTGTACCTGTCCATGACGCGCACCTGAGCCCGGCAAAGATACGCCCGCGACGCTGTTGGGGGAAAGTCGTGTCGTCAGTGCGTTCAACGCCCCGCGTGCACGCAGACAATGCCACGACGTTCGGTGGCATGCGCACCACAGCCCAGGACCGAGGGCGCCCCACCCTGAGGTGAGCGCCATGGACAGTGTGCGCCGAGCTGGTTGAAAGACGGTATTTGCAATCAGGTATTCCTAACGGAACCGGAGAACCATCATGATACATAGCCAATGGTTGATTCCATTGTTACCCATCGCCTCCGCCGTGCTGGTGCATCTGCTCGCCGGGCGGTTGGGCAAGCGGGTCGCCAAGCTGAGCGTCGCGGTCAGCACGCTGACCGTGGTGGTGGCGCTCTACAGCCTGATCGGTTACATCACGACCCAGAGCAATCCGTACTGGGCCAGCCTGGGCGGATCCTGGGGCAGCCTGATCCTCGACCCGCTGAGCAGCATCATGTCCCTCGTGGTTGCCGGGATCAGCCTCATCGTGCACATCTATTCCGTGCGGTACATGGCGGAAGAACCTGGCTACCCCCGGTTTTTCATGCTCCTCGACCTGATGACCGCGTCGATCCTCCTGATGGTCTCCGCCGGCGATCTGATCACGCTGCTGGTTGCCTGGCATCTGGTCGGCGTGCTGCTGTACTTTCTCCTGGGACAGAACACCGAATCCTGGCCAAGCCAGCGCTACGCCTTCTGGACATTCATCACCTATCGGATCGGCGATCTGCCTCTGGTGCTTGCGGCCGTCCTGCTTTATCAGGCCTACGGCGCACTGGATTTCCCGACGCTGTTCGCCCGTATTGCCGAAAATCCGGACGCCACCAGCGTATTGGGTCTGCCGGTGACCGCCACCGTCGCCCTGATGGTCGCCTTCTCGGCCTTCGCCAAATCGGCCCAGTTCCCGCTGCACACCTGGTTGCCGTACACGATGGAAGGCCCGACCCCCGTCTCGGCACTGATGCACGCGGGCATCGTCAATGCGGGCGGTTTCATCATCAACCGCTTCGCCCCCGTTTTCGTCCACAGCGACGGGGTACTTCATCTGCTGTTCATCGTCGGCCTCATCACCGCCCTCATCGGATCGGTACTCATGCTGACCCAGAACGACATCAAGAAATCACTGGGCTATTCGACCATGGGCCAGATGGGCTTCATGGTCATGGAGTGTGGCCTGGGCGCGTTCTCGCTGGCCGTCTTCCACCTGATTGCGCATGGCTTGTTCAAGGGCACCATGTTCCTCGGCTCGGGCAGCATGATCGGTGAGGCGCGGCAGCATGATGGCGTCCCGCACAACCCGTTGTACACCTTCCTCGTCGAACGCAAGTCCGCCAGCACGAAACTGCCCTGGCTGATCATCGGCGTGGTCACCCTGGTCGTGCCGCTGGCCATTCTGGTGCTGGCCCATTGGGTGGTTGCCGCCGACTTCTTCCAAAAGCAGGGGGCGATCGTGCTGCTGTTTTTCGGCTGGATCACCGGCGTTCAGGTACTGTTCGCCACCCACCGTCTCGACGCCAGCAACCCCATCCGCATGATGATGCTGATCCTGCTGTCATTCACCCTGATCGTGGTGGGCTACACCTTCATCGGTCACGCCTTCGAGAACTTCCTCTACCCGGATGAAGCGTTCCGAAACGCGATCTATCACACGGCGGGCATCGATGCCCTGACCTTCGACGGTCTCGTGGTGCTCCTTGCCCTGATCGTCATCGGTGGCTGGATCAGCAGCTACCTGACCACCCGAGACGAATCCCTGTTCGGCAACCGCTTCGGCAATCTGCAACTCACGCTGTACTCGCTGATTTCCCGCGAATTCTACGTGGCAGATCTGTATGACCGCATGGCCCATACCCTGCTCGATGTCTCCAAGCGGTTGAATGTCTGGCTGAGGTGGTACTGACCCATGAACTCCCTACTCTTGCTGATGGCGGGTTTCTTCCTGCCGCTGTTCCCGTTGAGCATCGTGTTTAATGCCTTGCTCAGCCGACTCTGTCATCCGGTGCTCCGCGTCATGCTGATCCTGGTCTGGCCGCAGATCGGCGTACTGCTGCTGGCAGCATCCGGACTGCCGCTCAGCTCGGACTTCTTCCTCGGTTGGGGCCTGCTGACCGCCCTGTTCTACGCCTGGCGCCTGCTCACTGTCCGTGATCTGGGGCAGTGGGCCGCCATGCTGGCCACCTCCGCCTGGGCCATGACCTGGGCCGCCGCCACAGCGAACGACAGTCACAGCCTGCATGCCTTCGTTCTGTGGCTGTCCGTGGCACCGGCACTGCTGATCCTGATCGGCGTCGCCCTCAAGAAGCGCTTCGGTGCCGCCTATGCCGGTCTCGTACTCGGTTTGGCCCGCGATCTGCCGCGTCTGTCCGCCCTGATCGTGATCGTGGTACTTGCCGCCATGGCCCTGCCCCTGTTCCCCGCGTTTTTCGCCCTGCTTCAGCTTCTGATGCACACCAGTATCGGTGTCGCGATCCCCGTCCTGCTGACCTGGTTGCTGTGGAGCTGGTCCGGCACGCGTCTGCTGAACGGTCTCGTGTTCGGGCCCCGTTCCGGCGCCATTGCCGACGATCTCGACCTGCGCCTGACCTGGGCGTTTACGGGCCTGATCGCAGCCATCGTTCTGTTGAACCTGATCTGGACAGGAGCCTGAGCATATGAGCCGTCTTCCTTTGGGTCACCGCCTGAAAATCCGATCCATGGTCCATATGGCCGCCGAGCCGATTCCGAATTTCTGGCCGATGCGGACCTTCATCCATCACAATCCGTTGCATGGTCTCGAACACTTGCCGTTCGAAGAGGCCGTTCGCCAGGGCGAGCACCTGTTTCATGCCCGCGGTTTTCTACCCAGAGCGGATTACCAGCATTATCTGAACCAGGGGCGGGTCGATCGCGACAGCCTGCGTCACAGCATTCAGGAATTTCTCGCCGATCGTGATGCCATCGGCGATCTCGACCGTACCGAGTTGCTGGAGACGCTGCTCTGCCAGACACCGGAAAAGGTTAGCCGGATGCGCTCGCTCGCGGATGCGGACGACATCCATCACGCCCTGCGCGGCGAGACCCTGAGAAACGGGGAAATCACCGACCTCGAAGCATTGAATGCGCGTCTTCAGGCCCAGTTTCCGGCCGACCGGCCGCTGTACGAGGCCATTGATGCCCTGTTCGGCACCGACATTGGCACCACGCTGGACGAACTGGTCGTCAAGAGCTGTCTCGACTTCTTCGACGAAGGTCAGTCGACCTGGGGCATGCCGGGCCGCCGGGATGGTCTGTTCACGGCCTGGAGCGCACTGGCCAAACGCAACCTCCGTCTGTTCCTGCGCGGCCTGCATATCAAGCAGATCCTGGCGCAGGACGACACCCCGGAAGGCACGATTGCCTACATCCTGAGTGAACTCGGAATCGACGAAGATCACTGGGATGGTCTGATCACCCGCGAATTGACGCGCCTGCACGGCTGGGCCGGTTTTCTGCGCTGGCGCTCCTCGGCCAAGAACTACTACTGGTCGACGCAGTACCCCGCCGATCTGATCGATTTCCTGGCGATCCGCCTGGTTCTGGGGCTGGCGCTCATCCGCGAGCACGCCCGGCGGAAGCGTACGCCGGACACCCTCCCGAAACTCTCGGCCTATATCGAACAGCACACGGCGGAATGTTATCTGCGCCTCGCCTATCACGGCGGCTGCGTCCTGCCCGAATTCGCGCACGACGTCGACGATGCGCTGGCGCATCGTCATCCCGCTCGCGTCAACCGCATCCTGCCCGATTATCTACAGGCCCAGCGGGTCGCCGAAGCCCGCCGTCAGGCCAAGGCGCTGGTGGATCTGGCCTCGGCCGCCGGTCAGCTCGATGCCCTCAAGGCGCTCGACAGCGCACAAATCGCATCGCTCCTGGCACTGCTGCAGACCTTCGAGGAAAACGAAGGCATGGCTTGGCTGCGGGCCATGGAAACCGTATACCGGAACGAATTGCTGGCTCGCCTGAAGCCCGCGCCGACCGTCCAGCGCGAGAAGCGGCCCTTCGCCCAGATCCTGTTCTGCATTGACGTTCGCTCCGAGCGGGTGCGCCGCCAGCTCGAAACCGTCGGCGACTACCAGACCTTCGGCATTGCCGGTTTCTTTGGGGTACCGGTGAGCTTCATCGGCCTCGGCAAGGGCAGCGAAGTCAATCTGTGCCCCGTCGTCGTGACCCCCAAGAACCTGGTCCTCGAAGTGCCCACGGGCGCCGAGCCGATGGATGCCCAGTTCTACACCTCTGCCGGACATATCCTGCACGAAATGAAAAGCTCCGTGCTCTCGCCGTATTTCACGGTCGAGGCGGCAGGTCTGCTCTTCGGTTTCGACATGATCGGCAAGACGGTCGCCCCGTACACGTATCACCGTCTGCGCGACCGGATCGAACCGGAAAAGACCTCGACCCGACTGCTCGTCGACAAGCTGACGCGCGAACAGGCCGACTCCATCGTGCGTGCCCTGCAGCGGGTGATGATCGTCCGTGCCATTCACCAGGATTTCGGCATCGAGCGCGAGGCCCTGACCGATGCCATCGTGCGGGAGCTGCGCGAGGTGGCGATGGGCCATCAGAGCGGCCAGACGGAATTCGCCCGACAGTTCGCCCTGAGCCAGACCGCCGAAGAACAGTTCATCGAGCGTCTGCGCGAGGACTACAAGATCAACCGTTCCTACGTCGACCTGCAGATGGAACGACTGGGCCGAATCGGCTTCACCCTGGACGAACAGACCTACTACGTCGGGCAGGCACTGCGCTCCATCGGCCTGACCGAGAACTTCTCGCGGTTCGTCATCCTCTCCGGCCACGGCAGCACCTCGGACAACAACCCCTACGAATCCGCCCTGGACTGTGGCGCCTGCGGCGGCAGTCACGGCCTGGTATCCGCGCGCGTACTCGCACACATGGGCAACAAGCCGGAAGTGCGCCGTCGCCTGCGCAAGCAGGGCCTCGACATCCCCGACGACGCCTGGTTCGTGCCCATGCTGCACAACACCACCACGGACGCGCTTGAGCTGCACGATCTGGATCTGCTGCCGGCGAGCCACCTCGTCTACCTCGAGCGGTTGCGCAACGGCCTCCGGGCTGCGTCCCGCCTGTCCGCCGCCGAACGCCTGCCCACCCTGGTGGAGCGCGTCACGCCGAATACCGATGCACTCAAGGCCTATCGCCTGATCCAGCGCAACGCCTCGGACTGGACCCAGGTTCGCCCGGAATGGGGTCTGGCGCGCAATGCCTCCGTCATCGTCGGCGGGCGCCATCTCACCGAAGGCGTCAATCTGGATGGCCGCACCTTCCTCCAGTCCTACGATTACCGGGTTGACCCGAAGGGACGCCTGCTCGAGAGCATCCTCACCGGCCCCCTGATCGTCGGCCAGTGGATCAACCTGGAGCATTATTTTTCCGCCGTCGACAATGCCCACTTCGGCAGTGGCAGCAAGGCCTACCACAATGTCGCCTGCCGCTTCGGCGTGATGACGGGCAACCTGAGCGACCTCCGCACCGGCCTGCCCGCCCAGTCCGTACTCAAGGACGGTCGTCCGTACCACGAACCCATCCGACTGCTCGCCATCGTCGAGGCGCCGGTCGAACACACGCTCGCGGCAGCCAGCCGTCTACCGAAGGTCATGTCCCTGATCACCAACGGCTGGATCACCGTCGTGGTGATCGATCCGGAGACCGGCCACCGCCATTTTTATGACCGCGGAGAATGGTATGATCTGGGCGAAGGCCCCATTGCCGCGATTCCGAAACAACCTCCGCTTGCAGAAGAGCTCAGCGTATGAACAACCTCAATCTCACCCCCCTCAAAAAGCTGGAAATCATTCTCGAGGGCGAGCACCAGGCGTTCGCCACGGATCTGCTCGATCGTGCCGGCGTGAAGGGTTACACCATCGTCGGCAACCTCTCGGGCAAGGGTAGCCAGGGCTACCACGAAGGACACCTGATGTTCAACGAGGACGAAGTGCTGATCATGATCATCGCCGCCGTCCCCGAGGAACTCGTCAAACCGCTGCTCGAAGGCTTCGCGCCCTTCTTCAACAAGCACAGCGGCGTCGTGTTCCTCTCGGACATCCAGGTCAGTCGACTGGTGAAATTCAAGAGCTGATCCGCCCGTCGACAGGACGCGCGGATCTGCCGGGGCAGAACCGAATCAACAAACATCATTTTCAGACAAGGCAACACCATGACTCAGAACGTCGATCAATACCGCGTGCAACGCGAGCCGTACTATCGTCCCGTACATGATGAAATCGAACTGTACCGCGCCGGCTACGAGGCCCGCATCCCGATGATGCTCAAGGGCCCGACTGGCTGCGGCAAATCGCGCTTCGTCGAACACATGGCCTGGAAACTCAACCGGCCGCTGATCACCGTCGCGTGTAACGAGGACATGACGGCTTCCGACCTCGTCGGCCGCTACCTGCTCGACAAGGACGGCACCCGCTGGCAGGACGGCCCCCTGACCGTCGCAGCCCGCATCGGCGCCATCTGCTATCTGGACGAAGTGGTCGAGGCCCGTCAGGACACCATCGTCGTGATTCACCCGCTCACCGACCACCGTCGCGTGCTGCCCCTGGAAAAGAAAGGGGAACTGGTCGAAGCCCACCCGGACTTTCAGATCGTGATCTCCTACAACCCCGGCTACCAGAACCTGATGAAGGATCTGAAGCAATCCACCAAGCAGCGTTTCGGCGCCCTGGACTTCGACTACCCGAAACCGGACATCGAAGCGGAAATCGTGGCCCACGAGACGGGTGTGGATGTCGGCACGGCCGAGAAGCTGGTTCAAATCGCCCAGCGGGCCCGCAACCTCAAGGGCCACGGCCTCGACGAAGGTCTGTCCACCCGTCTGCTGGTCTACGCGGGCAAGCTGATCGCCAAGGGCGTGGAAGCCCGCGCCGCCTGCACCATGACCCTGGTCAACCCGATCACCGATGATGTGGACATGCGCGATGCGCTCGACACGGTCGTCAAGACCTTCTTCTGATGTCGGCCGCCACTTGAGGTAATCACTGTCATGATGAAACAGATCAATTACGTCGGCCTGGACGAGGACGAACAGGGCGGCCTGACGCACATCGGCAAGATCATCCGCGATGGCTGGCTGTTCGGCTTCATCCCCGAAACCCAGACCGGTGCCGGCTGGAACCAAGGCCAGATCCAATCGCTGTACGAGAAGGTCTGGGCGGCCTGGGAACCCTACGCCCACCTGCCGAGCCGTCTGCCGCCCGAGTTGCAGGAAAAGTACATGCGCATCCAGAACGAGGCACTGGCAAAAGCCAAGGCCAAGGGCTGGGATCCGGAACTCGAAGACGATGATTGAGGGCGCGCTTCGACGCAATCCGGCAAACGCTGACGAACGCCAACTGAAGGCTGATGGTTCGCGGATCGCCGTCGGCGTGGTAAAATATCGCGCGTTTTATTTCACCCGGTCCGTCCTTTTATGAACAATGTCAACCTGCGGGTCTATTCGTTTATCGACTCGCTTCAACCGCAGTTGGCATCCTATCTCGCCACGTCGTCGCAGGGCTTCCTTCCGGTGCCCGGCGATGCCTGCCTGTGGGTGGAGGTCGCCCCCGGCATGGCCGTACATCGCCTGAGCGACATCGCACTGAAGGCCACCAGCGTGCGCCTGGGCGAGCAGGTGGTGGAACGGGCGTTCGGCTCCATGGAAATTCACTTCAGGAACCAGAGCGAAGTACTCGCCGCGGGCGAAGGCATCCTGCGCGAGATCAACCACGAGGTTGGCGACCGCCTCCCCTGTCGCATCGCCTGGAAAGAGATCATCCGCGCCATCTCGCCCGACCACGCGACGCTGATCAACCGACAGTTCCGCAAGGGGTCGATGTTGTTGCCCGGCAAGAGCATGTTCATTCTGGAAACGGAACCGGCCGGCTATATCGTGCAGGCCGCCAACGAGGCGGAAAAGGCCGCGCATGTCACCCTGATCGATGTGCGCGCCTTCGGGACCTTCGGTCGACTCGTCATGATGGGCAGCGAGGCCGAGACCGCCGAGGCGATGCGCGCCGCGGAAGCCGCCATTGCGAGCATCAATGCCCACGCCCGCGACGACGGCAGATAATTGCTGCCGACGGCCCAAAGAAACATTCGGGCAATGAGCCGGACATGAACGGCGAACCGATTCGTTCCCTGCGTACTGCCATCCCACATTAGCCATGTAGTAGGCGACATCATGCTGACCTATCCAGACATCAACCCGATCGCCGTTGCCATCGGCCCATTCAAGGTTCACTGGTATGGGCTGATGTACCTCGTGGGCTTCGTCGGCGCCTGGGCGCTGGGCCGGTACCGCGCCGCCAAACCGGACTGGCCGCTAACCCCCGAGCAGGTCGACGATCTGATCTTCTATGGCGCGCTGGGCGTCGTCCTTGGCGGGCGCATCGGCTACATGGTCTTCTATCAGACACCGGAACTGATCACCCACCCCCTGAGCCTGTTCCAGGTCTGGGACGGCGGCATGAGCTTCCATGGCGGCCTGATCGGCGTGATGACAGCCATGGCGCTGTTTGCCCGAAAATACCATTACAACTTTTTCACCCTGATGGATTTCGTCGCGCCGCTGGTCCCCATCGGCCTGTTTGCGGGGCGCATCGGCAACTTCATCAACGGCGAACTCTGGGGGAAGGTGACCACCCTGCCCTGGGGCATGGTCTTCCCGACCGGTGGCCCGTTGCCCCGGCACCCCTCCATGCTCTACGAAGCCTTCTCGGAAGGCATTTTGCTGTTTCTGATCCTGTTCATCTTCTCGCTGAAACCGCGCCCGCGCATGGCCGTTTCCGCCCTTTTCCTCATCTGTTACGGCACCTTCCGCTTTCTGGTCGAATTCGTCCGGGAACCGGATCCCCAGCTGGGCTATCTCTGGGACGGCTGGCTGACCATGGGACAAGTGCTCTCCGCCCCCATGATCGTGATCGGCATCGGTCTGATGATCTATGCCTACCGCCGTCGGATCATGGATCGTCCCGTTCAACCGATCACCTCATCGGAGGAATCCGCATCATGAAGACCTACCTGGACCTGATGTCCCACGTACTGACGCACGGCGTCGACCGGGGCGACCGAACGGGAACCGGCACCCGCTCGGTCTTCGGCTACCAGATGCGCTTCGATCTGGCGGAGGGGTTTCCGCTGCTGACCACCAAGAAACTCCATCTGCGCTCGATCATCCACGAGCTTCTGTGGTTCATCCGCGGCGATACCAATATTGCCTACCTCAAGGAGCACGGCGTACGGATCTGGGACGAATGGGCCGATGCCGAGGGCAATCTGGGTCCGGTCTACGGGAAGCAATGGCGCTCCTGGGCTACGCCCGACGGACGCACGATCGATCAGTTGGCGGAGGTCATTGAGGCCATTCGCAAGACCCCCGAGTCTCGGCGACTGATCGTGACGGCCTGGAACCCCGCGGACGTGCCCAACATGGCCCTGCCGCCCTGCCATCTGCTGTTCCAGTTCTACGTTGCCGACGGCAAGCTCTCCTGCCAGCTCTATCAGCGCAGCGCCGATATCTTCCTCGGGGTACCCTTCAACATCGCGAGCTATGCCCTGCTCACCCTGATGATCGCGCAGGTCACCGGCCTGAAGCCGGGCACCTTCGTCCACACCCTGGGCGACGCCCACCTCTACCACAACCACTTCGAGCAGGCGCGGACCCAGCTGACCCGAACGCCGAAGGCCCTGCCCACGATGCGGCTCAACCCCGCCCGTACCCGGATCGAGGATTTCGTGTTCGAGGACTTCACGCTGGCGGATTACGATCCCGAGCCGCATATCGCCGCTCAGGTTGCCGTATAATCAAACGCTGATTTCACCCGTTCAGTCAGGATGCAGAGATGTTAGGAATTCGAAATAGTCATCGGTTTATCGAGAAACTGGGCAACGACCTGAACATGCTGGCGCACATCATCCTGCTGTTCATTCTCTGGATCGGCGTCGTCTGGTCGACCGGGGCGGCTGTTTTGGAAGTCATCCACAAGGGCACGCCCTCCCTGGATGACCTGCTCCTGTTCTTCATCTACCTCGAAATCCTGGCCATGATCGGCATCTACTTCCAGACCAAGCGGCTCCCCGTACGCTTCCTGATCTATATCGCGATCACGGCACTCACACGGGTTCTGGTCGTTGACGTCAAGATCATGACGAACCTGACCCTGCTGACCTACACCGGCGCCATCGCGATTCTTGCCATCGCCGTGCTGGTCGTGAAGTACGGCTCCACCCGCTTCCCCAGCGAAAACGGCTGAACGACATGAAGATCGGACTGGTAACCGCACTATCCCGCAATCAGGTGATTGGCAGAAACAACGAACTGCCCTGGCACCTGCCAGCGGATCTGAAACGCTTCAAGCGCATCACGATGGGCAAGCCCATCATCATGGGGCGCAAGACCTACGAATCCATCGGGCGCGCGCTGCCGGGCCGCAAGAACATCGTCATCAGTCGAAATCCCGACTATCAGGCGGCCGAAGGCGTCATCGTGGTCGATGGCCTGGATGCCGCCATCGAGGCCGCGGGCGATGCGCCGGAAACCATGGTCATCGGCGGAGCGAACATCTATTACCAGTTCCTGCCGCGGGCGGATCTTCTGTTCTTCACGCTAGTGCACACCCGCATCGAGGACGGCGACGCCTTCTTCCCGGCCTACAACCGGCGGGAATGGCGACTGGTCATCGAGGAACATCACCCGGCCGACCCGGAAAATCCCTACCCCTACAGCTTCATGACCTGGCAAAGGGTCACGACTCAAACGACCTCCTGAACGCCCCCCTGCCCATTCATCCGAAAATATCGTCCGTTGAGCCGGACACACCGGGAATAACCTAGCGCTGGGCTGCGGCGTGTCATATCATCGTCATATCAATAGCAATTACCGTATGGTTCGAAGATACGGTCAGGGGAGGCGCCATGCTCGATCTGCGCGACGAATTCCACTACCAACCCGAGTTGGTCGATCGCCTGAATCGGCTACACGCGGTCATCAGTCAGCACCGGTACACCTATGCATCGCTCATGGCGCTTGCCGGCGGGCTCTTTCTCATGCAATGGGCGCTACTGGCCGATCAGGCTGCAGGCTATCCCCTGCTGGGCATTCCGGTCCTCGTTGCGGCCGTCTGGTTGAGCATCACGCCCGCGGAAAACGTAGCCAAATGGCTGTCCTGGTCCGTGCGTCTGAGCACGGGCTTTCTCTCTTTCCGCGATCTGAACTGGATCCAGGCGATGACCAAGCGACATCCCAGCCTGAAATCGCGCGCGGAAGCGTACCTGCTATCATCGACGCCGGTACCTGTCGACGCGTTGCGCCACTTCTGGACCCAGCTGGTGCGCGAAGAAGAAAAAGGGCAGACCGGCAACTAGGCCCGGTACGCCCAAAAATCATCCAACGCCCATTCAATCCGGTGCTGCCGCCCCGCCAACTGGAGCGGAAAGCGGCAGAGACCCGCCGCATCCGCGGATCGAGCGGTCACCCCGCCAACACCGCTCCGACCAGTTGCTTCGCCTGAGCGAGGATTTCCTCCAGGTGCGCGGTTGAAATGAAGCTTTCCGCGTAGATCTTGTAGATATCTTCCGTACCGGAGGGACGCGCGGCAAACCAGCCGTTCGCCGTTTCCACCTTGAGACCACCGAGGGGCGCGCCGTTCCCCGGCGCATGGGTCATGATCCGCGTCACGCGCTCGCCGGCGAGGGCATCGATCGTGACGGACTCCGCAGTCAGGCCCTTGAATCGGGCCTTCTGCTCGGGACTGATTGGGGCATCGGCCCGCGTGTAGTACGGCTGACCATACTGATCCACCAGATCATTGAAGTAGACCCAGGGATCCTTGCCAGTCACGGCCAGGATTTCCGCAGCCAACAGGCCCATGATCAAACCATCCTTGTCCGTGGTCCACACCGTGCCATCCCGACAGAGGAACGTGGCACCCGCCGATTCCTCACCACCGAAACCGAGCTCCCCCGCCGTGAGCCCCGGCTGGAACCACTTGATACCCACCGGCGTTTCATAAACCTTGCGCCCGAGGCCGGCGGCCACGCGATCGATCATCGAACTGGACACGACCGTCTTGCCGATGGCGAGATCCGCACGCCAATGCGGGCGATTGCGGAACAGATAATCGATGGCCACCGCCAGGAAGTGATTCGGGTTCAGCAAGCCCCCGTCCGGCGTGACGATGCCATGCCGATCGGCGTCCGTATCGTTACCGAATGCGACGTCGAAGCGATCCTTGATCTTCAGAAGCCCCGCCATGGCATACGGCGACGAGCAATCCATCCGGATCTTGCCGTCATGATCCAGCGGCATGAACCGGAAATCCGCTTCGATCCGTTCGTTGACCACGGACAGATCCAGCTGGTACCGCTGGGCGATTGGCGCCCAGTAGGGCAAGCCGGCCCCACCCATCGGGTCGACACCGATCGACAGACCGGAGCGGCGAATGGCCGTGCAATCGATCACCTCCTCCAACTGGGCCACATACGGCGCAATGAAATCCTCGGCGATGATATGCGGCTGCTGTAGCGCCTGATCGAAATGCGTCCGCGCCACGGTTTCCCAGTCCGGCAACAGTTCGTTGGCACGCTGCTGGATCCAGCCCGTCGCATCCGTATCGGCGGGACCGCCGTGCGTCGGGTTGTACTTGAAGCCACCATCCGTCGGGGGATTATGGGAAGGCGTAATCACCACCCCATCACAGAGGCCGTCACCGGCTGAACGGCGGTTCTTGTCGATGATCATGCGCGAGATGACCGGCGTCGGCGTCGGAGAGAATCCCAACTGGTAATGCACCGTCACGCCCGCGGCCGCCAGCACTTCGATCGCCGTCACGAATGCCGGCCAGGACAAGGCATGCGTATCGAAACCGAGGTAGAGCACCCCATCGATACCCTGAGCACGCCGATACTCGACGAGCGCCGCCGTGACCGACACGATATGCGCCTCGTTGAAGGAGGCACTGATGCTGGAGCCCCGATGACCGGAGGTACCGAAGCTCACCTGCTGAACCGGGTTTTCGGCATCAGGGACCCGGCTGTAATAGGCGCTCACGAGCACAGGGACATTGATCAGCGCGGCATGGTCGGGCAAGGTGCCCGCCAGATCGGAGGTGGACATAAGGTGCTTCCTTGGGTGTTGTAACGAGGATGGTGTAACGATTGGCTATCGGGTTTATTTCAACGGTACCCGATGATTCTGCCCGATGTCTCGATCCGGCTCAAAGCCGAAGACGCGCGTACGACGGGCAACAGAGATCAGTTGTGCGCCGTCTTCTTCGCCAAGTCGCTATAGCGTTGATGCAAATCCAGCACCCGTGACACGTAATGCTGCGTCTCGTCGTAGGGCGGAACCCCATCGTATTTCTGTACGGCACCCTCGCCGGCATTATATGCAGCCACCGCCAGCTTCTGGTTTCCGTTGAACAGATCGAGCAGAAACGCCAAGTAGGCAACGCCGCCGGCAATATTTTCCGCAGGATTGAATCGATCGGCTACGCCGAACCGGGCCGCCGTCTGGGGCATCAACTGCATCAGACCGCCGGCACCGGCGGGTGAGACCGCGTTGGGATTAAAGGCGCTTTCCGCGTGCATGACAGCGCGGACAAGCGTCGGATCCACGCCATACTGTCGAGCGTAATGATTGATTTCATCGTCATAGGTGTGCACGTCCAGACGCGGCAGAATCCGGAAACCATCCCGCCAGGCCTTGGGTGCCGTCAACGCGCTTTTCTGAAACAGGGTATAGCCCGAATTCTTTTTCGGGGTGACATTGGTCAGGTGAGCGACGCCGGAAGCATCGCGATACACATACACATCCGCACGGGCTACCGGCAGAACGCCGACAAACAGAAAAGCCAGCCATGCTGCGCACCGCCATTGGCGAAAAAACCACGTAGTCCCGGTTCGGCAATCCCTCATGCCCTATATCCTCATTGCTCGTTGGTTCACAATAACAGCCAACGCACACAACCTCCAACCCATGCGGCCACCATTGCGCACACCCGGATTTTATTGCATAACAACGCACTTATGAATACAGACGACCTGCCAACCCATCACAAGCGACCGCCGACCTTCGACCGGTTGATGGAACTGTACGAACACAACTACATCCTCATTCGTCGATTGTTTGGCGACCTGCGTCGACTGAAAGCCGGCGACGAATGCCCCTGGATCGCCAGCGTCTCGCCGAAGATCGTCGCGAACAGTCGATTTACCCTCGACATCGATTTCACGGACCATCGCATCCTTGGGCGGCGCCAACAACCACTGCGTCTCGCGGTCCGGATCTATCACGATGCGCGCGCGGCGGAATTGGTCGAAACCGGCAGTCGCAGCAAATGCCTCCATGATCAGCAAAGTCGTTGCGCCGAAAAGCAGCACAAACGGAACACAATGTTGCAGAACTGGCTGATCGACCAATTAAAAACCTGCACGGAAAAAAGGAATTAACACTATACCCAAGTGTTTTAGTCGGCTATGCTCTTCGGAAAGTACACAACAACCGGAAATCCAACGGGGAAATGAACATCCCCCAGGGAGATGAAGATCATGCGACTCACCACCAAGTGCCGACATGCCGTCACTGCTTTGATCCACCTGGCCAACCGGACCGACGCCGAAACCACCGTGGCCCTGGCCGAGATTTCCGCGATTCAAGGCGTGTCGCTTTCCTACCTCGAACAACTGTTTGCCAAGATGCGCCAGGCAGAGCTCGTGGTCGGTACGCGTGGACCGGGTGGTGGTTATCGCCTGGGCCAGGATCCCAGCAAGATATCGATCGCAGACGTCATCGATGCCATCGACGACCGCTGCCGGGCAGATCGACTCCAGGGTTTCGACAAATCCTGTCCGGACAAGCGCAACTTCGCCCAGGACAAATGGAACGAGTTTTCCCGGGATCTTTATCTCTATCTCAGCGAGATTTCATTGAAGCGTTTCCTGGACATGGAGTCCCATGCCGAAGCCGATACCGAGGCAACACCGAGCCGACGACAGGAATCGCCCAGCAAACCGTCACGACGGAGCGCAGCGGCCTGACCAACTGCCCCAGAAGGCCAGAAGAGAATCGCGAGCGCTTGACAAATTCCCCTCGCCCATCAATAATCCCGGCCCTCCTGCGGGAATAGCTCAGCTGGTAGAGCGCAACCTTGCCAAGGTTGAGGTCGCGAGTTCGAACCTCGTTTCCCGCTCCAAATTCGGCTGGATGTCAGAGTGGTTATGTCGCGGATTGCAAATCCGCTTACCTCGGTTCGATTCCGGGTCCAGCCTCCACTTCTCAGTTGGACAGTGTCCAATCCCAAATCAAATCCCGACTTCTGGCGGGATTTTTTTCGTCCGGTGTCCTCCGAACCTGATTTGGGACATTGGCTGGCAGCCTGCGTAGTAGTTACGACGCCTCTCATAGGCCACACGCACTGTGGCGTTCGATACGCCGCAAATCCCCCGTGGGGGTGCTTACGCGATCAGGCGAGCGCCTGCTGATGCTCGACTTCGGCAACGCACACCCGGTTTCGGCCCGCGAGTTTGGCCTGATACAGCGCGTGGTCGGCACGGCGGAACAGCCGTTCGAAGTCGTCATCGGCCTGCAGTCCCGCCACGCCAAAACTTGCCGTCAACTGGTGGGATTCCGCGATGGTTACTTGCCGCACCCGCTCAATAATCCGCTCCGCGATTAGCCGCGCGGCGCCGAGTTCGGTATGTGGCAACAACAGGACGAATTCATCCCCGCCATAGCGACCGAGCAGATCTGTGGGCCGTAGTAAGGATTGCGCTAATTGCGCAATCTGCTGGAGGGCCTGGTCGCCGACCTGATGGCCAAATTTGTCATTGATTTTCTTGAAATAATCGATATCGAACACGATCATCGCCAGGGGTTTGGCATCCTGTCGGCTATACGTAATTTCCTGTGCTGAACGCTGTACCAGTAGATCGCGTGACGCCGCCTGGGTCAGACTGTCGGTAAATGCGACTTTGCGCAGTTTCAGGTTATCCGCCAGCAGGGAGGGAATCGCGAGGCCAAAGAGCGTGTTGGCAGCAATCACGTTGATGGCGAACTGATAGACCATCACGTAGTCCATCAAACCCAGCACATGCACCCAGAATGCGATCAGAAAACTCGACAGCGCTACGCTGCTGACATTCAGGAATGCCGACTCGGAACAGGCAATCCACATATGCGGGATCACCAGAAAGAAAATGGCAAAGGCACTGTTCGGCGAATGGGTGACTTTGGCCAGGAGCATGCACGAGACCAGCAGTAACGCATTCAGCAGCAACTTCATCAGGGAACGGGCGTTGAATGTCTGCTGATCCAAACCGGGCAGGTCCGCCAACTGAGGGAAAGCCCCCGGCTGCACCCAGTTCAGGAGGCCGACGAAGAAAGGGGCCATGACCATGACTCCAGCCATGTCACCGATCCAGAATGGCAACCAGGTGGAGGCCACGGCGTCGGGGGACATCATCTCGGTCATCACCAGCGTCGGCAGAACCAGCCAGGTGGCGAAGAAGGAGCTGACTGCCGCAATCACCAGGAAAAGCACGATGATCACGCTCATATCCAGTGACCGCCGCTTGATGAGCACACGCAGCACGTTGGCACCAATGGCGTAGGGCAGAATATGGGCCAGACCGAACAGCAGGCCAGCTTTCAGGATCTGAAAATCACCAAGCGAAATATCGTAGGCATGCACGGTATAAATCGTGCTCAGCACGCAACCGGCCAGCAAGGCGGGGAGTATCGAGAAGCGGAACAGAAGCAAGGAGGCGAAGGTGAGCCCCGCCGCCGGGAACCAGACACTGGCGTCGTGGGTATACTCGACCAGTGCACCGATCTTGAACACGAACAGCCAGAGCAGGAGCAATGCACCATTGCGCAACGCCCAGGAGCGTTGCAAACGGCCGACCCACAGCCGTTGATCAGAGTATGGCGCGGGGGTCGGACCTTCAAATTTCACTTACTACAATTTCCAGTAATAGATACTGCCGTCATCACTGCCGCCCACCGCCGTTCTACCATCAGGAGTCAGTGCCATTGGCCAATTCATCAGCCGAGTGTCATATTGCCACAATTGTTGACCAGATCTAGCATCCAGCAAATAGAAGTTCCCCGGCGATTCGTCTTGATTGATACCGCCGCCCTCTTCATCCGGTTCGCCATCGGTCGCCGTGACCAGCGTTGCATCCCGATCCAGTGACACCCCCGGATTAACCCCGTACAGCAAGGAATGAGTCCAGCCCGGTTGCGGCGCCCATACTGGAAAATTGGCGATTTCCGATTGGGTTTGCACGACATCAACCCGATACAACACGCCGGTATCGCCCTTTTTGTCGCCGATAGGGCTCTGATTGGCGCCGACCACGATGACCAGTTGTTTTGCCGGCGTTTCGGTAATGGCGATGGCATAAGCGATATCGAGCGACGCCAAGTCCGGCTTGTAGACAAAAGCTGTCGTTGGCTGTACCGCCTGAAAGAACGCACAACTGCCGTCGTGCAGCGATGCGGCCGCATAAACGCCGTTCTCCGTGGCCACCACACGCATCACACCCTGGGCCTGGTCATAAGTCGCCACGGCACCGAATTTGCCGTCCGTCACTTCAATCTGTTGTACCAGGCCGGTATAGGGTTGAGTATTGTAGTTAATCGCGCCAACCCACACCCGGTCGCCAGAAGCAGCCAACACGCCGCTGTAGCTGGAGAAATCCGTCGGCAAGCCGATGCTGTCGCTCTGTGACCAGGCCGACAACGCCAAATCGGAACAGCCAACCGTATATTGGCAGGACTGCAATTCATGTTCGAAGTATTGGTAGAGCCGCAACTCATGCTCGAAATCGGCGAGCAGTAAATTACCGTCATGGGAAAATGTCAGCTGATTGACGCGCGACGGGAGTTGATTGTCCTGAAACAGGATGCGGCCATCCGTGGCATCGACGATATACAAAAATCCGGCGGTTTCGCCCGTCTCTCCGCCACACGCAGCAAAGCGCTTGTCGTCGCTGATAGCCACCCAGAACACGCCCTGCGTGGCGTCTGGGCCTGACACTGGGACACGCCATACCTCGGCGCCTGTGGCGTCATATCCATAAAAACAAAACTGCCCGGTACCAAATTCACTGGATGAACCGCCGACAGTCAACTGACCATCCGGACTGACCGCGACGGAATTGATCTGCAGACTGCTTTGCGGCGTCGCCAGCCAGGTCGGCTCACCGAGAAAGATATCTTGAGGTGCTGTGGTCATCATGAGGTTCCTGATTGTGGATGAGTGGCCATCGCCCTGCCGAGGCGGACTGACCCGTCCGATATCGTGTCTGACCGGGCATGCCGCTTCTATGTGGCGTTACTCATTATCTGTCAAAGGACCAATCCGTACATGCACAAGCTCATGACAGTGGCACAGAAATATCGATGTCGCGTACATCGGCGGGCCTTCGAGGTTCTGGGTTCGAAGTTTTAGATCCCTCATGAGAAGCGCACCGCGCGGTCCTGAACAGACTGCGCGCTATGGGGTCTGGGGAAGGGGCTTCTTTGGACGGGGACAGACTGAGAAATCAAGCATCGGAGCGCCATTCGCAATGAAGTTCCGGCAAACACCTATTCAAGAACAACGGATTCCCCCCCCCTCGAACCCGATGCTCCCGAGCCAGAACCTTGGGCTCAAACTGCCCCGCGCGCGGGGGTGACTGCCCCTTGAGACCGAGGTACCGCACGGCGCGTGCGTGTGGCCAACGCCGCGGAGCTCGACCGCTCCTCAACCATCGCATGAGACAGCCTTCTGCCAGGGAGGCGCTTGACGGTCTGGTTGCTCGAACCAAGGTTGTAGGCCGACACGATCCGCTTGAGATCATCAGACAGTGCCTCGATTTCGATACCCAATGACGCATTGTCCCGACTCAGGCTCGCGGCCGTGTCGGTCTGACTACGAATCTCGGTGATGTTGCGATTCATTTCCTCGGCCACCATGCTCTGTTCTTCCGTGGCCGTGGCGATCTGCGCACTCATGTCACCGATGCGCTGCACCGCCGTATTGATATAGCCTAGCGCCTGCTCGGTCGCCGTCGCCCGTTCCTTGACGTTCTCCATCTGGCTGTGTCCCTGCTGGACCACGTCCACGGCCTCGACGATCCCGCTGCGCAACTGTTCGATCATGTCGCGGATTTCAATGGTCGAAGATTGGGTCTTGGCGGCCAGGGAACGCACCTCGTCGGCCACCACGGCGAACCCGCGCCCATGTTCGCCGGCACGCGCCGCCTCGATCGCCGCGTTCAACGCCAGCAGATTCGTCTGGTCGGCAATGCCGCTGATCAGTTTGACCACGTTCTCGATCGCATCGCCCTTGGTGCGCAGCGTGTCAATCACCATGGCAGTGCCATCCAGCCGCGCCGACAACTGGTTGATCGCTTCGTGCGTCCGCTGCAGTTCCTGTTGCCCTTCGGCCGTCTGCTTCTGGGCCTGCGCCACGGCCTCGGCGGTCTCTGCCGCGTTCCGCGCCACATCCTGCACGCTGGCGGTCATCTGATTCATTGCCGTCGCAGCCATCTCGGTTTGCCGCATCTGATGCTCGAGCCCCTTGACCGACTGTTCACTGCTGCTCGATAGCTGCTCGGCCACCGACGACAGGGTCACCGAAGACTCCGTGAATTCGCCGATCACCGTAATCAGTCGGGCTTGCAAGGATTTGGTGGACTCGGTAATCACCCCCACCTCGTTACGCCCAAGCACGTCGATTTTTTCACGCAATTCGCCAGCGGTGATTTTTTGCAGCCAGTGCGCCGTGCGATGAATCGGCGCGAACAGCGACCGGATGACCAAATACATGGGAATCGGCCACAAAACACCGAGCAAACCAATCACGAAACGCATGGTGGACAGATGATCCGCCCCACGCAATAACAGCAGAAAATTGACGATCTGAAACAGCATCAGGCCCAACATGCCGATATTAATCAGCATCAGCGCGGACAGATTCGTGATCTGTCGCTTGCGGGGCACGACGGCATCCGGAGTGTCGTTCAATTGGCGATAGAGACGCTCGGCAATCGCGATTTGTGCGTCCGTCGGTCGCGTACGTACCGACTGATAGCCAATGATCTCCTTGCCTTTGTAGATGGGGCTGACATAGGCATCCACCCAATAGAAGTCGCCGTTCTTGCAGCGATTCTTCACGAGGTTTCGCCAGGACTCCCCCCTTTTCAGGGTTTGCCACAAGTCCCCGAATGCGGCGGGCGGCATGTCGGGATGACGAACGGTATTGTGATTCTTACCGATCAGTTCCTCTCGGGAATAACCGCTCACATTGATGAAGTTGTCGTTGACGTAGGTAATGATCCCCTTGAGATCCGTCGTCGAAACCAGAAAATCATCATCGGAGAAGGTAACGCTATTTTGCGTAACTGGAAGATTTTTTTTCACGAATCCATCTCTTTATTATGTAGTTATCGATCGAAGCACTGATCTTCAGACCAATCCAAAGGAAGATTCAGAACCCCACCCAAGACGTGTCATTTCGGCACCGGCCACCCCCAAGCATGTACCGGAGAGAAGCGTGCTCATCCAATACGCGGGCGGCACGACTGACCAGGCCGGGGGAAAACACAGCAATATCCATACCATTACCGGGGATATTCTCGTTAAGGGGCGTATTTCCAGGTTTCGAGGCGGATTTGGCGCTATCGACGCACGGATTACGTGCAGTCCGTGACATTAACGCTCTGACAAAACGCGCTTTTTACGACAAGAACGGCAAGAAGGCCCGCCTTTACCAAGCCGATGGACGATGGTTGCAACGTGATCGGAATGGGTAGGAAGGACGCCGTCCACTCGGCATGACCAGGGCAAAGGAGAGATGGTGCACCTTGGCGTGCAACTCAGGGCCGCACCGATCCGGCGAACAGGAATGCAGCTCAGGCAGGGAGCAGATGCACGCAGTTCCGCCCCGAGTCCTTGGCACCATACAGTGCCCGATCCGCCTGGATCAGCAGATCCCTGAACGAGGTACAGGTGGGCGAAAGGGTGGCCACCCCGATACTGAGCGTCACGGAAAGAACGGCATTTTCGGCGGCGGAAATCGGTAGGGCTGCCACGGTAGCGCGCAATCGCTCCGCCAGACCCTGCGCGTTGGTGCCATCGGTTTCGGGCAGGATCAAGGCAAATTCCTCACCGCCGATCCGCCCAACGATATCCACGTCGCTGCGAACGCTGCGCAGACAGGCATCCGCCACGGCACAGATCACCCGATCCCCGGTGGGATGCCCCCAGGTATCGTTCACCTGTTTGAACAGGTCGATATCCGCCACGAGCAAGGACAGCGGATGCGCCAAACGAAGGGCTCGCTGCACTTCGCTGACTCCGACCTCCATGATCTGCCGTCGGTTGGCGATCCCAGTCAGCGGATCCGTTGTCGCCAGGGATTGCAGCATCAGATTCATCTTTTCGAGCAATGCGTTCTGGCGAACCAGCTTGCGATTGGCCGCAGACAGTTCAGCCTCGCGCCGCTTGCGGTCGTCGATATTGAACGTGACGCCGATGAAACGCTGCCCGGACGTTTCCAAATGACGATCCATGATCTTGCCGTAGTTGGCAAACCAGACCCACCGACCATCCTTGGCTCGAATTCGGAACTCGCAGCGATACTGGGCGCTATCCCCGGCGACGTGTGACTCGACGGCGCAGCGGATCACCGGGATATCATCCGGGTGGATCAGCTTGAACAATTCATCCATGTAGGCCCCGGACTCGTGTTCGCCGTAACCCAGTTCCGCGAATATCTTGGAAACCTTGCGGGTCACTTCCCCCGTAACAAGATTGTTTTCCCAGAGGTCGAGACCGGCTGCCTCCAGGGCCAGTTCCAATCGTTCCTTGTTGATGTCGAAATCGTCCATTCCACCCACTCAACCGCCACTTAACCGGAATAAGGTAACGCGCCGGCAAAGCCGATCTTGCGCAACAATGTCGCGAAGGACGCAAGCACACCCGGGGCATAGGTGAAAGCGGGCACGGCAGCGACCTTGATGACACTGACCGCCAATCCCGTACTCCGCCCTGTCCTGAAGTCGAAGTATGTCGCCAGATCATCAGTGGCGTTGGAAAAACCACGCCCCGTACTTTCCGAGTAATAGCAGATGGAATCCGGAGCGATGACGCAGGGGTCAGTCTGCTCGCTCGAATACATGATCAGATTTTCGTTCAGGTTGTAGAGATAGACGGTGGCCGCGCTGTTAATCGGGTCCGGCGTGTTGTCGAGGCGAATGATGCCCGCATCGAGTGACGAGGCATTGGTCGACTCGCTCACCTCGGTGATGTAGAAGTTGGTCGCGACCGGTGTGGCGACCCGTTCCGTCAGTTCCGCGATCCGATTCGCGACATCGACAGTCCTGCGAGGCACCGAGCCGGCGAGAAGGTATTCACCCAAGGCATGGGCCTGGGACAATGTCCCGAACAGATACCCCTCGCTCAGGGCATAGCCGTTGGTCGCATTGGAGGGCCAGAGTGCAATCCCAGAGAAGCTGCCGAAAGCCGCAGTGGCGACGATCCCCCCCGCCAGCGACTCCACCTGGGCCGCGGTGGGCGCCCGCAGCACCGCGGATTGCGCCGCCTCTGGCGATCGGGCGTCGTCCGCCAGCGCACAGGGCGTCGCAGCCAATGCTCGGCAACCGCTGTAGGTGGTCTGGGGCAATTCCGGTACGGCGCGGCCCGCCCCATCCCCATCCACCACCCAGGCGATCGAATTGGTGGACAGGGTTGCGGCGATCAAGGGAATGAGCGAATTGACGGGACCGACTTCGACAGGGACCACCGTGCCCAGCGCCATTCCGGTGGCCACCTCGAAGGTACAGACCGTATGCGCAATGGCACGCTCCATGTCGGCCAGGGTCAGGGTGTCTGCCGCGTCCGGAGAGCCCATCAGGGCGAGGACGCAGGCATTGGTGGCACCGTCATAGGGTTGCACGACCACCGAACCGGACCACCCCCGCTGTTCCAGTTCGTTCAGTACGCGGACGGCATCGGCATAGCTTCCCCCGCCACCGCTGCCAAGCACGGCGGCACCCGCCGCGATCTGCCGAAAGTCGTTCAGCCCATACTCAAGACCAGCCATGTCTCGTTCCTTTGGTGGGTCACCTGCAGCCAGGCAGGCACTCAATTCCGAGCCGATAAGTGGGACAATATCCCACAAATCGACACATCCCCATGATTTTTACGTCGTTTTATCCATCGACAACAAAGAAGATTACCCTAAAGCCACCCGGGATAGCCAGCGGGAAATTGGATCATCGACGGTACCCCGGAGCCGACGCGAATCAGGGCGTTTTTATTCCATTTTTCGTGAATTCAAGGATCGAACACCCGCAAATCCGGCAGAACTCAACCACCGCATCGAAAGTCATTCGTGATCCCAGAGGATGTGCCGCGAATCCAGCGGGATTGACGCCAGGGGATGATTCGGCACGACCCGAACCGTGTAGTCGGCCACGGAGCGGTTCGTGGCCACATGCGCGGTGTAATGGAAGCCATTCACGGCGCCGGGCAGCGGCTCGGAGCGCACCAGCACATGTCTCTCCGGCGCGGTATCCGCTTCTACCGAGTTTGCAAACAACTGCACGCAGACATCGTCAACCTGCAGATCATCCAGGAATACCTGAACATCAACGTGCAATACCCCCGCCTCTACGCCGAGATTGGCGCCCCCGATGCGCACCGCCGGCCAGTGCGCATCAATGCGGCGCGCCCAGTCCTGGAGTGCACGAGCCGCCTCACCGCCACGCGCCAATCGGTTGCCCACGGCCCGTGCAGCGGGCAGGTAATAGGTTTCGACGTATTCCCGCAGCATCCGGTTCGTCGAATAGACTGGGGTGAGGTGCGCCATGCTCTCGCGCACGCGGGCGACCCAACGCTGCGGGATGCCCCGGGCGTCCCGCGCGTAAAAGTCGGGGATCACGGATTCCTCAAGCACCTGATAAAGCATCTCGGCTTCGTGTCGATCCCAGACCGGATCGGAATCGTGCTCCGCCCGATCGCCCAGCGCCCAGCCCACATCCGGGGTATAGGCCTCGGCCCACCAACCATCGAGCTCGGACAGATTCAGCCCCCCGTTGACCAGGACCTTCATGCCGCTCGTGCCGCTGGCCTCCCAGGGTCGACGCGGGGTATTGATCCAGACGTCGACGCCCTGCACCAGTTCGGCCGCAAGCGCCATGTCGTAATCCTCGATGAAGATGACGTGTCGGCTGAGCGCCTCGTTCTGCCGGATGAACTCGAACCACTGCCGGATCATGGCCTGCCCGGGGCCATCCTTGGGATGTGCCTTGCCCGCCAGCACCAGTTGCACGGGGCGATGGGGATCACTCAGCAGCCGAGCCAGTCGTTCTGGCTGTTCCAGCAG
The DNA here is from genome assembly GCF_001663815.1 of Halothiobacillus diazotrophicus. Taxonomy (NCBI): domain Bacteria; kingdom Pseudomonadati; phylum Pseudomonadota; class Gammaproteobacteria; order Chromatiales; family Halothiobacillaceae; genus Halothiobacillus; species Halothiobacillus diazotrophicus. The sequence continues at coordinate 1,450,428 of NZ_CP016027.1, forward strand.
AAGATTGGGTCGCTTGTAGCCCGTGAAGCGTCGGGCAAACCCCAATGTCAGGGTATTGGGGTCGAGCAGATTGACGGAAGCGGCCACCCGATCCTGCGGTTCGCCGCGGTTGGCGCGTTGCAGGGCAATGCGGGCCCGCAACGCGCCGATCAGGCCATGCCGCTGCTGGGCACGGAAATTCCACAGGGTTTCGTCGTCGAGTACGGCGACCTTCTCCGCCACCGGCTTGATTTCGCCGCTCCATCGAGCCTTGCCACAGGCCCGCGTCCACAGGGCGTCGGCCGCCTGCGAATCCCAGGTTGGGGTATGCACGCCATTGGTGATGTGGCCGATGGGCACCTCGTCCAGCGGCCAACGGGGGAAAAGCGGGGCAAACAACGCCCGCGAGACGCTGCCATGCAGACGGGAAACGCCAAAGGCCGCCCCACTGGCCCGCAAGGCGAGATAGGCCATGTTCAATGGCGCGTCCGCCCCATCCGATACGCCGCGGCCAAGATCGAGCAGCGTGTCCAGATCGATCCCCCATTGCGTCGCATACGGTTCGAGATACTGCCGCGCCAACAGGGGATCGAACCGGTCAAAGGCCGCGGGCACGGGGGTATGGGTCGTGAAGATGTTTCCGGCCCGTGTGGCGCGGAGCGCCGTGACAAAGTCTACGTCCAGTTGAGGCATCGCACGGGCGGCCCGCTCCAGCACCGCGAGAGCGGCATGCCCTTCGTTCAGGTGGCAGACGCGCACCGGGAGATCCAGCGCTTCCAGCAATCGCCAGCCACCGATGCCCAGAATGATTTCCTGCGCCAGACGGGTTTCGTTGTCGCCACCGTACAATTCGCCGGTAATCCCGCGATCCCGGGGATTGTTCACCGGATGATTGGCATCGAGCAGATAGAGATGCGTCCGCCCGATCTGCACGTCCCAGCAACGCAGTTGCAGGCTGCGTCCGGGCAACTCCACCTGGATTCGCAGCCAGCTGCCGGAAGCATCGCGCAGGGGGAGAATCGGCAGCATCGCCGGATCGTTGAAGGGGAAATAGGCCAGCTGCTCGCCATTGCCGTTGATCGCCTGACGGAAATAGCCCTGCTGATAGAGCAGGCCGATACCCACCATGGGCACCCCGAGATCGCTCGCGGTCTTGAGCACATCCCCGGCCAGAATCCCGAGACCACCGGAGTAGATCGGCAGCGACTCGCTGAGCCCGAACTCCATGCTGAAATAGGCTACGAGCCCCAGTTCCTCCCCGCGCTCGACGCGATCGAACCAGGTGGTTTCGGCAAGATTCTCGGCCCGATCCCGGATGATGCGCTGAAACTCGCTCATGAATGCTTCGTCCGCGGCCAAGGTATCCAACCGTTCACGCGAAACGCTCTGCATGATGAGCCAGGGGTTGCCCGTGGCCTCCCAGAGATCCGGATCGATCAGCCGCCACAGCTCATCAGAAGCGTGGTTCCAGCTCCAACGCAGATCCAGTGCCAGAACCGACAGCGCCTCGAGCGGGGGGGGCAACTCCCGGGGTAAATACGGTTTCAGATCGATCATGACAGATGCCCTCCTTCGGTACGGGACCGTGCGATTCGGCAAATCTGGAATTGTCGGGCCGGGTGCCCTAGGGCCTGTTCACACTAAATCCAAACCAGCGACGTAGGCCGTTTTTTCCCGGAACAAGGCGCATTGAGCGCGGTGTGCTTTATGCACACAAGCGAAATGCAACGCAGTTCCGGGGAAAAACCCGGGTTACAACGAGAGTTCATCCCCTTTCTTCGGCATGCTGACCTTCGTCTTCCGCGCCGCAATCAAATCGGCGAAGGTACGCATGGCCTTTTCCTCACCGTGCACGAGCACTGTCCGTTCCGGCTTCAGGGCGCCATGCCAGTCCAACAGTTCCGCCTGGTCGGCATGGGCGGAAAAGCCATTGATGGTATAGAGCTTCGCCCGGACGGGAATCTGTTCGCCGAACAGCTTGACCCGCTTGGCACCGTCGATCAGGACGCGCGCCAGCGTACCGGGTGCGGCGAAACCGACGAACACCACGCTGGATTCCTTACGCCAGAGATTGTGCCGAAGGTGGTGTCGGACGCGACCGCCAGTACACATCCCCGAGCCGGCCATGATCACGGCGCCGCCCACGAGGCGGTTCAGGGCGATGGAATCGGCCGTTTCCCGGACGAATCGCAAGGCGGGCAGCGCAAATGGATCCTTGCCGTTGTTGAACAGATCGCAGGCCTCGGCGTCGTAGCATTCGGGATGACGGCGGAAGATCTCGGTGGCCGAAATCGCCATGGGGGAATCCAGAAACACCGGAAGATTCTTCGGCAGGCGGCCCGCCTCGATGCCTTCCCGCAGGTAATAGAGAATTTCCTGCGCCCGCTCGAGGGCGAAGGTGGGCACGATCACGTTGCCGCCGCGCGCAAAGGTTTCGGTGATGGCATCGTAGAACTCGTCGATCGACGGGGCCAGCGCCTTGTGCGCGCGATCGCCATAGGTCGTTTCCATGACGACCACATCCGCTTTGGGCGGTACCTGAGGATCACGCAGGATCGGCCGCCCCTTGTTGCCGAGATCGCCGGAAAAGATGATGGAACGGCGCTTACCCGTAGTCTCCTCGATGCGGATGCTGGCCGATCCCAGGATATGCCCCGCATCGTAGAAGGTCGCCGTCAGCTCCGGCGCCAGTTCGATGGTTTCCCCATAGTTTGCCGTCCGCCCGAACTGATCCAGGGCATTCAGCGCATCCAGCGTGCCATAGAGCGCAGGAGGCGGGCGACGACCGTGACGGTGGGCCTGACGACTATGGCGTTCCGCCTCCTCCTCCTGGAGATGGGCCGCGTCCAGCAACACGACCCGCGTCAGTTCACGGGTCGCGGCCGTCGTGATGATCTCGCCCGTGAATCCCCGCTTGACCAGCAACGGGATGCGCCCGCAGTGATCGAGATGGGCGTGGGTGAGCAGCAGGATGTCGATGCTGGCCGGGTCGAAGCCGAAGTCCTCGGCATTTTCCTCGTCGAGTTCGCGCCCACCCTGATACAGGCCGCAGTCGATCAGGATACGCAACCCCTTGGCGTGGAGCAGATGACAGGAGCCGGTGACGTCGCGGTTGGCGCCGTGAAAGGAAAGCTTCATGCGAATGACTGCCTCTTGATGGGTTATGAGGGGGTATTGGCGGCCGCATCCGAGGCGCCGTTGAAGAGCGAACTGCCGTTGGCCTTGTGCCAGGCGCGGATCCCCGCCCAGGCTTCTTCCGCCGTTTCGGCATACCAGAACAATTCCGTGTCCTCGGCATCGATGCTGCCCGAGTCCACCAGAAAATCGACGTCGAACACGCTGCGCCAGTAGGCTTCGCCCACCAGCACGATGGGAATGGGCGGCACCTTGCGGGTCTGGATCAGGGTGAGCGCCCCGAACAATTCGTCCAGGGTGCCGAAGCCGCCCGGCAAGGCCACGATGGCCGCCGCCCGCTTCATGAAATGCAGCTTGCGCAGGGCGAAATAATGAAACTGGAAACAGAGCCCCGGCGTGAGGTACGGATTCGGATACTGTTCGCGCGGCAGGGTGATGTTGAGCCCCACCGTTTTCGCGCCGGCCTCGAAGGCGCCCCGATTCGCGGCCTCCATGCCGCCGGGTCCGCCGCCCGTCATGACGACCAGACGCGAGTCCTTCGGGCCCTCGCCGGCCTTGCCCACGAGATAACCCAGCTGGCGACCCACATCGTAGTATCGAGATAGCTCCATGCGCCGTTCCGCCAGACGCAGGGCACGGGCGCAGCGGGCATCGCCGGGATGGGCGGCCAACTCGTGATGCGCGGCGGCCAGCTGTCGACGCGCCGTCTCCGGCTCGCGCAGACGGGTGCTGCCGAACACGACGATGCAATGGCGGATGTCATGATGCGTCAGCGCCTGCTCGGCCTTCAGGTAGTCGAGTTGCAACCGGACGCCGCGGGTCGTGTCGGTATGCAGGAAATCGACGTCGCGGTCCGGCTCGAGGTAGGAAGGATCCTGCATGATCGCCTGCAGGCGGGCGGCGACTTCGGCATCCTCCTCCGGGGACTTGGGATGCTCCCAGGGCAGCGGCTCACGACGCTCGATGGGGTGCGGCGGCTGGGGAATCTCGGTGTGACGGCGGCGGGTCATGCGTCTCGCCCGTCATCGCGGGGCTTTAGCCCCAACCCTGCCTCCAGTTCCAGCACATGCCGCGTGGTAGCGATCACGGTATCCGGGTTCAGGCTCATCGAGTCGATACCGAGCTGCACCAGATATTCGGCCATCTCGGGATAATCCGACGGCGCCTGGCCGCAGAGACCGGAGTGAATACCGTTGCGCCTGCAGCCTTCGACCGCCAGCCGGATCATCTCCTTCACGCCGTCGTCCCGCTCGTCGTAGTCGAAGGCGACGATCTCGCTGTCGCGGTCGACGCCGAGGGTGAGCTGGGTGAGATCGTTCGAACCGATGGAGAAACCGTCGAATCGCCGGGCGAACTGATCGATCAGGATCACGTTATTGGGGATCTCGCACATGGCGTAGACCTGCAGCCCGTTCTCGCCGCGCTTGAGGCCGTATTCGGCCATCTTCGCCAGCACGTCGTCCGCCTCCTGGACGCGGCGCACGAACGGCAGCATCAGGATCACGTTGGTCAGGCCCATGTCCTCACGCACGCGCTTCATCGCCAGGCACTCCAGGCGAAAGCCCTCGGCGTAGGCGGGATGGGCATATCGGGAGGCGCCCCGGAAACCGATCATCGGGTTGGACTCTTCCGGCTCGAAGTCGCTGCCACCGATCAGGCTGGCGTATTCGTTGGACTTGAAGTCGGACATTCGCACCACGACCGGCTTGGGCCAGAAGGCGGCGGCGATGGTGCCGATACCCTCGGACAGGCGCTGGACGAAGAAGGACGCGCCGTCGGCATGGCCGTGGATCAACCGGTCGATCGTCTTGCGTGCGTCGGCGACCGTGACCTTTTCGGGGTGCAGCAGCGCCAACGGATGAACCTTGATGGACTCGTTGATGATGAACTCCATCCGGGCAAGCCCCACGCCGTCGTTCGGCAGGAAGGAGGTCTTGAAAGCGAGCTCCGGATTGCCGAGGTTGATCATGATCTCGGTGGCCGGGCGGGGGATGTCCCCCACTTCCGTATGATCCACGTGATAGGGAACCGCTCCCTTATAGACACGTCCGGTATCGCCCTCCGCACAGGAAACGGTGATCTCGTCCCCATCGGGGATGCGTGTGGTGGCCTCCCCGGCACCGACCACGGCGGGAATGCCGAGCTCCCGGGCGATGATCGCGGCGTGGCAGGTTCGCCCGCCGCGATTGGTGACGATCGCCGCCGCGGTCTTCATCACCGGCTCCCAGTCCGGCGTCGTGATGTCGGCCACCAGCACTTCGCCGGGCTGGAAGTCCGCCAGATGATCCACATGCGTGATGATCCGCGCACGACCACTGGCGATCTTTTCCCCGACAGACCGCCCGGTGATGAGCACCTCGCCCTTGCCGTCAAGCACATGACTTTCCAGCATCGTGACCCGCCGCTGCGAGGCCACGGTCTCAGGCCGGGCCTGAACGATATACAACTGACCGTCCAGACCGTCCTTCGCCCACTCCATGTCCATCGGACGGTCATAGTGCCGCTCGATGGTCAGCGCATATTCGGCCAGTTCCAGCACATCAGCGTCGGTCAGGCAGTACTGCTGGCGCTCGGTCTCCTTGGTAGCGATGTTTCGGGTGGTGTGACGCGTCGAGCCATCCACATACACCATCTTCACCGCCTTGGCGCCCAGGCTGCGACGCAGCACCGTCCGATGCCCCGCCGTGAAGGTCGGCTTATGCACGTAGAACTCGTCGGGATCCACGGCCCCCTGCACCACGTTCTCGCCCAGGCCGTAGGCCCCGGTGATGAACACCACGTCGCGAAAGCCCGATTCGGTATCCAGGGAAAACATCACGCCGGATGAGGCCAGATCCGAACGCACCATCTTCATCACGCCGATGGACAACGCCACCTTGAACTGATCGAAGCCCTGATCGATCCGGTAGTGGATCGCCCGGTCGGTGAACAGGCTGGCGAAATCCCGGCGACAGGCGTCGAGCAGGCTTTCGTCACCCTGCACGTTGAGATAAGTATCCTGCTGGCCGGCGAAACTGGCCGTCGGCAGATCCTCGGCGGTGGCGGAACTGCGCACCGCCAGGCTCAGATCCTCGCCGTACTCTTCCTGCAGCAGCCGATAGCCGGCGATGATCTCGGCAGCCAGATCGTCCGGCAGGCCGGCACCGTACACGATTTCCCGGGCACGCTTGCCGCGGCGGGCCAGATCCGTCACATCCTCGGGATCGAGGTCGTCGAGGGCATCGTGCAGCGCCTCCCAGGCGCCCGCCTGGTCCAGCATGTAGGTATAGGCTTCCGCCGTGATCGCAAACCCGTTGGGAATGCGCACGCCTTCGGACGTCAGCTTGCGGTACATCTCGCCGAGGGAGGCATTCTTGCCTCCGACGAGCGGGACGTCCTCGATCCCCAATTCCTCGAAAAACCGGATGTATTTGAACGTACCCACGACGCATCTCCCTGATGTGATCAAATTTTCAGCGACGGCTCGCGACGGGAATCGCCGGGAAATCGACGCCCCCGCCCCCCAGAAGAACGCCGGTTACGGTACCCCCGGTCACCTGCCGCGGACAAGCAAAATGCGCCGGTAGGTGTCACGAAGGGTGCCGGTTGAGCTTGCTGCCCAATACCGCGAGAAACCCCTTGTGATGCGACATAGACCGGTTGAGATGTCGGTAGACCGCCAGCTTGGCCCAGTCCTCGATCACGACCCAGACGAGGCAGTACAGCCAGATCAGCCCGACGTACGCCCAGGGAATCGGCGAGACCAGCAGGCCGAAACCGGCGATCAGCGCGGCAATGGTTTGCGTGCCGAGAATGGCGCCCAGCAGGATCGGTGCGGGGAACGGCCGCGTCAGCATTGGCTGTCGCGTCCGCGCGACAAAGAGCGTGAGATGGCCGGCGACCGAGAGTTTCAGGAAGATGATGGTCTGGATCTGATCGATCGGCAGGGCGAACCATACCTTGACGATGATCAGCAGCAGGAAGGTTTCCACCACGCCGATCAGGCCGAGGATCGTCGCCAACGTCAGTACCCGGTGCATCTGCCAGCGCACGGGTTTGGGATCCAGCCAGGTGTTGTCCACGGCGATGGCCATGATTGGCAGGTCGTTCAGCAGCGCCAGCATGATGATCATGATCGCGGTGATCGGATAATGGTCGAACACCAGCATGGCGGCGACCATGAAGATCATGATCCGGATGGTTTCCGTGATGCGGTAGATCGCATAGGCGTTCATACGCTCGAAAATGCGCCGCGCGCCCTCGATGGCCTGGATGATCGTGGAAAGTCCCGGCGCGGTGAGAATCAGATCCGCCGCCGCCCGTGCCGCATCCGTGGCCCCGGACACGGCGATGCCCACGTCGGCCTGCTTGAGCGCCGGCGAGTCGTTGACCCCGTCCCCGGTCATGGCCACGAGGTGCCCCTGGGCCTGCAGGGACCGGACGATATCGTACTTGTGCTCCGGAAAGACCTGGGCGAAGCCATCCGCCTTGGCGATCCGGTCGGCCGCGTCGGCAGGCGGCTTGCCGTCGCCATCGAACAGAGCCGTGGCCGGCTGGATGTTCTTGCCGAGACCCAGCTGACCGGCGATCTCGCGGGCGATCGCCACGTTGTCGCCCGTGACCATCTTGACCTGGATACCGTGCCCCCGCGCATTGTCGATCGTGTCCCGGGAATCTTCACGCGGCGGATCGAACAAGGGCAGAATGCCCAGAAACTGCCAGTGCTGCCCGTCGTCCATCTGCGCGACGCCGAGGGTGCGATCCCCCTTCTCCGCCAGTTCGTCGATGATCCGGTTCGCGCGCTCGGTCGTTGCGGCATCCACCCGGCAGAGCTCGAGAATGACCTGAGGCGCCCCCTTGGTGACCTTGAAGGCCTTGCCGTCCTTGCTCTGGATACGTCCCTCGGTCCGCTTGCTCACCGGATCGAACGGCACGAAGCCCGTCTGGGTATAGGCGTCGAGCAGCTTGGGATCGCTCAATCCGCCGATCACGGCAAGATCGATCGCGTCCTTGTCCTCGGCCTTGGACGCCAGCGCGCCTGCCAGGATCAGCGCCTGGGCATCCGCCGCGCCGAATACCTCGGGATTGCCGAGGGTGAGTTTGTTCTGGGTAAGCGTGCCGGTCTTGTCCGAGCAGAGGATGTCGATGCCGGCCATTTCCTCGATCGATTGCAGTCGCGAGACGATGGCCTTCATCTTCGACAGAGCCAGGGCGCCGACCGCCATGGTCACCGACAGCACGGCCGGCATGGCCACCGGAATGGACGCCACCGTCAGGATGAGCGCGAACTGCACCAGCTCCAGGAAGGGGGTACCCCGGTACAGCTGGACCAGCAGCAGGAGTGCAACGAGCCCGAGGCTCATGAAGATGAGATAGTCGCCGATGGCCAGCACGGCTTTCTGGAAATGGGAAGGGGCCCCAGCCCCCTGCACCAGCCTCGCCGTACGACCGAAGAAGGTGTCGCCCCCCGTGGCGGTGACGACGGCCACCATCTCGCCCTGCTTGGCGACGGAACCGGAATAGACCACCTCACCGGGTTTCTTGTCCACCGGCAGGGATTCCCCCGTGAGCGCAGACTGATCGACCGCCAGGTAATCCCCATCCACCAGCTTGGCATCGGCCGGGATGATATCCCCGAGGCGCAGGCGAATGATGTCGCCGGGCACCAGCTCGGCCGCATCGACCTCGCCCCATTGCCCGTCGCGCCGGACCCGTGCCTTCAGGGCCAGCTGACTCTTGAGCGCTTCCAGCGCGTTCGCCGCCTTGAACTCCTGCCAGAACCCGATGCCGGCATTGAAGATCAGCATGACGAGGATGATGATGAAATCCGGCCAGTGGCGCACCACGGCGGAGAGCACGGCCGCCACCTCGATCATCCAGGGAATCGGCCCCCAGAAATAACCGAGCAGCTTCAGCAGCGGATTGATCTTCTTTTCCTCGAGGGCATTTCGACCGAATTGCGTCAGCCGTTGCACCGCCTCGGTGGCCGATAGCCCCTGTTCGCCGGTACCCAGCCGTTCGAACGCCGCCTGAGTGTCGAGTTTTTCCGCCTGATCCGCGTCGAGATGATCAACCATGCCATCACTCCTTAACTGAACCGGAAACGACCGATCACCCTCCGCGCCGGATGGGTGAAACCAGGGTGCAGCAGCACTGTGCCGAGGGCGGTGCCGGACAACACACGGCATTGGACAACGCCCTGGCAAATAGATTCCTTCCCTACTTATATCAGGGTTTTCACCATGAACGCCACCCGCCCCGAACCCGGGAACGAACCACAGGCCCAGGCACCGGGCTTTCCTTCATAAGAAACATCGAGTTGAATGACCATCCATTCCAAAACAAATGCCGGGAACCGCAGCTTTAGCTTGTGGCGCGAAGCACTGGGATCAGCCGGCATGTTCAACGGCGGGGATGCTTAAACCGGCGAATACGCGCAAAAATCCCGCCGCCGGTCCGATCGCCGAAGAAATTGGGCAATAATCCCGTCATCGCCTATTCCCGAAACACCGACCCCGGACGAACGCCGCCCGGCGCAGCTGCCTGACGAGGACCGCCATGAACCACCCTGCCCCTCTTGCCAATCGCGTTGGTCTCCCCCCCGGGGCGCTGCTGGACGACACACTCCAAACCCCCGTGCAATTGCGCGTGGTTCACTATCTGGCGGACCAGATCGAGTCGCCCGCGCCCGCCAGTCTCGACACGTTCGCCCGCTGCGTCGCCGAAACGGACGGCGTGAGCTGGCTGCATATCCAGGGGCTGCCCGGCAAGGCGCTGCTCGAGGAATTGGGCAGTCGATTCGGCATCCATCCCCTGGTACTCGAAGACATCCAGACGCGCGATCACCGGCCCAAGTTCGACGAATACCCCGAACACCTGTTCGTGGTCCTCAGCGTACCGCGCTGGCAAAACGGATTCGTGATTCTCGAGCAGTTCAGCCTGCTGCTGGGTGAGCGTTACATCATCAGCATCCACGACTCGATGCAGGACATCACGGAAACACTGTGTGCCCGGCTTTCCCAATCCACTGCCCGATTGCGCACGCATGGGGCCGACTACCTGTTCTACGCGCTGATGGATCTCGTGATCGATCAGGCCTATCCCCTGCTGGAAACCTTCGGGACCACGGTGGACGAACTCGAGGAGCACCTCGTCACACAGCCGCAGCGGGAAACCCTGCCGGATATCCAGAACGCCAAGCGCACCCTGATTCGCATCCGCCGTCAGCTCTGGCCGACGCGCGAAGTCATCAGCCACCTCATCCGGGGCGTGCAGAACGACCAACTGCTGGATGCGGGGCTCCGTCCCTATCTGAACGACCTTTACGACCACACGATTACCGTCATGGACATGCTGGAAACCTACCGGGACGTCGTGACCGGGCTGATGGACATTTATCTCTCCAGTGTCAGCAATCGTCTGAACGAAATCATGCGCACCCTGACGGTGATCTCGACGCTGTTCATTCCCCTGACTTTCATCACGGGCGTATACGGCATGAACTTCGGCAACAACACGGGCAGCCCCTGGGCCATGCCGGAACTCCGCATGTATTTCGGCTACCCAATGATTCTCGGATTGATGCTGCTGGTCGCCCTCGGCATGCTGCTGTTCTTCCGGCGACGGGGGTGGATCTTCACCGATCGGCAGCCCGCGTCCCGCGGACGCGGGGCGAGATGCCGGCATTCTATTCGGCCGCCATCAGCCCCCACCAGTTAGCAAGCCCCACGGCGAGGCAGAAAAAAGGCCCGGTCGAGCCGGGCCTTGATCAACGAGGGCAGTCATGCCCGCGACATGGGCAACCGATCATTTCTCGCCGGCGCGGTACAGATCGACCAGTTTCCGGTACTGCGCCTTGGACAGATGCTCCTGAACGGTCTCCACGTCCAGTGCCGACATCATCAGCAGCTGCGCATGGGAGGCGCCCAGCTGCTGAATCATGAAATCGCGCTGCGCCTGGTGGCCGCCCTCGAGAATCAATGCCCGCAGCTTGGCGCGCATGTCGGCGACATCCTGCTCGATCTCCGCACGGCGGGGGGGATACTTCTTCATCCAGGCGGCAAAGAACGCCTTCTGTTCGGCCGTGAGATCCAGCGACTGTTCATGATGCAGCAGCACCGGCATCAGGTTCACGATCTGCGCCGATTCGGCGGCGGACTTGTGCTGAGCCGATGTCCCGGCCTGAACCGGCAGCAGGGCGGTTGCCATCAGGGTGGCGGCTGCGAAAGCCGACAAGGTCAGGGCGCGCTTGTTCAAGACGATATCCTCTGCAAATTAAAAGTGCCGGGCATTAAATCGCGTTTACCCCGGCATTACAATCGCCGGGAAATCCGCACGATGTCCTCGTCGTTACCCACGAGCCGCTCCGTGAACCCCAGACCGGCACAGAGCTTGCGCATGTTGGCATTGCGCAGGAGCACCTCGCCAACCAGTTCCCGCACCCCGCGCTGCCGGGCGTAGTCCACCAACGCTTCCAGCAGGTGACTGCCCACCCCGTGACCATGCCATTCATCGGCCACCACCAGGGCAAACTCCGCCGTTTCGCCATCGGGTTCCAGGCTGTACCGGGTCACGCCGATCTCGATCTCCTCGCCGGAAGGCGGGGTATAAAGCGCGATGAAGGCCATCTCGCGGTCGTAGTCGATCTGGGTGAACCGCACCAGCATCTCCCGGCTGAGTTCATCGAGCACCCGCATGAAGCGCAGGTAACGGGTTTCCTCGGAAAGCCCCCGCACGAACTGCTGCTCGATCTCGGCGTCCTCGGGCCGAATGGGACGAAGCATGATCGTCCGGCCATCGTCCAGCGTCCAGCTGCGGACGAAGTGCGCCGGATACGGGTGAATCGCCAGATGCGCGTAGCGATCGAGCACCGAGACGCGCTCGGTCAGTTCGATCCGCGCATCGACGGCAATCACGCCCGACTCCCCGGCCAGGAGCGGGTTGATGTCGATGGCCGCCACTTCCGGCAACTCGCAGACCAGTTCGGAAATGCGCATCAGTACCCGCTCGACGCCATGGGCCACCACCGGCGGTGCATCGCGGAACTGCCCGAGCATGCGGGCGGCCTTGGTGTTCTGGATCAGTCGGTCGATCAACACGGCATTCAGGGGCGGCAGAGCCATCGCGCGATCACGCATCACCTCGACGGCCACCCCGCCCATACCGAAAGCGATGACGGGCCCGAACACCGGATCCCGCGCGACCCCGATCAGCAGTTCCCGGGCATGACCGACCTCCGCCATCCGCTCGATCGTCACGCCCTCGATGTCGACGTCCGGGTGGGCCGACCGGACCGTATTCAACATTTCCTGAACCTGCTGACGCGCCGTCTGCACGCTCCGCACATTGAGGCGAACGCCCCCGACGTCAGTCTTGTGCGTCAGCGCCGGGGCGCTGATCTTGAGGGCGACCGGAAAGCCCAGCGACTCGGCAGCGAGCATCGCTTCATCGGCATCCCGAACCAGCACCGTGGGCGTCGTGGGAATATGGAAGGCGTTGAGCACCGCCTTGGATTCGCGGGTCGTCAACACCCGGCGCCCGGCCGAACGCGCCGCAGCGAGAATCAGCCGCGCACCTTCGATATCCGATGCCGCGGCGGGTGCCAGCGGGCCGGGCGTCTGCATCAGCACCTGCTGGTTGCGCTTGTGCGCCAACACGTAGGACAACGCCTCCACGGCCGTTTCGGGCGATCGGAACTGGGGGATCCCCGCCGCATCGAACAGATCCCGCGCCGCGCGCACGAGCCCTTCGCCCATCCAGCAGACCAGCACCGGCTTGGCCGGGCGGGTCTGCTTCTGTGCCTGCTCGATCACGGCCCGAGCGCAGGCCGTCGGATCCGTCATCGCCTGGGGCGTGAGCATGACGATCAGCATGTGCACCCCGGGGTCGGCCAGGCAGAGTCGCACCGAATCGGCATAACGCTCGGCCGTTGCGTCACCGATGATGTCGACAGGATTGCCGTGCGACCAGGTGGGCGGCAGCACCTGATCGAGCGCGGCAATCGTCTCCGGAGCCAGCGTCGCCAGCGGCACATCGAGATCCGCCGCCCGATCCGTGGCCATCACCCCCGGGCCGCCGCCATTGGTCAGAATCAGGAGCTGATCGCCCGGCAGATGCAGGCCGCTCGCCAGAATCTGCGCCGCGGAGAACCACTGGGTGATCCGCTCCACACGCACAACCCCGGCTCGCGTCAGTGCCGCATCGAACACGTCATCGCCGCCGATCAGGGCGCCCGTATGCGTCGCCGCCGCGCGGGAACCCGCCGCATGGCGCGCGGACTTGAGCACGATCACCGGCTTCATCCGGGCGGCGGCACGCAGACCGGTCAGGAAATGCCGTGCATCGCGGATGCCTTCGATGTAGAGCAGAATGCCCGTCGTCTGCGGATCCAGCGCCAGATAATCCAGCAGGTCGCCGAAATCGAGATCGGCGGCATCCCCGGTTGAGACGATGGCGGAGAAACCGACCCCGCGACTCTGCGCCCAATCGAGCACGGCCGTGACCAGCGCGCCCGACTGAGAAACCAGCGCCAGATTTCCCGGTAGCGCCTGGTTGTGACTGAAGGTGGCGTTCAGACCGATGCCCGGTCGCATGATGCCCAGGCAATTCGGCCCGAGCAGACGGATGTTGAACTGCTGGGCGATCTCGAGGCACTCCCGCTGCAGCCGCTTGCCGTTGCCGGTACCGCCGCCGCCCTCACCGAATCCCGCGGACAGGATCACGGCGGACATCACCCCGGCCAGTCCGCATTGACGCAGGATGCCGGGCACGCTCTCCGCCGGCGTGGCAATCACGGCCAGATCCACCGGCTGATCCAGGTGGACCAGATCCGGTCGACAGGGCAGCCCCTGTACCGTGTCGTGCTTGGGATTCACAGGCACGATCGCACCGGTATAGCCCGCTTCGATCAGGTTCGTCAGCACCATCGTCCCGACGGCACCCGGTCGTTCGCTGGCCCCGAAGACCGCGACCCCCTGTGGGTTGAACATCGGTTCCAGTCTATGCTTTCCCATGACACGCTCGCTCCTGATTTACCAGGCAAGCCCCGGACCGGACCGAGGCGCCCTTTCGACACGATTGACTGGCAGCGGATCCGCGCCACCAGCAGGCATACCGTAGCATGTCGGTTGCCCGCCGGGCGCGGCCCGTTGAGAATACCCCCTGAGCGACCTTATCTGCCGAGGATGGCAATGACATGAATCTGGCACTCGTATCCCACCCGGACTGCCTTTTGCACAACAATGGCAGCGTTGCCGGGATGCCACACCCGGAAAACGCCGGCCGACTTTCGGCCATCCAGGATCAGCTGATCGCCCAGGGCCTCGACCCCTGGCTGATCCACATCGACGCGCCCGAGGCGACCCGCGCGCAGCTGCTGCGCGTCCACGAGGCGGGCTACCTCGACGAGGTCATCGACAGCATTCCCGAGCGGGGCATCGTCCATTTCGACCAGGACGTCGCTCTGGGCCCGGACAGCCTGAAAGCGGCACTGCGCGCGGCGGGCAGTGGCGTTGCCGCCGTGGACTGGGTCATGGCCGCGACCGATCGCCGCGCCTTTTGCGCGATCCGTCCGCCGGGGCACCATGCGGGGCCCCGCAAGGCCGCCGGATTCTGTATCTTCAACAATGCCGCCGTCGCGACCTACCATGCCCTCGAACAATATGGCCTGCAGCGGATCGCCATCGTCGATTTCGACGTACACCATGGCGACGGGACGGAACACATTGTCGCCGGCGATCCGCGCATCCTGTTCTGCTCGAGCTTCCAGCACCCCTTCTATCCCTACAGTGGGGTACCGGCGCGAGCCGACAATTGCCTGCCGGTGCCGCTGGCACAGGGCACGCGGGGGCCGGACTGGCGCACGGCCGTCGAGGCGGCCTGGTTTGCCCGACTGGAGGCCTTTGCCCCCGAACTCATCGTGATCTCCGCCGGATTCGACAGCCATCTCCAGGACGACATGGGCGGACTCGGACTGGTGGAGGCGGATTTCGCCTGGCTGACCGGTGTACTGGTTCGCCTCGCCGAGCGCCACGCCCAGGGACGGATCGTGTCTCTGCTCGAAGGCGGCTACGAACCCCATGCCCTGGCCCGGAGCGTCGCCGCCCACCTCACGGCGCTACAGGAATGAAGATTGCGCCCATATCCCTTTCGCCCATACCGACGACATCGATCCCGGGGAATGAACCGGAAAACACCGGATGAACAATTTGTAATGAAAACCGAACACAACGATCGGGCCTTCATTCGCTCATTTGCGCTAAGCTACGCGGGTTTTCACGTCCGCTGACCCGGACGCCCCCTTCAGAAACTCCAGGAATGTTCTCCATGTTCTTACCCGATTGGCTCACGGCCGCCGTCCTTGGCCTGGTTGAAGGCGCCACCGAATTCTTGCCCGTTTCCTCCACCGGCCACCTGATCATCGCGGCGGACTATCTCGGTTACACCGGGGACGGTGCCAAGGTCTTCGAGATCTTTATCCAGTTGGGCGCAATCCTGGCCGTCATGTGGTTCTACCGCCACAAGCTGTTCGCGGTCGCCAGGGGATTACCCACGGAGCGCAGCGCCCAGAAGTTCACCCTGAATCTTTTCGTCGCCTTCCTGCCGGCCGCCGTGATCGGCCTGCTGACCCACAGCTACATCAAGGCCCTGCTGTTCAATCCGAAATTCGTGGCGATCGCACTGATCGTCGGCGGCTTCATCATTCTGCTGGTCGAACGATTTGCCCCGGCGCCCCGGATTCATCACGTCGACGACATGAGTCCCTGGGATGCCCTCAAGGTCGGCTTCGCCCAATGCTTCGCCCTGATCCCCGGCACCTCGCGGTCGGGTTCCACGATCATGGGCGGCATGATGTTCGGTCTTTCCCGCACCACCGCCACCGAATTCTCGTTCTTTCTCGCCATCCCGACCATGCTCGCCGCCACGCTGTTCGACCTGATCAAGCACTGGCACCTGCTGCACCCGGAAGACCTGCACATGATGGCGATCGGGTTCGTGGGCGCCTTCATCTCCGGTCTGGCCTTCGTGAGCATGCTGTTGCACTACATCAGCAAGCACACCTTCAAAGGGTTCGCCTACTACCGAATCATCTTCGGGGCGTTGGTCCTCTGGTATTTCTGGTCGTAGGCGCGGATACGGATACCGCCATGAAAAAACGCCGGATTTCCCGGCGTTTTTCGTTTGGACAAGGCGAACCAGCGCGAATAGAAGCCGATCAGCTCCGACGCGGCTCGTGAATGCGCACCCGATCCGCCAGGCGATCGAGTACGCCATTGATATAGCGATGGCTCTCGGAGGCGCCATAAAGCTTGGCCATTTCGACCGCTTCGTTGATCACGACCGCCCGGGGAATTTCCGGGCTGTGGATCAGTTCAAACGCACCAAGGCGCAGGATCGCATGCTCGATCGGGTCGAGCTCCGCCAGCGGCCGATCCAGCAATTCGACAAAGGACCTGTCCAGTTCGCGTTCATGGGCGCTGACGCCCCGCACGATACGCCGGAACAGATTCAGGTCGACCTTCAGCATGAAGGGGTCTTCCATGAACTGCGCGTCCAGCAGATCGTCCGAGGTGCTGTTGAGCAGCTGCTGGTACAAGGCCTGAACCGCGCGCTCGCGGGCCCAGCGCCAGCGCTTCTTGTCGGAAACGCGGCGCGGCGGATGATTCAGTTTGGGCTTGATCTTGCCGGGCGTCGCCGGTGTGTCCGGCTGTTCCGGTTCACTCGGTTCCCAGGGAATATCGCTCAGTTTTGTCACTCGAAATGATCCAGTTGCTTGACGAGATTGACCATCTCGATGGCGGTGGCGGCGGCTTCGCTGCCCTTGTTGCCGGCCTTGGTGCCGGCACGCTCGATGGCCTGTTCAATGGTGTCGGTGGTGAGTACGCCGAAGATGACCGGCAGGTCGAAATCCATGGCGACGGCAGCGATGCCCTTGGCCGCCTCGCCAGCAACGTAATCGAAGTGCGGCGTGGATCCGCGGATCACGGCACCCAGACAGATGATGGCATCGAAATGCTCGCTGGCCGCGACACGTTGCGCCGCCAGAGGCAGCTCATAGGCACCCGGCACCTTCAGCAGGGTGATCGATTCGGCCGCGACCCCATGCCGTTTCAGGGTATCGATGGCACCCTCGACCAGTCGATCCACGATAAAGGCATTCCAGCGCGTGGCCAGGATGGCGTAACGCCCTTCGCCCGCGACGGTCAGCCCGCCTTCGATCACCTTGATCCCGGCCATACTCATTGCATTTCTCCCACGGCCACGTCTGCGGCCTCGTCATAAATATAATCGACCACCTCGAGACCGTAACCGGCCAAGGCATGAAATCGTTTCGGCGCGCTCATCACCCGCATGCGCTGCACGCCCAGATCCTTGAGGATCTGCGCGCCCACGCCGTAGGTGCGGACATGATCCACCGGTGCCTTCGAGCGCATCGGCGCTACCTGGTTCGGATTCGCCCCCTGACTGTCCGCCTGGGCCTGCCAGTCGCGCAGTTGTTGCAGCACGTCCTGTTCATCGATCGTCGGCCGCAGGATGATGGCGACCCCTTCGCTCATCTGTCCGAGCCGGGTCAGCACATCCGAAAGCGGCCAGCCGCAATCGACGTCCTGCGGCTCCAGCAGATCGCAGACAGGATGGTGCACATGCACCCGCACCGCCACCGGATGATCGGGGCCGGGATGACCGCGGACGACGGCCAGATGGGTCTGCCCCGTGCTGTGATCGCGATAGGCCATCACCCGGAATGCCCCCTGCTTGGTGACCAGCGGCGTTTCTGCCACCCGTTCGATCGACCGCTCGTGCTTCATCCGGTAACGGATCAGGTCCTCGATCGAACCGATCTTGAGGCCGTGGGTCTCGGCGAACCGCTCGAGATCCGGACGACGGGCCATGCTGCCGTCGTCGTTCAGGATCTCCACGATCACCGCCGCCGGCTCGCGGGCACCCGCCAAGCGCGCCAGATCGATACCCGCCTCGGTATGCCCCGCACGGGTCAGCACCCCGCCAGGTCGGGCCATCAGGGGAAATACATGCCCCGGTTGCACGATATCCGTCGGCTTGGCGTCCTCCGCCACGGCAACCTGGATGGTCCGCGCGCGATCCGCGGCCGAAATACCGGTCGTCACACCGGTCGCCGCCTCGATGGACATCGTGAAGGCGGTCGCGAAGGCTTCGCGGTTCTGCGACACCATCAGGGGCAGCTTGAGCTGATTGCAGCGTGCCTCCGTGAGGGTCAGGCAGATCAGGCCGCGGCCGAATCGCGCCATGAAGTTCACGTCCTCGGGACGGACCTTTTCCGCGAGCATCAGGAGGTCGCCCTCGTTTTCGCGATCCTCATCGTCGACGATGATCACCATGCGGCCTGCGGCCAAGTCGTCGAGAATGTCGTCGATGGGGCTAAAACTCATGCCAAACCTCGTACCGGATCTACCCATGGCCGCCGGGAAATCCCGCGCGCGCCGCGAGGCTGGATTCTAGCATCAGTCGGCGGGACTTGCCGGATAGGGTGAACCGGAATACCCGGCAAAGACGCCGCCATCCCCGCCGCCGATCCGTCCCGTCAGCAGCCGCTCGAGGTATCGGGCAACCACGTCCACCTCGAGATTCACCTTCCGACCCGGCTGGTAATCGCCCATGATGGTCTGCTGCAGGGTATGCGGGATGATCGTGAGCCGGAAGCGCGCGCCGTCGACCTCGTTCACGGTCAGGCTCACGCCATCCACGGCGATCGAGCCCTTCTGGGCGATGTAGTGCGCCAGCGCATCGGGCGCGCGCAACCAGAACGTCGTGGCGCGGGCGTCTTCCTGCCGGGATTCGACCGTACCCAGCCCGTCCACATGACCACTCACCATATGTCCGCCAAGCGCCGTCGACAGCGTCAGGGCGGGCTCCAGATTCACGGGCGAGCCGGGGCCGAGCTGACCGAGCGTCGTCAGTTTCAGGGTTTCCCGCGAACAGTCGACGGTAAAACTCTGGCTGTCGAATGCCGTCACGGTCAGGCATACGCCGTTGACGGCAATGCTGTCGCCCAGGGCGACCTTGCTCATATCCAGCCCCGGGGACTGCACCCGAAGTTGGATATCCCCCCCTTTCGGGGTCAGGCTCGCCAACTTCCCGACCGTCTGAATGATTCCGGTAAACATGGTTTCCCCCTATTGCGTCCTATTGCGTCGATTCGGGCACGGCCGGTACCAGCGTCATCCGCAGGTCCATACCCACCATCTGCGATTCCCGTATGTGCCAGCGCGGCGCCTGATCCAGTTGCGTCAAGGTCCGGAGCGCCAGCGCGGGCTGTGCCTCATGGCCGAGCAGGATCGGTGCCTGATAGACGACGAGCTCGTCCACCCGGCCGCGATCGATCAGCGCCCCAGTGAGCTTGGGCCCGGCCTCGACCATCACCTCGTTGATGCCGCGTGCCGCCAGATCCGCCAGGACGAAATCCAGATCGAGCCCCACCGCGTCGTAGGGGGCTTCGATCAGCGCCGCACCGCGCGCCGCCAAACCCTCCGGATGAATCCCCTGCTGGGCATCGCGGGTATACAGCCAGATATCGCCCGGCGCATCGAAGATGGGCGCGAAGGGCGGCAGGCGCAGACCGCTGTCCAGCACGACACGGACGGGCTGGCGCACCGGACCCTCAATGCCAAGTTCCTCGGCGGACAACCGCACGTTCAGCCGGGCATCGTCGGTGAGCACCGTGTCTACCCCCGTCAGAATCGCACCGTGCCGGGCACGCAGAAACTGAACGTCTCGACGCGCCTCGGGACCGGTAATCCAGCGGCTCTCGCCATTGGCCAACGCCGTCCGGCCATCCAGGGACTGGGCGATCTTTGCCGTCACCCAGGGGCGGCCGCGCTCGATGCGCGACAGAAACCCCCGATTGAGCCAGCGTGCCTCATCGGCAAGCAACCCCACGTCGACGGCAACCCCCGCGGCCTGAAGGATGGCATGCCCGGCCCCAGCCACGCGCGGATCGGGATCCGTCTGGGCCGACACCACACGGACAACCCCCGCCGTCACAAGCTGCGGTGCGCAGGCGGGTGTCCGGCCGACATGGGCACAGGGTTCCAGCGTCACATAGGCGGTGGCGCCCACTGCCCGCGCGCCGGCTTCGCGCAAGGCCATCACCTCGGCATGTGGCTCACCCGCGCGGGCATGAAAGCCACGGCCGACGACGTGCCCCGCCTTCACAAGAAGGCAGCCGACCCGTGGGTTCGGTTGTGTCGTCGTGCTGCCGCGCGCCGCAAGTTGCAGCGCCTCGGCCATCCAGCGGCGATCCGTCTCGTCGAATCCGGAATCCGCAACCACCGACCTACTGCCCCGGTTCCGTAGCGGATTTCGATTCCGGTACGCCGACATCCTGATTGAGACTTTCGATGGCGGCGCGGAACGCCTCCACGTTGTCGAAGCTCAGATAGACGGACGCAAAACGGATGTACGCGACCTGATCGAGATGCCGCAAAGCCGCCATCACGAGATCACCAACCCGACGGGCCGGCACTTCCTTCAGACTGAGTGCCTGCAGGTTCTTCTTGATCTGTTCGATGGCCTCATCGACTTTTCGGGTGGCCACCGGGCGTTTTTCCAGCGCCCGCATCATGCCCGCGCGCAGCTTGTCCTCGTTGAAGCTCTGGCGCGTGCCGTCGCTCTTGACGATCCGGGGCAACCGGATATCCGCGACCTCATAGGTCGTGAAGCGCTGGTGACAGCCCAGGCATTCGCGACGGCGGCGGATGGACGTGCCACCCTCCACCATGCGCGAATCGATCACATGGGTTTCGGGGTGACCGCAGGCGATGCACAGCATGACTCAGTACCGAACCGGCTGAACCAAGCGAACCGGGGCGCTCAGCGCTCGTACACCGGGAAACG
The DNA here is from genome assembly GCF_001663815.1 of Halothiobacillus diazotrophicus. NCBI lineage: Bacteria > Pseudomonadati > Pseudomonadota > Gammaproteobacteria > Chromatiales > Halothiobacillaceae > Halothiobacillus > Halothiobacillus diazotrophicus. The sequence continues at coordinate 1,471,392 of NZ_CP016027.1, forward strand.
GCGGCAGAGGTCGCTGACCTTGGCGCGAACCGCCGCGATCACGGCCGGGTTTTCCAGGTCGTCGATGACGTCACACATCCAGCCCGCCAGTTCGCGTGCCTCGGCGGTGCCGAAGCCCCGCGTGGTGATCGCCGCGGTGCCAACCCGAATGCCGGAGGTGACGAACGGCGACTGCGGGTCGTTCGGCACGGCGTTCTTGTTCACCGTGATATGGGCTTCGCCCAGCGCCGCATCGACGGCCTTGCCCGTCAGGCCACGCTTGATGAAGCTGACGAGGAACAGATGGTTGTCGGTTCCGCCGGACACCACGTCCAACCCGCGCTCGACGAACACGGCGGCCATGGTGCGGGCATTCTCGACCACTTGCTTCTGGTAGTCGGTGAACGCCGGTTCCATGGCTTCCTTGAAGGCCACGGCCTTGGCCGCGATCACGTGCATCAGCGGGCCGCCCTGGGTTCCCGGGAAGACCAGCGAGTTGAGCTTCTTCTCGATGTCCGGGTTGGCCTTGGCGAGGATGATGCCGCCGCGCGGACCGCGCAGTGTCTTGTGGGTGGTGGACGTGGTGACGTCGGCGATCTGTACCGGGCTCGGGTAGACGCCCGCAGCGACGAGACCCGCCACGTGGGCCATATCGACGAACAGATAGGCACCGACGGAATCGGCGATGTCGCGGAAACGCTGCCAGTCCATTACGCGGGAATAGGCCGAGAAACCGGCAATGATCATCTTCGGCTGGTGTTCCTTTGCCAGACGCTCGACCTCGTCGTAATCGACATAACCGTCGCCATCGATGCCGTACTGCACCGCGTTGTAAATCTTACCGGAGAAGTTGACCTTGGCGCCGTGGGTCAGGTGACCGCCATGGGCCAGGCTCATGCCCAGCACGGTATCGCCCGGATTCAGCAGCGCCATGAACACGGCGGCATTGGCCTGGGAACCGGAGTGTGGCTGGACGTTGGCGTAGTCGGCCCCGAACAGTTCCTTCACCCGGTCGATCGCCAGCTGCTCGACCACGTCGACATGCTCGCAGCCGCCGTAATAGCGCTTGCCCGGATAGCCCTCGGCATACTTGTTGGTCAGCACGGAGCCTTGGGCTTCCATGACGCGCGGGCTGGCGTAGTTTTCGGAAGCGATCAACTCGATATGGTCTTCCTGTCGAACCACCTCGTCGGCGATGGCCTTCGCCAGCGCGGGATCATAGGAAGCGATGGTCATAGATTTTGCGAACATGTCGTTCAGTCTCCATAAAAGCAAAAGGATAGCCAATCACCCAAAGGAGATCGGACGTGAATGTGAAGTGTGAATTGGCGCGAAGTTTAGCATGAGTCCGCCCCCGCCTCTGCGCCCGGTCAAATCCCGAGGCCCGCTGCCATTGTGCCGCACCCCGAAGATGAATCCATTGATTGATTTATATAAATATAATGAACATCGCTTGATTTAATGTCATTTGCCGCTGACCTGTCGCACAATCACCACAGGATCGTGATCGACAAAACGAGCCAAGATAAAGACAATCAAGTATCAGTCCGCCTTATCAGAGAATACCGACCATGATTACCGATAGCGATCGCGCCCAATTGATCGACTTTTTGTCCCAGCACACCGACAGCCAGCTGTTCACGGCCCGGGAAGTCAATGCCTTTCTGGACTTCTGCGATCTGATGAACCTGAAGACCAACGACATCATCGCGGATATCGGCGAGGTCGGCGAGGCGCTCTACTTTCTGCTGGAGGGTGAGGCCCAGCTCATCGTAAGCACCAGCAATCAGGAAGTGGTGGTCGGCAAAATCCCGGCCGGCGAAATGCTGGGGGAAATGAGTTTCTTCGACCGCAAGCCCCGCAACGTACGCCTGCGTGCCAGCAAACCGACCCGACTGCTCCGCCTGCCCCGCATCATGTACAACCGCATGCGATTGGAATACCCGGTACTGACCGTGCTGTTGCTGGAGTACGCCGTCATCAGCCTCGACAACCTGTATCGGCGCACGAGTACCGATGTCGCTCAGCTGAACCAGTACATCTACAACATCGGGAAGTAAGCGCCCGACGGGCGGACATCAGTCCCGCCGCAGTCGCAGGGCGTTGCCCACCACCAGGATCGAACTCAGGGACATACCGATGGCCGCCACCCAGGGCTGAACCAGCCCCAGTGCCGCCAGCGGGATTGCCACGACGTTATAGGCCACGGACCACCACAGATTCTGGTGGATGTTGCCCAGTACCCGACGGGCGTAACGCAAGCCGAAGGGAATCTGCTGCAACTGGTCGTTGATCAGCACGATATCCGCACTGTGCCGCGCGATCACCGTTCCGCCGCCCATGGCCATCGATACCTGCGCCTGGGCGAGCACCGGCGCATCGTTGATGCCGTCGCCGACCATCAACACCACCGCGCCGCCTTCCTGCAATTCGTGGACGTAGGCCAGTTTCTCGGCAGGCAACAAGCCGCCCCGTGCCGCTTCGATCCCCAGCGATCGGGCCATCTGCGTGACACGTTCCGGCTGGTCGCCGGACAGGATGACCGGTGTCAGTCCCAGGTCGCGAATCCCCTGCAGGGCTTCCTGCGCGTCCGGTCGGAGGTTGTCGCTGAGGGTCATGATGCCCGCCACCGCATCCTCGACGACGATCAGTACAGCCAGATCCGTGTGTTCGCCTGTTTGGGGCGGCGGGGCCACGCCGATTTCCTGCAAGAGGCGCGCGTTGCCGACGGCAATGCGACGACCGGCCACCCGCCCCTGCATGCCCCGCCCAGGATAGTTCTGAACCTCGGTCACCGGCAGAAGCGCACCCTGTTGCTGCGCGGCCCAGACGATCGCGCGGCCGACCGGGTGCTCGGTCTGCTGCTCCAGCGAGCCCGCCCAGCAGAGAAGCTCGTCAGCCGAGAAATCGGCCACCGGCTCAACCCGCTGCAGGCTGAGACGACCGTCCGTCAGGGTTCCGGTCTTGTCGAAGACGACATGCGTGGCACGAGCCAGGCTCTCCATGGCGTAGCCACGGGTCACCAGCAGCCCGCTCCGCGTCATCCGCCCGACGGCAACGGCGATGGCGGCCGGGGTCGCCAGTGACAGCGAACAGGGACAGGTGATCGCGAGGATGGCCACGGCCACCCAGAATGCCTTGGCCGGATCGATGATCAACCACGCCACGGTCACGGAGGCCGTGATCGCCAGCAGGGCGATCACGAATTTGCGCGCAAAGCGGTCGGCGATCTCCGCGATTTTCGGCTTCTGCGACTGGGCGCGATCGACGAGGCGGACGATGGAGGACACCATCGTGTCCTGCCCGACCTTCTCGACCGTCATCACGAGCGGACTTTCAAGGTTGATCGTGCCGGCCACGAGAGCCGCTCCCGCATACTTGTTTTCCGGAACGCTCTCGCCCGTCACCATGGCGGCATTGACGCTGCTTTCCCCCTCCTGCACCACGCCATCGGCCGGAATGGCATCCCCCGGACGGATCAGCACGCGATCCCCCGCCACCAGATCGAAGGCGGGAATCACCGATACCGAACCATCCGGTTCCAGGCGATGCGCTACGGCAGGCACCAACCGGGTCAGCGCCTCGCTCATTTCACCGGCCTTGTGCCGGGCGGAGAGCTCCAGCAAACGACCGCCGAGCAGCAAGGCAATGAACATGGTCACCGAATCGAAGTAGATGTGCCCCGTATTGGTCACCACGGCCCAGACGCTCCCCGAGTACGCCAGGATGATGCTCAGGGACACGGGAAGATCCATCCCGACCTGTTTCTGCTTGAGATCGCGCCAGGCGGGGCGGAAGAATGCCTGTCCCGAATAGAAGACAATGGGCGTGGAGAGAATCAGACTCATCCACCAGAAGAAGTAACGAAGCTGATCGTTGATCCCGAGATAATCGCCGAAATACAGCGACATTGAGATCATCATGACCTGAAGATAGACGAGCGCCGCCACCGCCAGGCGCTGCATCAACACATGCCGTTCGCGTTTGAAGACCCGATCCTGTCGGTTCGGGTCATAGGGGTGCGCCCGATAACCGATGGCGGCAATCGCGCGCAGAATCTCGCTCAGGGAAACCGCTCGGTTATCCCAGGTGACTTGGGCACGATGCGTTGAAAAATTCACGGAAAACGAGACCACCCCGGGCAATTGCTTCACGTGCCGTTCCGTCAGCCAGACGCACGCTGCACAGACGATGCCCTCAAGGATCAGGGAAGCCTCGCGAATATCCCCATCCCGGTTGGCGACGAAGGATTTCTGCATCTCGGGACGATCGAATACCGCCATTTCCTCGAGCACCCGCTCGAGATCGTCGGTCGGCCGGGCGCCGGGTTCGGTTCGGTGACGGTAATAGTCCGACATCCCGTTCTCGACGATGGCCTCGGCCACGGCCTGACAGCCCGGACAACACATGGGCCGATCCGCACCAAGCACGCTCGCATGGTAGGTTGAGCCCGGCGGCACCGGCAGACCGCAATGGAAACAGACTGTTTCCGACGCAGGTTTCAGAGAATCAGGCGCAGCAATCTGCTCGACGGACATGGGCACGTACTCCGGAAGGACAGACAACGAAAGGAATCACGCAAGGCACACTGACCGGACCGCGCGCCCACTCAATTGCCAAGACCGATATTGGTCTGTCCATCGAGCTCGAAGTTCGCATCGTCCTTCTCGATATGAATCACGACCTGCCACAGACCGGGGTTGCTCATGCTTAGGCTTTCCTGATAGATGCCCGGTGCCATTTCGGGCAGGGTCGCCATGAAATCCTTGCGCTTGTCGGCCGGGCGCATGAAGTGCAGTTTGACCAGCGCCCCATCGATCGGCTTGCCGTCCCGATCGAATACCGCCACGCGGAACGCCGCAGGCTTGCCGGTCTGCGGCGCGGAACCCCACCAGCCATAGTGAACCTTCCAGCCACGCTGGATCTGTTCGTCCAGGGCATCGTTGTACTGGTTGAACAGGCGCTCCTTCTGCTGGAAATCACGGGCTACCGTACCGGGGAAGAAGGAGGTCACCTTCGTCCCCTCGTCCGGCTTGGGCAACAGATCCTGAGCCGCCCGCTGAGACAGACCGCTGGACGCCAGGGTCACGAAAATCGAATCCAGCAATACAACGACCGAAAGAAAGATGATGATCGCCGCGGGGCCCCAATGGAACGCGATCTTCGCGTCCTTGTCCTTCTGGGGCGGATAAATGAATCCCAGGATAAACGCGGTAATGATGTAGAGCGTGACCACCATCGTCACCACATCTGCACCCGGCCAGTCGATGATGCCAAAAGGCGCATAGGCCGCGATCGACAAAATACCCAGGATGGTGGCGATCGGGCGCCCTGCCTGCGGCCAACGCCACTTCAACAGGAAAAACAGGGCGATGATGCTGACGACACCAATACTCGCTGGGAAAATCAAATTCATCTGAACTCTCCAAAATTCCCCGAATCGGGGGCTGTTTCTACTGGATGGAAACGGGGAACCCGCCCATCGAAATCGATCAACCGCCGACGGCGATTGAATTTATCCACCCACGCCATGAACCTCACGCACCCGATGGCAGCCATCCCGGCGGAGCGGCCACACATCAGGTCTCAGGGCTACTTGTAATTGAAACTCGACTCCTGACTGATCGGCGCCATCCGCCCCTGCGCGTCGACGAGCTTGAAAGTAATCTCCTGGCGCCCAACACCACTGACCGCCGGCGCCCGGACGTGAATACGGTAGTTGCGTGTCTGATCTGCGGGAATCTTCAGATCCGTGAAGCCGCCACCAATGCTGACTTCCGCACCGCGCAACCCTTCAAGATCCAGACGCAGATCCATCGGTTTTTGCGTCTTGTTGTTGATTTTCATTTCGTAATTGTTCTGGATGGATCCATCCGACATCATCACGAACAGGGGCTGCCGGATCTGCCGAACCGAGAAATCGGCGGGCTTGATCGAGAGCAGACCATAGATGAGCGCACCGGTGACTAGGATTGTCGCAATCCCGTAGCCGATCGTCCGAAACTTCAGCAGACTCGGCTTTTCACCGGTTTCGATCTCCTGTTCGGAAGCGTAGCGGATCAGCCCTTCCGGCCAACCGCGTTTGGTCATGATCTCGTTACAGGCATCGATACATAGGCCACAGGAGATGCAGGCGAGCTGCAACCCATCGCGAATGTCGATACCAGTCGGGCAGACCTGGACGCACAGTTTGCAATCAATGCAGTCGCCTGTGCCCAAGGCATGGCGCTCCTCGAGGGTCATCAATCCCTTCTGCAAGGGTTTGCGGCCTGAAGAACCTTCCCCACGATGGACGTCATAACTGACGAGCAGGGTCTCCTTGTCGAACATCACGGACTGAAACCGCGCATAGGGACACATGTAGATACAGACCTGCTCACGGGCAAAACCCGCAGCCACGAGCGTCGTCAACATCAGGATTCCGGTCGTGATGTAGGCCGCGGAAACCGCATGACCGGTAAAGAACGCGGCGAACAGCTGTGGCGCGTCCGCCCAATAGGCGGCAAACGAGAATCCGGTCCAGAATGCAATCGCGCTCCAAATCAGGAACGTCAACCCCTTCTTGCCCCATTTCTCGAAGTTCCAGGGTTGCTTTTCCAGCTTGAGGCGCTTGTTGCGATCGCCCTGGACCCAGTACTCGACCTTCATGAACAGGTCCGTCCACAAAGTCTGAAAGCAGAAGTAACCACAGAATGCCCTGCCGACGAGACCCGTCACGAAAAACAATAACCAGGCGGCAAGGATCAGGAAGCCAGCAAGGAGAAAGATATCCTGAGGGTGGATAACGAGATCGAAAAGGTAGAAGCGCCGCCCGGGAATATCGAATAGCACCGCCTGATCCGGCCCGACCGGACGTTCCCATCGAAGCCAGGGCAACAGGAAGAAAATCCCATAGGCCAAAACAAGGACCGACGTCTTGAACCGCCGGAACCGACCCTTGATCGATTTGGGATGTATGGGTTCGCGCGCCTGATAAAGCTCAGGCTCTTTCTCGGTAAGGTCTACGGACGACATGGCCAACAAACTCCCGACGGTGATGTCGACAACCCGCGTGCGGGTCGCGCATCGGAAATGAATTCAGGAATACTCAGACAAAAAAACACAGGAAGAAAAAAAACACCGGACGGCGCCGGTGTTTTTTGAGCATCCCTGCAGTATTAACTGCCGCCTAATTGACGCACATAGACAGCCAGCAACCGAATTTGTTCCGGTGACAGCCGATCGCCGAATTTAGGCATCTGATGCTGGAGACCGTGATCGATGACGCCTTCGACCAGTTTCACCTTTTCGTCGATGGTCTTGGCACCAGGCACGTCCACGAAGTCCCAGACCTTGTCGGTGAGGTTCGGGGCACCGATCATCTGGTTGCCCTGGCCATTGGCACCGTGACAGCCGGCGCAGGTCGCGAACGATGCCTTGCCACGGTTAGCAGCCTCTTCATTCACGCCTTCCTGATGCGACAGGCTGAGAACGTACTGGGCCAGATCATTCAGTTTCTCGCCCTTGAACAGCGCACCGAAAGCCGGCATGTTGCCATGAATACCATTGGTGATGTCCGAGACGATCTTTTCGTAGCTGTCGCCATGGATCCAGTTGTTATCGGTCAGGTTCGGATAAGAGCCGTCCGGGTTCACGGACAATACGCCCTGACCGCCGGTGCCGTGACAGGCTGCGCAGTGGTCGCCGAACAGGGCATGACCCATGGAGGTGGCGAAGTTCAGGGTATCCGGATTGGCGGCGATCTGAGCAAAGCTCATGTCCTTCACCTTGGCCAGCCACTCCTTCTGGGCCAATGCAGAGGGACTGGACTCCATGTCCTTGTTGAACAAGGCACGGCTGTTCCAGTGCTCGGTCACCGTGGATGTCTTGCCATCCTTGTCCTGCACGGTGAACGATACCGTTTCGATCCCCTTGGTGAAGGTGCCGGCATACGGCCAGGCGGGGTACAGGATCCAATAGACAACCGCGAAGACGATCGTGCCGTAGAAGGCCCACAGCCACCAGCGCGGCAGCGGGTTGTTGTACTCACGCAGATCACCGTCCCACACGTGACCGGTGGTCTCGACCTGACCTTTCTTATTTTCTGGCGTCTGACTCATTTTTCTTTACCTGCTCTTGATTTGCATCGGTAGGGATATGTTCGTGGTCATCCAGGAACGGAATATCTTTGTAGGTTTCCAGTCGCTGGCCCCGCTTTCGGCTGGCGTAGGCGTAGAGCACGACGATCACGAAGATCGTAAACAGCAGTACCAGCTCGATCGGTTTGGCAATTTCGGGACGACCAATCCAGTTAAAAAAATCACTGATCAAGATAATTCCTTCCGGACATTAAGCCCAATTACCTGAATTTGGAGAAATAACCCTGGTTGTACTTGGAAAAGTCCACCATGGTACCGAGCACTTGCAGATAAGAGACGAGCGCGTCCATTTTGGTGATTTCCTTGGGGTTGCCATCCCAGTTCTGCGAAGCGGCTTCTGCCTTGACGGATTTGATGGCGTTCGGAATATGGAACTGGTCTGCCAGATCCTTGCCGAATTTCTTGACGTTGGCATCGTACTCGGCCTGCGTCTCGGAATACGGAACACCCACATCGCGCAGTGCCTTCATGCGGTTAGCGATGTCGCTGTAATTCAGCGGCTGCATCAACCACGGATAGGACGGCATGATGGATTCCGGCACCAGAGATTGGGGATGGATCAGGTGCTGGGTCATCCATTCGTTGGAGTATTTACCACCGACACGCGCCAGATCCGGACCAGTCCGCTTGGAACCCCACTGGAAGGGATGGTCATACTGAGACTCCGCCGCCAGCGAGTAGTGACCATAACGCAGCATTTCATCCCGGAAGGGGCGAATCATCTGCGAATGGCACAGGTAGCACCCTTCGGCGATGTAGATATCCCGACCCAACTGCTCGAGCGGGGTGTAGGGATGCACACCCTCGACCTTTTCCACCGTACCCTTGATGTGGAACAGGGGCACGATCTCAACCAGACCACCGATGCTGATCACCACCAGGGTGAGGACGATCAGCAGGGCGGAGTTAATTTCGATACTTTCGTGTTTCATTTAATTCTTTCCCCAGATATCAGGTTCGTGCCACAGCAACGGCCGATTGATCTTGAACTTCGACGGATTCGCGACGGGCACCCCATACGGTCATGTACAGGTTGTAGGTCATCAGCAACATGCCGAAGAGGAACAGCGCACCGCCCAGGGCACGGACCACATACGGAATGTGCATGAAAGTGACCGTCTCAACGAAGGTGTAGGCGAGGTTGCCGTACTGATCGAAGGCACGCAGCATCAGACCTTGGCCGATACCGGAGACCCACATGGCCACGATATACAGGACGATACCGATGGTCGCGATCCAGAAGTGGGTGAACACGAGTTTGGTTGAGTACAGCTTGACGCCCCACAGACGCGGAACCATGTGATAGAACGAACCGATCGTGATCATGGCCACCCAGCCCAGCGCGCCGGAGTGTACGTGACCGATGGTCCAGTCCGTGTAGTGAGACAGTGCGTTAACCGACTTCAGGGACATCATCGGACCTTCGAAGGTCGACATGCCGTAGAACGCCAATGCGGTGATCAGGAACAGCATGATCGGATCGGTACGCAGCTTCTCCCAGGCACCGGACAGCGTCATGATGCCGTTGATCATGCCACCCCAGGACGGCAGGAGCAGGAGGATCGAGAAGGTTGCGGCCAGCGTGCTCACCCAGTCCGGCAGCGCAGTCCAGTGGAGGTGGTGCGCACCGACCCACATGTACAGGAAAGACAACGCCCAGAAGTGCACGATGGACAGACGATAGGAGTAGATCGGACGACCGGCCTGCTTCGGGACGAAGTAGTACATCATGCCGAGGAAAGCCGCGGTCAGGAAGAAGCCGACGGCGTTGTGACCGTACCACCACTGGGTCATCGCATCCTGCACGCCGGAGAACAGGCTGTACGAATCCAGACTGTTCCATGCCACCGGCACCGCCAGATTGTTGAAGATATGCAGAAGGGCCGTCGCCAGAATGAAGGCCATGTAGAACCACAGCGCCACATAGATGTGCGGCTGGCTGCGGTTGCGGATGGTCATGGTGAAGACCAGTGCATAAGCAACCCAGGTCACCAGAATACCCAGATCCACGGGCCAGACGAATTCCGCGTATTCACGACCCTGGGTATACCCCATCATGTACAGGATCACGCCGATACCGATGCTCAGCTGCCAGCCCCAGAAGGTGAATTCGGGCAGCCACTTGCCCCCCCAGAGCCGGGTCTGGCAGGTGCGCTGCACGATGTAGTAGGACGTAGCGAACAATGCGCTACCACCGAAACCGAAAATCACCAGACTGGTATGCACGGGACGCAACCGGCCGAAGGTGATTTCCGCGATATCGAAATTCAGCACCGGCCATGCAAGTTCGCTTGCGATATAGAGTCCAGCACTCATACCGAGCAGCGCCCAAACCATGGCCATGATGGCAAATTTCTTGACAATATCGTAATTGTACTGGTCCGCCGTACCGGCTACCGTGTTCGCAGACATCGTGACCCCTCCGCGTAATGTTTAATCCGGGGCGAATCGGTGCGATTCGGCCCGCCTTTTGCAGGTTGCCTATATTAAAGCAATCTAATTCACACAAAAACCAATGAATTCGCTCATCTAATCACAGCCGACGAACAGCAACCCAATGATTCATATAACCCGAGCAACACCCGAACCTTATATATAAGCGATAGAAATGTCTGAATAAGTATTTTCTATTGCTTCAACGCACCCATTTGGCGCGTCAATTAACTTATTTTGATCATGGGATTTTTCGAGGCTCCTCGCTCATCGGGGATATGCCAGAGCCCCAGGCAAGACCGTAAACCACCTCGTACGTCAACGGAATACCCGCCCCTGTCTTCTCCGCCTCCAAGGCCGCAAGGAATGCCTGCCATTTGTGACGCCCGGTCAACCCGGACGAACGATCGAACAGGGTATTTCCCACACCGACCCCCCGCAATTCGCGTAACAAGGTCATCGCATCCGGATAATGCAGGATCAATTGCTCCTGATCCAATACCGGATCCGCCAGACAGGCACGAACCATGGCATCGCCCACATCATGCATGTCGAGGAAACCATGGATATGACTCCCCCCATCGACAGCCGCCCAAGCCCGCCGACATTCGCGAAGACTTTCAGGCCCCAGTGTGGTGAATGAAAGCACCCCGCCCGGCGCCAGCACCCGCGCGATTTCCGCCAGCAGGAGCCCCAGGTCGTGACTCCATTGTATGGCGAAGTTGGAGATGACGATATCGAAACTTCCCGTTGCAAAAGGCAGATGGTGCATGTCCGCGCAGACAGCCCGCTTCCGCTTGATCCAGCGACCGGACTTGGGCAGGGTCTCCAACATCTCCTCCGCCAAATCCAGCGCAAACACGGCAGCCTTTGGATACCTGGCCTGAAGAGCGCGGGTCATCTGACCGGTACCGGCGCCGAGATCCAGAATCCGCGTGGGGGCCAGTTTCAGCCAGTCGAATCGGGCGGCCAGCCGCCGACCGGCCTCCTGCTGCACGACGGCATACTGATCGTAACTGCGATGTGCCCGATTGAACCGGGCGCGGACCTGAGCGTAATCGAACATGGTGATCTCAACGATTCAAATGATTTCCGACACCACGCGTGCCGTTTGTGTCCAAGGAATATCATGACGGGCGCCGGGAACGATCTCGTAGTGATTCGCGGCGCCCACGGCCAATCGTCGCGGCCAGTCCGCGTCGGGAACCAACGGATCGTCACTGCCGTAAATCCAGCAAATCGGCGCCGGAGGAACCGCCAACATGGCACGTCGGTCGATACGAGCCAGCCAATCGAGCCCGGCAAGTAACGCATCGGGATTGACGTTACGCACTAGCGGCTTACCGACAACGCCAGCCCAGGCATCGAACTCTGCCAGCGCCGCATCTAAATCGCGCCGCACGGCGCGTCGCAAGTTCCGCCAAAGTGCCACGGAAAGTCCTGGCCACACATCATCCTCCGACAAATGTCGCGGAGTCGTGGAAAGCACGATCAACTTCCTGGGGACGATGGCCCCCTGCCCCATCGCTTCCAGCGCCAGGCTGCCGCCCAACGACCATCCGCACCAGACCGACGTACCGCCGAGCGCTGACGGCGGCACCGGACAGGGCGCCCCCGCGTCAAAAAGCCAGCACCCCAGCGCATACCAATCGACACAGAGAATTCGCTCGGGCGGAATCCCGCGTACCACGAGTGCATCCCGCACCGGCTGCCACATGTCCGAGCCGAACGACCAGCCCGACACCAGAACCACCCAATCCGGCGCTTCTGGCGCCGCCTTCAAGAAATCTGTCATTTGCGCTTTGCGAACCAAACTCGTGATAATGATGCGCGCCTGTCATTCATCGTCATACCCGGGAAGTTATCGTGCATTTTTCATCTTGGCCCAGCCTCATCGGCATTGCCGTCGCCAGCTACCTGATTGGCTCCATCGCCTCGGCCGTCATTGTTGCACGAATCTTCAAACTCCCCGATCCGCGACAGGCCGGCTCCGGCAACCCCGGCGCAACCAACGTACTGCGTCTGGGTGGCAAGAAAGCGGCCATCTTCACGTTGCTGGGCGACTTGGGCAAAGGTTTGGCTCCCGTCCTGCTGCTCCGCGCACTCGGCGCCCCCGACGAAGCGCTGGCCGTCGCCGCCCTGTTTGCCTTCATCGGACATCTCTTTCCGATATTTTTCGGCTTCAAAGGCGGGAAAGGCGTGGCCACGGCTGCCGGCGCCCTGCTTGGCCTCAACCCGATCATCGGCGGGCTCGCAGTGGGGACGTGGCTCCTCGTCGCCAAAATCACCCGCTACTCATCAGCAGCAGCCATCGCTGCAGCGATCATGGCGGCCCTGACCTCCGTTTATTTCGGCAGCCCGCCCATCCTGTTGGCCATCAACCTGATGTCCATTGCCCTGATCTACCGCCACCGCCAGAACATTCGCCGGTTGCTCCGTGGCGAGGAACCCCGCATTGGCCAGAAATCCCACGCGAAATCCCACGCGAAATCCCACGCGAAATCCCACGCGAAATCCCACGCGAAATCCAACGCGCCCGCCAGCCCCACATCGAGCCAGGAAGCGTCCGGCCAGGAAGAATCCAGCCAGTAACCGCGTCCGCTCGACCCCAGGCGGGCGCGTCAAGGTTCGCCAATCAAGAGGCGACTGGGGCCTCATGCAGTGGGCGCAATTCGGATAAGGGCCAGCGTGCCCGCACGGAGAATCCAGCCGCGGCATCCGACTCCCCGGCCTCCAGGCGCAATGCCGCCACCAGCGCGATCATCGCGGCATTGTCCGTACATAATTCCGGGGCCGGATAGAACACGGCGCCGCCGCGCTCCGCCATGACTTGCCGAAGCCGTTCGCGGAGTGGCCGGTTCGCAGCCACGCCGCCAGCCAGCACCAGTCGGTCATAGCCCGTCTGGTCCAGGGCCCGACGAATCTTGATCACCAGCGTATCGATAACGGCCTGTTCGAACGACGCAGCCACGTCCGCATGATCCGACCCAGCGGCGACGGCATTCGCCACGGCAGTTTTCAACCCACTGAAACTGAATGTCAAACCCGGTCGGTCAACCATGGGACGAGGAAAATGAATCGCATCCCGGCGCCCCTGCTGAGCCAGACGCGAGAGCGCAGCACCGCCGGGATAACCCAATCCCATCAACTTGGCCGACTTGTCGAAGGCCTCCCCGACGGCATCATCGATACTCTCGCCCAACAGGACATAGTCCCCAACGCCAGCCACCGCGATCAATTGCGTATGACCGCCGGAAACCAGCATCGCCAAAAACGGGAAAGTGGGGGCCGGTATCTCCAGCAGGGAGGCCAGCAGATGCCCTTCGAGGTGGTGCACCCCCAAGGCGGGACGACCGAGCGCCCGCGCCAAGCCCTTGGCGAAAGCCGCACCGGTCATCAGGGCGCCCTGAAGCCCCGGCCCGGCCGTATAGCCGACCCCGTCGATCATGTCGCGGGACAGACCCGACTCTGCCATCGCGGCCGCAAACAGCAGCGGGAGCTTGCGGACGTGGTCCCGCGCCGCGAGCTCGGGCACGACGCCGCCGTAGCAGGCATGGACATCGGTCTGCGAGTGAATCCGATTGGTCAGCAACCCGGCTTCGGTATCGTAGATGGCGATCGCCGTCTCATCACAGGATGTTTCAACACCCAATACACGCATCTGCAACCCCAACTGCCGTTTCAGGAAAGGGGCCGATCTTACCGCAGGCGCCCGTCATTCGAAACCGGGCGTCGGATTCGCCACCCGGTTATCGGACCGCTGATCCCGTCGTCGACATTACGGCGATTTTCCCGATGCCTCCTCCTGAATCAGCTGGTCGATGATGGCTTTCACCTTTGGCGTCGTCCAGTCGATCGCAGCATTTACGGAGTAACGGATCCGCCCCTGGTTATCGACGATAAAGGAGCTGGGGAAGGCGAAGGCCCCCCACTGGGCGGCCACATCGCCCTGCCGATCGATCAGTACCGGGAACGATACGTCGAACTTCTTCATGAAGTCCGCCACATGGTCATGGGATTCCTTGAAGTTGATCGACAGTACCCGCAACTTGTTGGGCGGATATTGCTTGGACAGGTCGTTCAACGACGGAATCTCCTCGATGCAGTGCGGACACCAGGTTGCCCAGAAATTGACGATCGTCACCGCGGAGTGATCGGCAGCAGAACCGCCATCCAGGCGCCGAACCTGCCCGCTCAGGTCCGGCAGGGCGAAATTGGGGGCTTTTTTGGGGGCAACCTTGATCAGGCCGAATTGCTGTTCGATCGGTTTTTCCAGTGCCTCGTCAACGGGCAGCACCCCATTCGGATGCGGGGCATCGGCCAGCATTTTGATACTGCGGAGCATCTGGTCAGGCAATTCCTGCATGGCCCGGGCTTCCTGGGGTTTCATCAGGCCCGACAGATTCTTGAGCGTATCGTTCTGAGGTGTCTTGAGGTGCAGCGGGAAATAGTCGCGCACGTCGGGAATGATCCAGCCATAGGTCGGGCTGCCAGCAGCCTGCAGGGTATCGAGCAACGATCCGAGACGGTTGCGGTTTACACCGTACTGCGGCTCGAGAACCATGACGGGCATGTTCGTCGCAGACACGATACCGAGAAAGCTCGGCTCCTGCCCGGCCACAGGTGTCCCTCGATAGAGGTTCGGGAAGAGCAGGATGGCTCCGGTCACGGCATGGACATCCTTCGCCTCGGATTGCCACAGGCGCAGTCCCCGCAAAATCGGCACCGCCATGCGGTCGAGTCCGAACAGGGCCACGGGGCGGCCGGTCTTGACCCCGGCTTCGATCAAGGCTCTGACGCCGTGCCCGTTCAAATCCCGAACCGAATTGTTCGAACGCGGCAACAACAGCGAGTTGAGCAGGTCGACCATCCAGACGGTAGCACCGCGGCGTGCCAGAGCGTGCGCGAGGGCGACTTCGCCGATCGTCTCCCCATACTGGTTGCTGAACCACAACACCAATGGGCCCTGGGTATTCTTTTCCCCGATGACCGTCACGTCGAGTTCGTTGCCCTGGGTCCCGTACGGCAGGGTAAAGCCCGCTTCTGCACGGAAAGCCACCAGAATCAACGCGACCGCCACCAGAATTTTCTTGATCATGACCTTGATTTTCCTCTCGCCACCACAGCACACTGCCCCAATCCGACCGTCCGACATCCGTTCCTTTCACATCAGGACGCTTCCCGCGCCAATCATCCCGTACAATAGACGATCGATTCGAGCTCGGCTCGAAAATATTAACAACCTAACTATTAAACAGGCCATGTTACCAACACCCAACGCCCTCCTGGAGTCGAATCTCAGTCAACTGACCTTGCTGCATCGGGGCAAGGTTCGCGACCTGTATGCAATCGATGCGCAGCGATTACTGATTGTCACGACGGATCGGATTTCCGCCTTCGATGTCATCCTGCCCACGCCGATTCCGGACAAGGGCCGGGTTTTGACGGCCATTTCCCGCTTTTGGTTCGATCGTACGAAAAACATTGTGCCGAACCAGCTTCTGGACGATCAGTTGCTCGAAGCCATCGTGCCGGATCCCACCGAGCGCGCCCAGCTACAAGGGCGCAGTCTGGTGACGCGCCGACTCAAGGCGCTACCGATCGAAGCCGTTGTTCGCGGTTACCTGATCGGCAGCGGCTACAAGGACTACCTTGCCACTGGTGCCGTCTGCGGCATCCGGCTACCGGCTGGCCTCCCATTGGCCGCCAAGCTCCCGGAACCGATCTTCACGCCGGCGACGAAAGCGGCCGTGGGCGACCACGACGAAAATATCGATTTCGACGCCACCGTCGCCCTGCTCGGGCAAGCACTCGCCGAGCAGGTACGGGACACGGCGATCCGCCTGTACCGGGAGGCGGCGGATTATGCGCTCGAACGCGGCATCATCATCGCCGACACCAAGTTCGAATTCGGACTCGACGATCAGGGAACGCTGTACCTCATCGACGAAGCGCTCACGCCGGATTCCTCGCGCTTCTGGCCTGTCGATCAGTATCGGGTCGGCATCAGCCCGCCTTCCTACGACAAGCAATTCATCCGCGATTGGTTGGAAACCCTCGACTGGAACAAGACAGCGCCCGGCCCGGCCATCCCGGAGGACATCGTGGACCAGACCCGGGCCCGCTATCTGGAGGCCTACCACCGGCTGACGGGAAACACCGCCCTGGCATGAGGCACGGTCCAACCCTGATGGCAGACACGCATGCCACCGGCTGGGTCATGCTCGGCACCGACACCGGCGTCGGAAAAACCTTCATCGGCTGCCAGATTATCGAAGCCCTCCGTGCGGCCGGTCACCGCGTACGCGCCCGAAAGCCGATAGAAACCGGTTGCGCCAATCAGGAAGGGACGTACATTCCAGCCGACGCAACCGCCCTCTGGAACGCGGCCGGACGGAGCGAATCGCTGGAAACCGTTTGCCCATTGCGCTTCCTCGCCCCCCTTGCCGCCCCCGAAGCGGCCCGGCACGAAGGCCGACGTCTCGAGTTCGCCCATGATATCGCGCCGCTGCTCCCCGCCCCGAACGACACCCGTCAGCCCAACGACGCCCTGTGGCTCATCGAGAGCGCGGGCGGCCTGATGTCTCCGCTCACCGAAGACGCCCTGGGGCTGGCGCTGGCAAGCCACACCCGACTGCCGGTCATTCTGGTGGCTCCGGATCGTCTCGGCACGCTCAGCGGCCTGTTTGCCAGTATGGAAGCACTGGATCGCCGGGGCATCCCGATTGCCGCAGTCATACTCAACCGGAGACCCGAAGACCGCAGTACGCAGAACGATTCATCGCCGGACAACCTCATGCATATTCGACACTGGTTGCCGCAGATAGTTACCCGGATGCCGCATCCTGCCGTCCTGAGCCACGACCAGAGATTCTCGACACCGGTCGTTCCGGTACTGCTAGGGCCTGTTCACACTAAATCCAAACCAACGACGTAGGCCGTTTTTTCCCGGAACTGCGTTGCATTTCGCTTGTGTGCATAAAGCACACCGCGCCCAATGCTCCGCGCCTTGTTCCGGGAAAAAACGGCCCCGTCCCTTCGGGCTGGGCCCCAAAACGGGCCATGCGGCGTTGCTCGTCGTTCATTTGGAATAACCAAACCGCTCTCCTCGCGCCTTGCCTGGCCCGTGTTGGGGCTCCAGCGCTGATTTGAATTTAGTGTGAACAGGCCCTCGTAGAACGTATACACCACACGCACGGCTGAAATCGTTCGATACCGGCAACACAAAGGCCCCGCATGCGGGGCCTTTGTCATCGTCACACCGGTGACCGGGTAACGGGCTTATTTGCCGAGCTTGGCCGTATCGACCGTCTTGGCACCGTCGTACATGCTGTATTCGACCAGGGAACCGTCGTACAGGCGGGCTTTCTTGTCGCCGACGATTTCATGCGTGACGAACCACAGACCGGATGCCAGGTGCCCGGTATTGCAGTAATCGATAGTGCTCTTGTTCGGGCTCAGGCCGACTTTCTTCATCATCGACACGTAGCTGGCCTTCGGCAGGAAACGCGCAGAAGCACCATCGGCGGTCGTCAACAAATCGGGCGACATGTTCTTGGCACCTTCCAGGTGACCGGACTTCTCGCCCTTCTTGGTGAACACGCCCATGTATTGGTTGGCCGGACGGGCATCGGCCAGCTGTACAGAACCCGGATGGTCCACGGCATGCTTGACTTCCTTGTAGGTCGCCAGAATCTTCTTGTCCTCGCCCTTGGCGACCCAGTCGCCCGGCTTGACGTCCGGATTGTCGGTCGCAACCGGCATGCCATCGGCCAGCCATTGCGCCATGCCGCCGTTCAGGATGGCCATGTTCTTCTGACCGTAGTATTTGAACTGCCAATACAGGCGGGTCGCCTCATCCACATCCCCGGTCGACAGGCCCTTGGGAACGATCACGATCGGCTCGTCCTTGTTCACGCCCCAGGATTGCGCCAGCGCCTCGAAGGCCGCCTTGTCGGGGATCATGCCCTTGACCTTCTTGCCATCGACATCCTTGGTCACACGGATTTTCTTGAAATCGACGAAAGAGGCTCCCGGGATATGCCCTGAAACATCCATGACCACTGTCTTGCCGTCTTCTTTCTTGATTTCAGGTGCCGTGGTGAATGCCTTAAGGGGGCCACTGACTTGCAGTACCTTGACGTCGTTCAGATGAGCGTTCAGCCAAGCCGGATCAACCAGCGGACCCGGGACTTCAAGCGCGAAAGCACTCTGCGCACCCATCGCAGCGGCAAAAACCACCGGGACAAAGACAAAACTCTTTTTAAAGCTCATTAGCATCAACTCCTTCTTCTACATTAAAACGGCAGCGGTCGATTGCGCACCCCTACCTCGCCATCGAATAGCATTCCTAACAAACTAACTCATAAGAGCACAGCAAATCGCAGCGCACCAAATACATTTACTTATGGCTGATAACGGGATATGGCCTCCTGCTGTATCAGAGACAACACCGTCATCAGGTCGACACCCTCCTCGCTCAACACCTGGAGAGCGCGGTCCTCACTCACGTCCTCTGACAACGGGGAATCGCCCGACCAGGCCAGCGCCGCGTCGCGATCACGGAGCAGACGAACGAGCTGCGGCCAGATCAAACGAGGCACGGCCATCAACCAACGCGAGAGCAGCCACGAGGGCCTTGCCCGATCAATCACGAACCCCTCCGGCACCATCGCCAGCACCTCATCCGCGGGTCGTATGCATTCATCCGTCACCCAACGGTTGGTGGTAAATGCCGTCCGAATCCGTCCCAGCGCATCGAGTGACAATCCGACAACATGGCTGAACCCCGACGAGGAACTCGGACGAACAAACAGATGGAAATGCCCGTGCTCTTCTTCGGGTCGTTCTACCGGGTCGTGCGCGTGGTAGTAATACATGGCACCGGTCACGGGATCCTCGACATCGCCCTCGGGATAGTGTTGCCACCGCACGAGCGGGGCATCCGACTCATCGCGCAAGAGTTCCGTGAGAATCGTCAAACCGTCCTGGGCCAACGCATGCTGCAGACGATAGAACTCATCCGCGACCTCGAGCAGTTCCTCGAAATCGGTTTCCGGCAGCGATTTCAGCCACGCGGAATAAACCTCACTACCCGCCGCCACCCAGTCGACCAAAGTCGCCGGTTCGATCCGGTTTGGGCTGATCGTCGTCATCCGTCGCGCGCTCGACACCGCCAGGAGGGATCGGTCCATGCGGGGCCACCCGCATTCATCCCAAAAGAGCGGTGTCTCCTGACTCAATTACGGCCGGGCGCGCAGGGGTTACCGCCACGACTGGCCGGCGCGCAGGGATTGCCACCGCGGCTGACCGGGGCGCAGGGATTGCCACCACGGCTGGCCGGGGCACAGGGATTACCGCCGCGGCTGGCCGGGGCGCAGGGATTGCCGCCACGGCTGGCCGGCGCGCAGGGATTGCCGCCACGGCTGGCCGGGGCGCAGGGATTGCCGCCACGGCTGGCCGGCGCGCAGGGATTGCCGCCACGGCTGGCCGGGGCGCAGGGATTGCCGCCACGGCTGGGGGCACAGGGATTACCACCGCGGCTGGGGGCACAGGGATTGCCGCTCTGCGCATGTGCCGATGAGATCGGGGAAAGCGCATCGATGGGGGCGGGCAGACTTGCTGCACCGGAGATGGCCACGGCCAAAGCCGGGATCGATGCCGTCAACAGGCGACGAGATTTTTTCGCTACACGTGAATTTTCGTTTTTCATGAATCGGACCACTCCCTAATATTATTTGGATCTATCAAGACGACACGAAGACGCGGACGGCCAATCAGCCACCCGGAGCTTAATTAGTGAACAGAAGGAGCCGCACTGACGCCCAGAGGTCCACGCACAGCACTGCCGCCCTCGACCGGATCATCGGCAGGATCTTCCCCGGTGACGATGTCTTCCGCGGTATAAACGCCATGACTCCGCCCTTCGAGTGTTCTGCCGAGCCAGAAGCCGATCCCGGCGAGCACCACCATCCCCACGAGAACTACCCACGGGGAGACGCCCAATAGGGCCGGCAAGGTTTTTTCACTGATCTTCGCCGAATTCATGACTGCGTGGATGAAGGCAGTGTCGTAGACACCGGCGAAACCGAAAATACCGATGACCATCCCCAACATGAACACCAGACCATCGATTCGACCCGAAACGAAACCGACCACCGACGTACCGGGGCAATAGCCGCCGACGGCAAATCCGGCGCCGATCAGGGCGGCACCCAGGGCCGTCGCCCACAGATAGGTCGTCGGAACGAAGAATCCCCGCGAGCCGAAGTAGTTCTGCGTCTGAAGGAGCAGAATCCCGACCGCTGCCACAAGAATTGCCGTGAACATGACCTTGAACACGGACCAGTCGGTCAGGCGGAACTGTGCCGTCAATTTGCAGGGAGAACCAAATCCCGCCTGCTCCAGGACATAACCGAAAAGAATACCGGAGGCTAACGCCGTACCCGCTACACCGTAATCCATCACCAGACCCTCCGCATCAACGCGCTCATACCCAGACCGACGACAAAGAAGACAATCAGAAACACGAAACCGCCGATACCCAGCATGGCGGTACCGGAGAGTCCGACGCCACTGGTACATCCTGCCGCAAGACGGGAGCCAAAACCGGCCAACACGCCGCCCAACAGTGCGAGGATCAGACGTGTCTTGGGAGAAATCTTGCCGGAACCGACGTCGATCTTGACCTTGAATCGGCCCGCACCTACCGCGGCAAGCAGGGCACCGATCGCGACACCAACCACCTCGACCACGATCCAGTTGGCTAGGGGATTGGCATTGTGCGCCACCATACCCCCCAGATAACCGTTCGATTCGATGGCGGAAGGCGCCACCTGCATGCCGAACCAGGCGGCAATCCGCGCGAACGTGCCCGATGCACCTACGCCATTACCGACGAGCACAAAAGTAAGAATCAGAACCAGACCCAGTACCACACCCGCCACGACAGGGGGCCACAGTGGACGAACCGGAGAACACTCAGACATGAATCACTCCTAAGCAACAAACCATCGGAAGAAATGCGGTTTTAGCCTACCGCGCCGCAAATCGCCTAATCGTCATGTTTGATGCAGCCATTGGTCCGCTCTATTACAATTTTACTTATATTTAATAACCTTATATTTCAATGCATTAAAATCATGCAATTGAACGCGCCTTGCACGAAAATTGCCCAGCCGAATGTTCAGAAGGAAGCGGACTCTGCCTCGAGGTAGGCCAGAGAAGCGTATTTACCGATATTTTCGTCAAACCCCTTGGTCTGCTTGGCATACTTTTGCACCCGCGGGTCACTCAAGGCATATTCCTTCGCGGCATTGGGCCCTGCAAACTCCTTCACAGCCCGCTCAGCAGACTGATAGATCCCCTCGAACAACTCTCGATTCCGCACCAGGACCTGCTTGCCGGGTTGACCGTGCGCGGGCACCCACAACGCATCGGGAACCGCTGCCTCCAGGGCATCGTAATTCTTGAAGGTTCCCCGGAAACTGCCGTCATCCATAAAGGCAATCCGCCGATCCATCGCTACGTCGCCCACGTGGACGATGTTCTCCCCGACCAGCTCGAGACTGATGTCCGAAGGGGTGTGCGCCGTTCCGTAAAAATGCACCTTGATCTTCGTATCCCCGAAGTCCAGCACGTCGCCATGGGAAACCGTCTTGTTCGGTGGCGTGACCACGGTACCCAGCGTCGCGTTCCCCGTTGCCCGTTCCATCAGATGACTCCAGAACTGCCCCTGGCCGGTCTTGATCGCCGAAGCCGTCTTCTCGTGCGCATAGATCGGCACGTCCGGGTTGCTCTCGACGAAGGCATGGTTACCGAGCCAATGATCGCCGTGATAGTGCGTATTGATGACCGCCACCACCGGCGCATCCGTAATCTTGCGAATCTGCCGAAGCGCCATTTCCCCGATTTGCTTGGAGGCCCCGCTATCGATGACCACGACGCCCTTTTGCGTCGTCACGAACGTCACGTTGCTCATCATTCCCTGGTTCTCGGCGGACGGAAACCCCCAGGGCGAAATCACGCAGTAAACCTTGCTGGAAAGGGGGGTGGCCGCGATATCTGGCACCTTGGGGCCGGCGAGCACCATCTGCTCCTCGGCAAAGACCTGCGAAGCGTACGGCAACGGGAGGATCGCAAACCCGCCCATCGCTTTCAGAAAACGTCGACGCGTGGCCGAACGCACGAACTGATTTTTCATGACTGCACTCTCTTGGCGTTTGTTATCGTTTTCGGCCCATTGCGGGCCGGCCGTAAATTCGGCTCCTGTATCTTTTTATCTTGGTTTGCCTCATGAGCAAATTCAATACCCATATCATCAATAGTTTTAATAAAACCCCAGAATCGCTTGGGTTCGATACCCCGCGGCCAAACGGGCAATACGGAACCGAGCCCCTTGATCGCAATCACGACAGGGACTCGGGTTTTCCGTCCGGACCGGCGTACAATCCGGGAGTGACCCACTGATCGAAGGTTCGTATCGTGCCCTGCTCCAACCATCAACAATGCGCCCCGACGGCAATCGCCCATGCCGAAGCCGTTTGCCTGGCACGCGGTGCCCGCCTGACAGCCATCCGCCGAGCCGTGCTGATGGAAATATGGGCCGACCACGAGGGCACCAAGGCCTATGAGTTGATCAGTCGACTTTCCCGGGAAGGCAATTCGGTCAAACCCCCAACCGTATACCGCGCCCTGGATTTCCTCCTCGCCCACGGCCTGATTCATCGCATCGAGAGCCTGAACGCATTTGTGGGCTGCAGCCACCCGGAAGCCCCGCATCAGGCAATCATGCTGATTTGCGACCGCTGTGGGACGATCCGCGAACAATCCAGCGACGAACTCAATGCTCTGTTGGCTGGGATTGCCCAACGACAGCAATTCTCGACATTCCAGCAATCGATCGAATTGCACGGGCTCTGCCTCGACTGCCAACCGGACCGCATTCGCCCAGCGGAATGATCGACGCCCAAGACGGCCACGGACCAAAACAACCCGGCGACACCAGCGCTTTCGCGCTAGAATCCCGTTTATTACGACAGAAATACGTCAGCGCGCACCCTCCGATCATGAAACCATCCGCCCAAGAAATCGCCCAGCTTCGTACCGACCTCACGCAACGGGTCACGCTGATGGGGCAATCGCTCGACCTGCACTCCACCTGGGGTCTGTTTTCCCCCAGGCAAATCGATGACGGTACCCTGCTGCTGCTTGAGTTCCTCACCGCACCCGAGCCGGGACAGACAATCGTCGATCTGGGCTGTGGCTATGGGCCAATCGGCCTGACGCTGGCCAAGGCGGAACCGCAGGCTTCGGTCATCCTCCTGGACAAGGATTTCGTCGCCTGCGAATACGCAACCGCCAATGCCGCCCGCAATCGGCTTGCCAACGCCACGGTCAAGCTGAGCAACGGACTCTCCGCCATTCAGGGCACCCAGGTGCACCAGATCGTTTCAAACGTTCCCGCCAAGGTCGGCAAGGAACTCTGGTCCATCATGCTGTTCGATGCCTGGCAGGCCCTGCATCCGGGCGGAGACATCTGGTTCGTGAGCATCAACGGGCTGCGGGATTACTTCAAGCGCACCTTTCAGGAACAGTTCGGCAACTATGACAAGATCAAGCAGGGGCGGGACTACACCATTCACCGGGCGGTCAAACGCTGATCACGTCTCCGGGGCGACATAACTGATGACGACAGATTTTTACACATGGCGAATGCTGGGTGACGGGCAGGCGGCACTGCTGCCACTCTCGGACGAAACGCCGAGCGCGGGCCCCGTCTGGTTGCACCTGAATTTCTCGCAACCCGAGACCCACGAGTGGATTCGCGCGCAGGCGGATCTGGACATCACGATTCAGGACACCCTGCTCGCGGAAGTCACCCGGCCCCGCGCCTTGATTCTGGACCAGGGCCTGCTCCTGACCCTGCGCGGCATCAACCACAACCCCGGCCAGGAGCCGGACGACATGGTCGGCATTCGGCTGTGGATCACGCCCCGACGCATCATCAGCACCTACATGCGTTCTTTGCGGGCCGTGAACACGCTGCAACGCGATATGGAAACCAACAATGCCCCCAAGGATGCCGGCCAGTTCGTGACCCGGCTGGTGGAGCTGCTCAACGACAACATGCTCGACACGATCGAGGAAATCGACGAGCTGACGGACAACTACGAGAAGGCCATGCTCAAAAGTGACGAGACCGAACCGGTTTCCGACCGCGATCTGGCCGACCTGCGCACCATGATCCTGACATTGCGGCGTTATCTCGGCCCGCAGCGTGACGCCCTGATGTCCGTTATTGGCAGTCATCTGGGTTGGCTAAAGAAGGGCTCGGTCCAGCGCCTGCGCGAGGCGGAAAACCGACTGACCCGTTACATCGAAGTGCTGGACGCCTCACGCGACCAGATGCGCATCATTCAAGAACAGATGCAGACCCGCTCGAACAACGAACTGAACAAGCAACTGACCTTCCTGACGGCTCTCTCGGCGATTTTCCTGCCGCTGACCTTCATCACGGGGTTGTTCGGGGTCAACATTGCCGGTATTCCCGGCAATCAGAGCCCATCCTGGGCGTTTTCCGCGTTCACCCTGATCCTGATCGCCATCGGCATCCTGCTGATCTATCTGTTCAAGCGCGCCAAGCTCTTCTAAGCCAGCGAAAAACCAGCGCCAACGCGTATTAGTCCCGGCGACGTATCCGGTAGATGGCGTGCTCGCCGAACCAGTTGGGCAAGGCGCGCAGCAGGGGCGATTCCCGACGTGCGCGGTCGACGACCGCCCGATCGAGGATATCGATACCCAATTCGTCACAGAGCGCTTCGAAATCCGTCAGGGTACAGAGATGGATATTCGGCGTGTTGTACCAGGGATTCGGCAGCGCCCGATTGATCGGCATATGGCCGAGCAGCCCCAGCTGAACGCGATTGCGCCAGTACCCCATGTTGGGAAATGTCACGATCCCCTCACGAGCTATTTTCAACATATCCACCAACAACCGCTCCGGATGACGAATGGCCTGGATGGTCTGACTCACGATGACGTAATCGAAGGAATCCGGCGTGAACCAGTCGCTGATCCCCGTATCCAGATCCTCCTGAATCACGCTGATGCCCCGCTCGATGCACGCGGCCACATGATCGTCTTCCAACTCCAGCCCCACGCCCACGATTTGCCGCGTATCGATGAGGTGTCCCAACAACGCCCCATCCCCACAGCCCAGATCCAGCACCCGACGTCCCGGGGCGATCCATTCCTCAACGATATGCCAATCGGGCCGAATCATGCGACGCTACCCCCTTCAATCTGCGCCAGGTAACCAGCCAGCACCCGGTGGTAATAGGGAATCGTGACCAGAAAGGCGTCGTGCCCATGATTGGACTCGATTTCGGCGTAGGAGACGCGCTTGCCCGCCGCCAGCAGCGCCTGGACGATCTCGCGGGAACGGCCGGGGGAGAAACGCCAGTCCGACGTAAAGGACACAACCAGACAGGAGGCCTTCACCGACGCCAGCGCCACCGAGAGGTCGTCGCCAAAACCATGGGCGGGATCGAAATAATCCAGCGCCTTGGTCATCAGCAGGTAGGTGTTGGCATCGAAGCGATCAACGAAACTCGAGCCCTGGTATCGCAGGTAGCTTTCCACCTGGAATTCCACATCGAAACCATACTGAATCTGGCCGCCGCGCAGCTCCCGTCCGAACTTGGCCCGCATGGCATCGTCCGACAGGTAGGTGATGTGGCCGAGCATGCGCGCCAGCATCAAGCCCCGCCGGGGAATGGTGCCGTATTCCGCATAACGCCCGCCATGGAAATCCGGGTCGGTAATGATGGCCTGACGGGCCACCTCGTTGAAGGCGATGTTCTGGGCGGACAGCTTCGGCGCCGCCGCAATCACGATGGCATGCGCCAAGGCATCCGGATACGTGATCGCCCATTGAAGCACCTGCATGCCGCCGAGACTCCCGCCGATGACGGCAGCCCAGCGATCGATGCCCAATCGCTGCATGAACCGATATTGCGCGTGCACCCAATCCTGCACCGTCACGATGGGGAAGTCCGGTCCATAGGGCTTGCCCGTTGCCGGGTCGATACTCAGCGGACCGGTCGACCCCTTGCACCCGCCCAGGTTGTTCAGACTCACCACGAAAAACCGATTGGTGTCGATCGGCTTACCCGGACCGATGGCCGAGTCCCACCAACCGGGTTTGCGATCGGTTTCGGCATGGTAGCCGGCGGCATGGTGATCCCCCGAGAGGGCGTGACAAATCAGGATGGCGTTGTCCCGGGCCTCATTCATCTGCCCGTAGGTTTCGTAGACGATGTCGTAGGACGCGAGCGTCCGTCCGCAGTCCAGCGCCAACGGCTCCTGAAAGCGGGCGATCTGCGGCTGAACAATGCCCACGGAATGGTTTCTCCGCAGATCCAGCCCTTTTTTGGAGGAATCAGTCAATCGAAATACCCTGCAATATGATTCGAGAGGATGGCAACCAGACCTTGATCGCCACCGAAACAGAGACAAAACGGACAACGCCAACCGGAAAACCGCACAGAATCACCGGTACCCGGGCGCCTCGCCATCACACCTAGCCCAGCAGCAGGTTGCCAACCGTAATCTGCAGGACCTGGATCAGCAGCAACACGGCCAGGGGGCTCAGGTCAATCCCGCCCAGTGGCGGCAACATCCGCTGAATAGGCCGCAACAACGGATCCGTCAGATCCTCGAGCAATGCGACCGCCGGGGACTGCGTATTGCCGATCCAGGACGCCACGGCCCGCAACAGAATTGTCCAGAAGAACAAGTCCGTCACCATCAGGAACGTGAAGTACAACGCATTGACGAACAACGCCGCGCCGGAAATCGGCAACCCTTTCATCGACGCCAGCACCCAGACCATCAGGACGATCAATACCAGCGCAACCAACAGCGCCGCCAGATCGTGCCGACCGGTTTTCGGCAGGATACGACGCAATGGCGAGAGCACCGGATTGGTCAATTTGACGATCGACTGCGTCACCGGATTGAAGAAATTGGCCCGGAACAGCTGCAGAAAGTAGCGGATCAACACAACGAAAATCAACAGTTCGAACAATGTCCGAACCAGAAACAGCACCGGATCGCCAAAGCTGCCGTTCATCGGGATGCCTCCCCGGCCAGATCCCGGCCAAGTTCCTGGCTTCGCGCATGCGCCGCCGTCAACGCCTTGAGGAAGGCGCCGCGCAGATCTGCCGTCTCGAGCGCAGCTATACCGCGTTCTGTGGTACCGTTCGGCGAGGTCACGCGCGCCCGGAGCTGTGCCGGCGACTCGTCCGCCGACATCGCCAGGCGCGCCGCGCCGTACACCGTTTCCAGCGTCAGCAGGCGCGCCGTCTCGGCGGACAGACCCAACGTTCGGGCGGCCGACTCTATCGCCTCCATGACGAGAAACACGTAGGCCGGCCCACTGCCGGACAGCGCCGTCACCGCGTCCATGTCGGCTTCCGAGTCGATCCAGACGACCAACCCGACCGATCGCAACAACGACTCGGCCAGACTCCGCTGCGTCGGGGTCAACGCGGGATCCGCATACAACCCTGTGGCACCGCACCCGACCATCGCCGGCGTATTGGGCATGGCGCGCACGACGGCCACATGACCACCCAGCCAGCGCTGCAACACCGTGCCACCAATACCGGCCGCGACGGAAACCACCAGCTGATTCGCCTGCAGGACGGGCTGAATCTCGGCGCAGACAGACTGAATCTGATTCGGTTTGACCGCCAACACAATCACATCCGCACCAATAATTGCCGAGCGATTGTCCTCTGCCGTCTCGACGGCGTACAGGCTGGCCAGCGCCTCCCGACGGGCCGCCGTCGGATCGGCAACAACCACGACAGGCGGCTCGGCATGTGTTGCGGCGCCCGCCTGATTGCGGCGCACGCCCTCGATGATCGCGGTCGCCATGTTGCCACCGCCGATAAATGCAATTCGCGTTGCCTGCATAAGGCCCCCTAAAACCTGTAATGATCCATCCCGCCCCACTCGAGGGGCAAAATCTCAACCGTTAAAAGTAGCACGAT